>JAGWNX010000008.1 GCA_028872955.1 Acidobacteriota bacterium
TGCACAGAATCGCGAATGCGCTCACAGACACAAGATGGATAACTATAAGTCGGCTTCCCGGAAGCATCACCTCACACGGGCCATGCTGCCTCTCCCGTTTTTGACGACCACACCTCTGATTCACTATAAAGTTCGGGACGCATAGAAAATCTCTGGACGCGAAGCGCCGGACAAGGCACACCCTATGAAGATCACCAGCGCACGCCTCATCGTCTGCTCTCCTGACCGCAACTTCGTCACCCTCCGCATCGACACCGACGAGGGCATCTACGGCCTGGGCGATGGCACCCTGAACGGGCGCGAGCTGGCCGTTGCCGCCTACCTGCAGGATCATGTGCTCGACTGCCTGATCGGCCGCGACCCGCGCAACACGGAGGACATCTGGCAGTATCTCTATCGCGGAGCCTACTGGCGGCGCGGGCCCGTCACCATGAGCGCCATCGCCGCCGTGGACGTGGCCCTGTGGGACATCAAGGCCAAGGCGCTGAACACGCCGCTGTACAACCTGCTGGGCGGCAAGAGCCGCGAGGGCGTACTGGTCTACACCCACGCCAACGGCGCCACTGTGGAGCAGGCGGTCGAGTCCGTCCACCAGCACATGGAGGAGGGCTACCTGGCCGTGCGCGCGCAGTGCAGTGTGCCCGGCCTGGCGGGCGGCTACGGCGTGCCCAAGGGCTCCAAACCCTACGAGCCCGCAGAGCGCGGCCTGCCCTCCGAGGGGCTGTGGTCCAGCGAACGCTACCTGAACACCGTGCCCGAGCTCTTCGAGAAGATCCGCCTGAGCGCCGGAGCCGACGTGCACCTGCTGCACGATGTGCACCACCGCCTGACGCCCATTGAGGCCGCGCGCCTGGGCAAGTCGCTGGAGCCGTACCATCTGTTCTGGATGGAGGACCCCTGCCCCGCCGAGTTGCAGGAGGGCTTCGAACTCATCCGCCGCCACACCGTAACGCCCATCGCCACCGGGGAGGTCTTCAACTCCGTGTGGGACGCGCACGACCTGATCCGCAACCAGTGGATCGACTACATCCGAACTACGGTCGTGCATGGCGGCGGCATCACCGCGCTGCGCAAGCTGGCGGACTTCTCTGCGCTGTACCATGTGCGCACAGGTTTCCATGGCGCTACGGACCTGTCGCCGGTCACCATGGCGGCGGCGCTGCACCTGGGCCTCGCCATCCACAACCTCGGCATCCAGGAGCACATGCCCCACTCTGCGCTGACGGACGAGGTGTTTCCGCACCACTACACGTTCCAGGCCGGCTACATGCATCCGGGTGAGGCGCCGGGCCTGGGGGTGGAGATCGACGAAGCACTCGCCGCTCAATATCCCTACCAGCGCGCCTACCTGCCCATCGCGCGCAAGCTCGACGGGACGCTGACGGACTGGTAACCCAAACCCACTCGCACCAGCATAAGGATTCGCATGAGCTACTTCTCTCTTGAGGGCCAAACCGCAGTCGTCATCGGCGGAACCTCCGGCATTGGCCGCGCCATTGCCCTGGGCCTGGCCCAGGCCGGTGCCGATGTCGTCGCCAGCTCACGCTCCCAGCTGCCGGTGGAAGAGACCGCCGCAGCCATTGAGGCACTGGGAGGGCGGACCTTGCGCGTGCCGTCGGACGTGCTGGATCGAAGCTCGCTGGAGTCGCTCTGCCAGCAGGTGCTGGCGGCCTTTGGCAAGGTCGATATCCTCGTCAACTCGGCAGGCATCACGCGCAAGTCGCCGACCCTGACCGTCACCGAAGAGGAGTGGAACAGCATCCTGCAGGTGAATCTGACCGGCACGCTGCGCGGTTGCCAGATCTTTGGCGCGCCCATGCTGCAGCGCGGTTACGGACGCATCGTCAACATCGCTTCCCTCTCCACCTATGTGGCCTTTCATCAGGTGGCGGCGTACGGAGCCAGCAAGGCCGCCGTGGCCGCGCTCACTCGCTCTCTGGCCGTGGAGTGGGCACCGCAGGGTGTGACCGTCAACGCCATCGCGCCGGGCATCATTCCGACGGAGCTGAACAAGGCTCTGCTGGCCACGCCACGCGGGCAGGAGCTGCTGCAGCGCACGCCAATGCACCGCTTCGGCAAGGCCGACGAACTGGTCGGCGCAGCGATCTACCTCGCTGCGCCAGACTCTGCCTTCACCACCGGCGAGGTCATCACCGTCGACGGCGGGTTCCTGGCCAGCGGAGTGAATCAGTAGCCCGCACCTAAGCAGGAGCACCAATGATCAACCGCCGCAGCTTTCTCAAGAGCACCGCCGCATCGCTCCCCTTCGCCACACTGCCTGCAATGGCTGCGCCGCTGTCGGCAGAACCCGCCGCCACCAGCGCCTCACTGCCACTGCTGGCCGAGCTGCCCCAGCGTCAGCCTACCTCACAAACCGCAGGCCAGCCCTGGCAGGCGCGCGTGCGCCGCGTCGGCCAGACCAACATGACGGAGCACGACCCTGCCGTAATGGACGTGGAGGCGTGGGCTGACTTCTGGCATCAGGCGGGTGCCGACGTGGTCTTCATCAGCGTCACCGGCATCCTTGCGTACTACCCCTCCAAAGTGCCGTTCCATCGGCATGGCCGTTTCCTCAACGGGCAGGACTTCTTTGGCAAGTGCGCTGAGGCCGCACGCAAACGTGGCATGCGCATCGTCGCCCGCATGAGCCCCGACCTCAACTGGCCCGACGCGCTCACCGCGCATCCGGAGTGGGCCATGCGCAACCGCGACGGCAGCGTGGAGCACAACGGCGAAGACCCGCGCCTCTTCCGCACCTGCATGTTCTCCACCTACATGGACGATTACGTGCCCGCGATTATGCGCGAGGTCAACGATCTCTACCAGCCGGACTGCTTCTACACCAACGGCTGGCCTCCGCTGGGCAGCATGCCGGAGTGCTACTGCAGCGTGTGCAGCAAGCTGCCGCCAAGCGGCACGCCTGCCTACTGGCACGCCTTCAACGAGCGCTTCTTCGACCTCTGGTCGCGCTACGACGCCATCGCCCGCGAGCGCAAGCCTGACGGCTTCTACTTTGCCAACCTCGGCGGCAACGTACACGCCGGGCCCAACCTCGCGCGGCTGGGCAAGGTCGCCGCATGGTTCCAGGGCGACAACCAGGGCCGCACCAACGACGACCCCGCCGCGTGGGGTGCAACGCTGCAGGGACGCGTCTGCAACGCCATCCGCAACGGCAGTTTCGCCACCAACATCAACGCGGCATACTCCACCGGCCTGGTGCGCTGGCGCAACGCATCCAAGAACCCCGCCGAGTCGTTGCTCTGGATGAGCGAGACCCTTGCCGCCGGGCTTGTACCGTACGACCACTTCATCGGAGCGGAGAGCGGCCTTGGCGAGGACCATCGCTGGATGAGCGTCGGCGAGGAGTTCTTTCGCTGGACGCAGCGGCACGATGCCCACCTGCACAACCGGCGCACGCTGGCCAACGTCGGCGTCGTCATCGGCCAGAGCACGCAGGTGCTCTACAAAGGCCCGGCGACCGCCACCGGCAACAGCTATATGCGCGAGACCGTCCACGGCCTCTACGAGCTGCTGCTCACCGGCCGCTTCGCCTTTGACTTCGTGCACGAAGACCGCCTCGACCTCGACCAGTTGCGCAGCTACCGTGTGCTCATCCTCGCCAACATCGCACTGCTTACCAGCCAGCAGTGCCAGCAGCTGCGCGACTACGTGGCCGCAGGCGGGTCGCTGCTTGCCAGCTTTGAGACTGGCCTCTACGACGGCGATCTTCAGCGCCGCGCTGACTCACCGCTCGCTGATCTCTTCGGCACCGCAGTCGCGGGCGATGCCATTGGCACCAACGGCAACGCCTGCTACGCGCGCATTGAGCGTCAGCACCCCGTCCTTCAGGGCTTCCGCGATACCCACTGGCTACCCGGCGCGCAAAACCGCATACCGTTGCGTCCCATTGCAGAGCCCGTGCTCACCATCGTGCCGGGCTTCGTGCAGTACCCGCCCGAGCTTGCCTACCCCGACCCAGCCACCGCGCATACCAACCAGCCAGCCCTCGCTCTGCAGGACCATGGCCGCGCGCGCTGCGCCTACTTCGCCGGCGACATCGAACGCACCTACTGGCTCACCGGCCACGGGGACCTGCAACGCCTGTACCACAACACCCTGCGCTGGCTCACGGAGGACGAAGCATTCGTCAGCGTGCAGGGCGACGGTCTGCTCGAGTTCTTTGCCTGGGAGACCGAACTCGGCTACAGCCTGCACATGCTGAACTACACCAACCCCAACGCCTTCCATGGCTGGATGCAGGCGACTTATCCGCTCGGCGCACAGCAGATTGCCATGCGCCTGCCTGCGGGCGTACGCGCCACCGCCGTCAAACTGCTTCGTGCGGAGACGGAGGTCACGTTCCATCAGCAGGATCAGTTGCTGCAGTTCACCGTGCCCGGCCTGCAGCAGTACGAGGTCGCGTCCATCGTCATCGCCTAAGGCGCGGCCCTAGCGTGTGCGCGCCGCTGCCTCGCCCTGCGCGCCAGTGTGGCGCTGCAGCACCAGCGCCGCGGCACCCTTCAGCCGCGCCATCTCCAGGTCGCTGGTGGGGCGCAGCACAGGCGGCTCCCCAGCCAGCGTGTGCTTGGCTAATTCCTCCGCGATGTAGGGGACAAGGGTGTCCCACATCGCGGTAAGCCCACCCGTCAGCAAAATCACCTCCGGCGCCAGCGTCGCCGTGATGTTGTGCAGCCCCATGCCCAGGTAGCGCGCCTGTCGCACCAGCGCGGCCCGGGCGTGGGAGTCCCCGTTGCGCACCAGCTCCAGCAGCTCCGCAATGGCAGTCGGCACCGGCCGCCCGGAGAGCCGTGCGTACTCCTGCAGCGCGGCCCGCGATGAGGCAAAGACCTCCCAACAGCCGCGTCGGCCGCACCCGCACGGCGGGCCATTCCTGTCGATGGCGATGTGGCCGAACTCACCGGCCATTCCGTGCGCGCCGCTGACCAGTTGCCCACCCACCAGAATGGCCGCCCCCACCCCCTCGGCAATGGTGATCAGCACGGCGTGGCGCACGCCATCCATGCGGCCAAACCACAGCTCCGAGAGCAGACAGGCGTTGGCTGCATTCTCCATCTCGACCTTCAACTTCAGCCGCTGCTGCAGCAGGCTGCGCACATCTGCGCCACACCAGGGCAGGTTCGGCGCAAACACCAGTCGCTGCGTTGCAGGATCAACCCGCCCGGGCATGCTGAGGCCTGCGCCCTCAAAGACGCGATCCGGGTGCTGCTGCATCAGCCGCAGCATGGCTGTGCCCAGCGCCTCCACGCCACGATGCGGATCGCGCACCAGCGCTACCGTCTCGCGGCTCAGTGCGTGGCCGTTCACGTCGACCACCGCCAGCGTCGCCTGCCTTGGCTGCACATCCACCGCAAGCATCACAATCGCCTGGTTCAGCGAGAGCAGCGTAGGACGTCGACCGCGTGGTCGCTGCGCGACTGGCCCCTCTGAAATCCAGCGTTCGCGCAACAACTGCTCCACAATCGACGAGATAGTGCTGGGCTGCAGGCCCGAGTAACGCGACAGGTCGGCACGCGAGACCGGCTGGCGCGTGCGAATCAGTTGCAACACCAGATCGCGATTGATGTCGCGTGCTACCTCGCTGGAGCCAAGCTGCGCATAGGCCAGGTCCACGCGCTGGATGCCCTGCGCACGGCTCCGCTGCCTACCCTTTGAAACCATCAGATCCGTTACGTCGCTCACGTCCGGCGAACTCCCCTGCTCTCCCTCTCAACCCCCCAAAGCAGCGCGTCGCACCTCAGGGCTGCGGCATCCAGATGCGAAACTGACCGCTGCAATGCAGCATGCTCATCAGATAGAGCATGCCGTCAAAGTAGCGCTGATCGCCAACCGGCACGGGCGTGCGCCACAGCTCCTCGACAAAGGCCTGCTCCGCTGCACCGCGATGTGCGGCCAACCCGGCGACCGTGGTAGCCGCCACCATGCCGGTCGAGTGACGCGTTGATTGTGGCTTACCATCCAGCGTGTACCGGTCTGCGAAGGTGCTGATGCCCTGCCGCACCAGGAAGCTCTGGATGCGATCACTCAGCACACGCTCCCGCGCATCCTTGTGCCACCAGCTGTAATCGACAGACCAGTTGCTGGCCGTGCGCCAGGAGTCGTAGGAGAACTGCACAATCTGCCCGTCCCAGCCGGTCACCGGAGTCAGGTCAAAGTTGCTGCGATCCGGCGAGAGACCGGTCTGTGGCCCCGTGACTCTCACGAACAGGTCGCGGCTTACATCCGCAGCCCGCTGCCAGTACGCACGGTCCTCCGCTGGGCCCCAGCGCGCAAACAACTCGTAGAACGCGGGCAGGTGGTAGGAGGCATCGGTGCTGCCCGGGCCAACGTCGGGCACAAACCGAATCATCGCATGGGCTTCGTCCACCATCGGACCGGCAGTCTGCTCCTTAGGTGGCCCGCCCCACGGACGCGGACGTGGCGTGGGATCGGCCTGCCCCGCGCCCCGGCGCTCGATGGCAAGATTGGTCTGCGCCTGCAGGCGCTCGGTTGTGTTCGGGCTGGTAAAGCTCTTGCCAACCGGGGTGAAGGGCTCGTCCTCAGGATGAATGCGGAAGGGCGGCATGCCGGTCATCACCGGGTGATGCCGCATCCCGCGCAGGATGCGCTCGGCCTCTGCCTGGTAGTTGTAGATGCCCTGGCCGTTACCCCAGCGGTGCGCCGCAAACAGCAGCGCCATCGCGTAGTACTCCTCGCCATCGGGGGCTGGCCCGGTTGAGCGTGGCGTGCCATCGGTGTTCATAGACCAGGCGAAGTATCCCACGTTCGGATTCTTCGGATCCGTGATCAGCATGTAGGTGTTCGACCAGTTCCAAAGCGCGTCAAACTCGCGCTTGTGGCCTAGCTGCACAGCAATCATCATGCCGTAGCTCATGCCCTCGGTACGCGCGTCATTGTTGGCCCAGTCGGTGATGTAGGCCAGCGGGCCATTGGCGTTCGCTCCGGCTTCAAAGTACACGCGCTCGGCCAGCGCATCGCCGTGGAAGAGCTGCTGATAGGCGCGAGCGATCTTGGCATTGGTCGCGGCGGGTGCGTGGCCCTGCTCCGCGAACAGGTCGCGGTAGACCCCGGTCTTGAACGCGCCTTCGCCGTCTCCGGCAAAGCGCTGCACCGGCGCGGGTGCTGCCTGGCACTGCGCGATTGCCAGGCAAAGCGCACCGGTTGTTACCACACGGCCAAACCAACTTGCAGGATGCATCGATACGCTCCAGCACCGCGCAGTCGCTCTCTCTCGGTGCCACACAGAAGTACCGCATCCGGGCCATCTCTGGCAATCCTTCGCGTCCCGAAATATTCGCCTCCCGTCTGCCCTGGCCAGGTTGCAGGCTGCCCATGGTGCGCCCAACGCACTCCGCAAGCAGCACTACAGCAGCAACTACGCCGACCCACTGCAGGCGCGTAACCGCCTGATGCAGCAGAGGAGGCACCGGCACAGTCAGCACCTCGGGAGGAAGTGCCGCGAGAAGCACAAGGGGCGACGCCTCGCCCACGGACTTGAGCGCAGCCAACAGGGCAAACGCCGCCAATGACTTCAGCAGGCCGCTCAGCACTTCACACAGACCACGCGCGCAAACGGCAAACGCTGCGCGGGGACCCTATTAAAACGCTTTACTATCGATGGTCCGATCAAGTAGCATCCGCTCGATTTGCCAGAGCCAGCCCAGCCGTACGGCTAGCCAAACCATGCCTTGAGGGACCGATGAAGAGAGTCACGTTACAACGAACGCTGAGGATCGTACTTGCCGCAACTGCACTGCACCTGGGCCTGTCCGCACCGGCTGCGAACGCGCAGGATGCGGCCAAGCCGGGCTACCTGAACACGAATCTGACGCCGGAACAACGGGCCGCAGACCTGGTAGGCCGCATGACCCTTGCCGAGAAGGCATCTGAGATGCAGAACAACTCCGCTGCCGTGCCGCGGCTGAACGTGCCTGCATACCAGTGGTGGAGCGAGGCGCTGCATGGTGTGATCAACGAAGGCGTTACCGAGTACCCGGAGCCCATCGGTCTGGCGGCGACCTTCGATGCCCCCGGCATTCACACGATGGCGGCACAGATCGGCATCGAGGGCCGCATCAAGCACGTGCAGAACCTGCGCGAGGGACATACCGGCATTATGGGTGGCCTCGACTTCTGGTCGCCCAACCTGAACATCTTCCGCGATCCGCGCTGGGGCCGCGGCCAGGAGACCTACGGCGAAGACCCTTTCCTGACCGGGCGCATGGGCGTCGCCTATGTGACGGGCCTGCAGGGCGATAATCCCAAGTACTACCTGGGCATCGCCACGCCCAAACACTTCGCCGTGCATAGCGGCCCTGAGCCCACCCGCCACTTTGCCGATGTGGACGTGAGCAAGCACGATGAGGTGGACACCTACGAGCCTGCCTTTCGCGCCGCGATCGTGGAGGGTAAAGCAGGCTCCGTGATGTGCGCCTACAACGCCATCAACGGCGAGCCCGCATGCGCCAATCAGTACCTGCTGCAGGATCAGTTGCGCGGCAAGTGGGGCTTCCAGGGGTACGTCGTCTCAGACTGCGACGCCGTTCGCGATGTCGCAGCCAATCATCGCTACCGCGCTTCGCAGGCTCAGGGTGCAGCCATCTCTGTGCTGCGCGGCATGGATAACGAGTGCGTCACCTTTACGCAGAGGTTTGGTGAACCCGTCGAGAAGGCGTACATCGATGCAGTGCAACAGGGATATCTGCCTGAGAGCGCGCTGAACACTGCACTCATTCGCCTGTTCACGGCACGCATCCGGCTTGGCATGTTTGACCCGCCGGAGATGGTGCCCTACACACGCATCGACGAGAAGGAGCTGGATAGCGCCGAGCACCGCGCGCATGCGCGTCAGCTTGCTGAGGAGTCGATGGTGCTGCTCAAGAACGATGGACTGCTGCCGCTCAAACCGGGCATCAAGAAGCTCGTCGTCGTAGGACCGCTGGCTGACCAGACCCGTCCGCTGATTGGCAACTACGCGGGGCAACCCACGCATATCGTCTCAGTCCTCGAGGGTTTGCACGCCGAATTTCCCGGCGCGACCATCACGTTCGTCCCTGGCACGCAGTTCCTGCGTACCGATGGAGACCCGGTGCCCGACGCCCTGCTTACGACGCCGGATGGAAAGCCCGGGCTAAAGGCGGAGTACAACGAAGGCATGAATCGCGGCAGGCCGAATCCTGGCAACAGCGCCACGCCGCTTGCCACGCGCATTGAGAGCAACGTGAAGCTCGCGGACAACACGCTGCCCGCCGAGGTAGCCCAGCGCAAGACCTTCGGCGTGCAGTGGTCAGGCTTCCTTACACCGTCAGAGTCTGGAGACTTCCTGCTCGGCATCCGTTGCCAGGGCTTTGCCCGCCTGACCGTCGACGGGAAGCAGATCGCCACGGCCTTTGGTGGAGGCAGCGCTGCGTCGGCAGGCGTGGGGCGCATCCACCTGGAAAAGGGCAGCAAGGTTGCACTGAACATTAGCTACGGCAGCAACAACAACAAGCGCCAGGCAGAGTTGATCTGGGCCAAGGTGGTTAACGGGCCTTCGCCGGCCGCAGTTGCCGCGGCGAAGACTGCTGATGCCGTCATCGCGGTGGTAGGAATCACCAGTCAACTGGAGGGCGAAGAGATGCCGGTCAGCGAGCCTGGCTTCCTGGGCGGAGATCGCACCAGCCTTGATCTTCCCCAGCCGGAGGAGGAGTTGGTAGAAGCGGTGGCAGCAACCGGCAAACCGCTGGCCGTGGTGCTGATGAACGGCAGTGCCCTCTCCGTCAACTGGATCAACAAGCATGCGAACGCCGTCGTCGAAGCCTGGTATCCGGGCGAAGAAGGTGGCGCGGCGGTTGCCGAGACACTGAGCGGCAAGAACAATCCTGCAGGGCGGCTGCCCGTCACGTTCTACACGGGCGTCGACCAGCTGCCTCACTTTGAAGACTACGGAATGGCGAACAGGACCTACCGCTACTCCGACGCCAAGCCGCTGTATCCGTTCGGCTATGGCATGAGCTACACGAGCTTCAATTACGGCGGCCTCACCGTGCCATCCCAGCCTGTGCCAGCGGGTCAACCTGTCACGGTGGAGGCTTCCGTGACCAACACAGGCAAGGTTGCCGGCGACGAAGTGGTGCAACTGTACCTTCAGTTCCCTGCCGTCAAGGGTGCGCCACGCATCGCGCTGCGCGGCTTCCGCAGGGTGCATCTGGCACCCGGTGAGAGCCAGCAGGTCCACTTCGACTTGAAGGACCGCGACCTGGGCATGGTGACCGAGGCGGGAGATCCAATCATCGCCCCCGGAGAGTACACCATCAGCATTGGTGGAGGGCAGCCGAACACTGTCGCCCCAGTCGTCACAGGCAGGTTCCGGATCGAGGGGCAACTCGCGCTGCCGGAGTAACGCCGCTCCCATGAGCTGGTCGCTGGCCTTGGGAGGTGGGAAGCTTGCATGCTTCTCACCTCCCAACCTCGATCGGGCGTGTTCCCGAAAGGGCGAGCTCTCTGCTTCCTTCTTGTTGCGCTGTCCTTTGCAATGGGAGTGAACTCAGAGCCAGTTGCTCTATCTGGGTATGGTCCCGGTCGTACCGCCCCAGTCCAATCGCTTCAAACCCTGAGAGTACCCCCTCGCGCGCTCCCCGATTAGCCGCGCCCAGAGCCAACGGTGTCGAAGGCGCGATGGCAGGCATAGGCACGAGAGTGCGCTCCTCCGCACAGAACGCACGGCTATTGGGAAAGTGGCGTTGTGAAGCTGGCCTCGTCCGTTGCGACGGGTGGCGCAAAGCGAAAGCTACCCGGCACGATGCCGCGCATCTCAGCCAGTCGAAGAGCCGCCACCTGCACAGGAAGAATCTCGAGCATGGGCGCATACAGCGCCGGCACGCGCGGCGTCTCAAGGTGAGCAAGCCCGGCAGGCATGTGGATGCGCGGACCGATCACACGAACCTCGCCACCGAATCGCACCAGATCCTGCGCAAGCGCCAGGTTGAGTGGCTGCGTCGGCGTATCTGGTGCGAAGAGGATCGCGCGGAAGTGGTCGTTGACCACCTCCACTGGTCCGTGGCGGAAGGACGCCGTCGGCATCGCCACAGCGGGCGCCTTAGCCACCTCATGGAACAACAGTGCGCCCTCCAGCGCAGAGGCAAACGAGCCGCCGCGTGCCAACAGATAGAGCGCGTGGCCCGGGCTTAGAAACGGATCCCAGGTGGAGATCGATGCAAGGCTCGCGTCGACCAGTCGCTGCACCTCCGGCAGCAGAGACTCGGCCTCACGCAGTGCCAACGCGCCTTCCTGCTCGACAGCCCGGCCCAGCAACGCCAGTGCCAGCAGGGTTCCCGTGTAGGTCTGCAGCGCGACGATGTCGTCGTCGAGGCTGTGAATGTCGATCGCAATATCGGCCGATTGCGCTAAGCGGCTCTCCGGCCGGTTCGTGATACCGATCACCGGCTGCCGCCCACGCAGCGCAGCCAGCAGCTTCACAATCTCGATGGACTCACCCGAGCGAGAGACAACGACCACTACCGCATCCGGGTACGCATGGGGCCTGAAGTGGAGGTATTCGCCTGCCTCAACCGCAATGACATTCATGCCTAGACCGCACAGATGCGATTCAAGCGGCAGCGCTGCGTAGTAAGACGCACCCATGCCCGTAATCACGATCTGTCGGCTTCGCCGCATCAGGGCAGCAGCCTGTTGCATCGCCTCGTTACCTGCGGAGACGTGATGCGACAACACCCGCTGCAGTGAGGTGGCCTGCGCCGCAATCCTTCGCTTCATTTGTTCTGCACTCATCTCTTCTCTCCTCTTTCAAACCGTCGCGCCATGCTCACCCTCGGCCTCAACCGAATCGCTGCAACCAGCACTGGGCCGCACCGAGCAAGCCCACGTCTGACCCGGCCAGTGCATGGACAATCCTTGTTCTGGCAGCGGGCACCTGGGTGCAGATTGCGGTGATCACTCGACGCGCTTCTTCCAGGAAGAGCTCGCCGCTCCACATGACGCCACCGCCCAGCGCGATCAACTCCGGAGCAAAGAGCGTGATCAGATTCGCAAGCCCGACACCGACGTAGTACCCCTGACGCTGCATGGCAGATAACGCCACGGGATCGCCCTGCGCTGCTCGATCGCAGATCTGCTGGGCAGAGAGCGCACCAAGCGCAGGATATTGCTGCTGCAACCATGCAGCCATGGCCGTGCCACTCACCAGGCTCTCCCAGCAACCATGCGCGCCGCAGTAACAGAGGGGCCCGCGCGGATCGATCACATGATGTCCAAACTCGGGATGAGCTCCGTGTGCTCCTCGATAGAGGCGGCCATCGAAGACGGCTCCGCCACCGATGCCGGTGCTGATGGTGACGTAGAGAAAGCGGGAGCAACCTGCGCCGCTTCCCCATACATACTCGCCCAGCGTGGCGGCATCCGCATCGTTCTCCACCACGACATCCACGCCAAAGTGCGCCTGCAGCGGAGCGATCAGATTGGCGCCACTCCACCCGGGCAGCGTGCCCACCTCCAGCACCGTGCCAGAGACCGGGTCGAGTGGTCCAGGGCAACCCACACCGATACCGTCCACTTCACCTATATCCGCGCCCAGCTCCTCCAGCATCTGGATAATCCGTTGCATCGTATCGTCGAAGCCGCGCTCCGGCAGCGTGGCACATGTTCGCCGGCCCAGCAGTTGGCCGTCTTCTCGTACCAGGCCGACGGCGATCTTCGATCCACCGATATCGACCGCGCCGATGAGCCTGCCTCGCGTTGACTGTCTACTCGCCGGCTCGCGCATATACCCTCTCACCGCGCAGCCATACTGCGTCGATCTCCATGCCCGCCTTCCAACGGAAGCGCAGCAGATCTGCCCTCGCGCCCACGCGCATCGCGCCGCGCCCGTACACAAATCGTCCTGGCTGCGAGGTCGCCATCGGCAGCACCTCGGCCAGCGACAGGCCAGTCAGTCGCATCATGTCGGCGACACATTGCGACAGGCTTGCCGTGGAACCCGCCAGAAGCTCCGTGCCCGCCACACACAGACGACCATCGGCGTGTAGAGTAACCAGGCCGCCCACCGGCGTCACGTAGTCGCCCGGCGCCATGCCCGCCAGCGCGACGGAGTCGGAGATGAGCACGACATTGCCGACTCCCTTGCTCCGCACCACCACCTGCAGAAACTCGGCGGGCAGATGGTGGCCGTCCGCGATCACAGTCGCGGTCAGGCGATCGTCCGCAAGCTGCGCCCACAAAGGGTTCCGGTGCCGCGGCAGCTCCGCCGCCAGGCCATTGCCCAGGTGCGTCGAAAGCCGCGCCCCAGCCTCGACCGCGCGGTGGATCTGCTCCGCGCTCGCATCCGTGTGACCAAGCGCAACGCGCACACCGTGCTGTACCAGGTGTGCAATGTAGGCTGGTGCCTGCGCGTCATGTGGTGACAGCGTCACCATGCCCACCAAGCAATCAGCCGCAGGGCACCAGCGATCGAACTCGGCGATGGACGGCGG
Source organism: Acidobacteriota bacterium (assembly GCA_028872955.1). GTDB lineage: Bacteria > Acidobacteriota > Terriglobia > Terriglobales > Acidobacteriaceae > Edaphobacter. The sequence goes on from JAGWNX010000008.1 coordinate 13,485, forward strand.
CCGAATGAACGCAGCGTCATGCGCGCCGCGATACCCATCGCGTGGAGACAGGTGCGGCCCCTCGACATGCACATACGGGATGCACGCCGCAGCGCGCGGAGACAGGCGCCTGGCCTGCGCAATCACGTCGAGGCCATGACAAATCTTGTCCTCCCGTGCGCTAATCAGCGTGGGCACAAAGCTGGTGACGCCCTGCTGCAACATGCGCTCGGTCAGTGCCATTACGATCTCGGCACTCACATCCTCTGCGTTGAGATCCAACCCGCCACTGCCATTCACCTGCAGGTCAATTAGCCCTGGTGCAAGCAGAAACTCGCAGATCTCCGCACGCTCCTCAATCTGCGCGATCCGCTCGCCCACTACGGTAACGCGCAGGCTGCGCCCGCTGCGCGGGTCCATGCCATCGATGATCTGTGCTGTGCTCACTGCCCGCCTCGAGGGCTCGATGCCGCATCGAGATAGACGGTGCAGCGAGGATGCGTTCGCAGGGCCGTGGCGGGACAGGCACCGCTGATAGGATCCTCCAGCATGGCACGCACGGCCGCGCGCTTGTGCGCTCCGGGGATGCAGCCGAAGATCTCCGCGGCAGAGAGCAGTGCAGGAACCGTCAGCGTGATGGCGGCCTTCGGCACCTCGTCCAGAGTTGGAAAGCAGCCGTCAAACACCTGCTGCTCGCGGCACATCTGGTCCAGCTGGACCACCTTCACCAACGCTGGATCCGCAAGGTCGGCTGGCGGATCATTGAATGCCAGATGGCCGTTGGTGCCGACGCCCAGCAGCACGAAGTCGATGGGCGCTGCACGCAACAGCGCAGCGTAGCGCGTACACTCAGCGAGTCCATCGCCATGTGGCTCGATGCGGTGCATGGCGCCGATTGGCACATGGCGAAAGAACGCATCCGCCAACCAGCTCGCGAAGCGTTGCGGAGCGTCCTTAGGCAGCCCAAGATACTCGTCCATATGGAAGGCCTCTACGCGTGACCACTCCAGGCCGGGCTGCACACGCAGCGCCGCCAGCATGGTGCTCTGGCTAGGTGCGGCGGCAAAGATCATGCGCACCGTCGGTTGCTGCTGCAGCTTTTGCCGCAACGCGGCTGCGATCGCCTCGGCTGCCGCTGCCCCCATCGCCTCTGCTGTCGCCAATACATGCACCTGCATCCTCAATCTCCCTTCTGATGCATCAGGCAGGCGTAGCCTTGGCAGAGAGTTCCTGCGGCCCCGCGTCCTCGTTTACGGCAGACACCTCGGTGCGATCACTGCCCGCTCGCATCAGGTGTCGGTAAACAAAAAACACCACCAGCGCGATGGAGCTGAGGATGAACCCAAACCAGAACGCAACGATATAGCTGCCAGTCCACTTGATGAGAAAGCCCGAGATCGCGATCACCGTGCCCGTGCAGAAGTTCCGCACCAACGCTACCGTCGAGGTGTAGGAGCCCGTATCGGCCTTGTCCATCGTCCTCCATAGAATCGCGTCGCCAGCGACCTTCAACGCCATCACCAACGAGTACAGCACGGTCAGCAGGATGAGCCCAGAGGCACTTCGCACGCCAACCGAGAACACCGCCAGGCCCAGCATGAGCACCCATCCAAGCAGCAGCGCAATGTAGCTCCCGAAACAATCGATCAGCCAGCCGGCCGGATAGGAGACGCCAATCTGCAGCAGCAGCCCCCAGGACATCGCCGCGCCGGTCTCGCCGATCGTGAGGCCGAGCTTTGCCTTGGCATAGAACCATACCCACGTCTTGAAGACCATCGGGAAGGCATTCAGCAGAGCCACTGCAATCATCAACACCAGGATCCGCCGATCCTTCGCCGCTACACGAATCGGCGCCATGAGGCTGAAGCGCTCTGTGGTCGGATGGAAGATAGGCGGCTCCTTAATGCGCCATGTCGCCAGCAGTGTTGCAACCATATTCGCCAGCGCAGCCAGTACGAAGACGCGGCCCGGGTGTGTGTCTGCCATGCGCGCACCCACACGCGAGGATAGAAAGCCCGCCAGGCTCGTGATAATGGCCACCAGACCTGAGGTGCGCGCCAGAAGGTCCTTTGAGACGCAGTCGATCGCAAGCAGCGGGTACGTCGAGGCCTTCACGTCATTGAAGAAGAGATACACGGCCATCAGGCTGATGACGATCCACTTCGTGCTGAAGAACGGAAACATCACCAGTGCAATGGTGAGAAACGGCAGCGAGGCAAGGACATATGGCGTGCGCCGCCCCAACCGGCTCGTACAGTGATCGCTCTTCCACGAGTAGTACATGACCAGAAAGCTGACGACCCAGAGATTCGCAGAGGTCATCAGCCCAACACTCGAGTCGCTGACGCCGATCGCTTTGAGTCGCAGGTTCATCAGCGGCTCCACGATGGTCATCGAGAGCGCCATGCCGAAGTGGCCAAAGGTGATCCAGGTAACGTTGCGCCACATCAGCCTGCGGTCGGCAAAGAAGCGTTGCAGCGCAGTGTCCTGCGGCACCTCGCTGCTGGCAGCGTTGTCGGACGCGGCATCCTCCAGGTGCTCGCTCATGGCGTCACTCCAGCCCCCAGCTCCGCCAGTCGCACAGGGCGACCCTCTTTGCTGGAGAGCTCCGCCGCAAAGCAAAGACGTGTCGTCTCAAGCGCGTCGCGTGGCGCAGTCATCGGCGGCTCGCCCATGGCGACACGACGCACGATATCGAGCGCCTGGTCATGCGTGTTGTGGAACCATGCAAAGTCTTCATCCGGGTTCCAGGTATGGTTCTCCACCCACTTGCTGGTCTGCCCCCATGCATCCTCGCCAAACTCCCAGCGCTTCAGCGTGCGCAGAAAGACGTCTGTCTCCGCTGCACCGCGGTCGCCGTAGAGCATATAGCGCAAGGCATGGCCATCTCCCGCCTGCTGCGAGACGGCGTTCTGCAGCGGGTCACCCTGGAAGGTCGCCGCCGGCGCCATCATGAAGGTCAGCTGGCTCACGGCTCCGCTTTTGAACCGATAGGTGCAGTGATAGTTGTCGTGCACCTCATAGTAAGAGATCACGTTGGGCGCAGCCACAGCGTAGACCTCTTCCACCTCATCCTGCACCCACCAGCGCACCAGGTCGACATAGTGGCTCAGCTTCTCACCAAACATGCCTCCGCTGGTGCCCGCTGCGGCGCGCCATACGTTGTGCCTTCCCCACGCGCTGGTGCAATAGGTGCACTGCGTATTCCTCACGCGACCTACCAGTCCGGCATCCACCCACTGCTTCACGCGCGTATACAGGTGCGAGTAACGAAGCTCAAAGCCTACCTGCAGGAACCCATTTGTCTTCTCCGCAACGGCGACCATCTCTTCTGCGTCGGCAAGGTTGGTTGCCATGGGCTTCTCACACATCACGGCTTTGCCGGCCTCAAGCGCACGCACCGCCAACGACTTGTGTGCATCGTTCGAAGCTGTGATGAAGACCAGTGGGATCGTCACGTCGTCCAGCAGGCGTTCCAGCTCGTGCTCCGTGCTCACGCCGTGCGAATGCTGCAGTTTGGCAAGCTTCGCGCTGTCCGGATCGAAGACCGTGATCTCGCGCACAAGCGGACTGTCGCGCAGATGCTCAATCACGTTCACTCCCATGTTCCCGCCGCCTAACACGGCCACCTTCATCGCACTAGCGCTTCCCATCCTGAACCTCCATCTGCTGTGTTCTGTCTGCGCGGTGTAATGCCGCATGGTACCGGGCATTCGAGTGCGCACTCGTCGTTGCATCCCACGCGCCCAGCGCAAGCCCGTGCAATGCGGGTTGCACGAGGGAGGAAGTGAAGACACGTCCCTGCCCCGTCACCGGCGTGTACTCGAGATCAACCGGCACAGCAAAGGTCGCCGTGCTGCCCGCATGTTCAAAGTGCGTCACGCCCATCGCGCTCGCCTGCCCGGAGACCTCATCCCACAGTAAGCACTCGGCCTCGCAGACAAGATCCGCGAAACGATGCCTGCCGGGCCCCATGAACACATGCGCCCTGGGCAGCTGCAGCCCGCGCTCCGCAGGTTGCACCATCCCGGGGGATGGGGCAAGTGCGAAGAGCAACTCCGCCTCCCTGGTCCGATGCCGCATCGCCAGCCGCCAGCGCGTGTACCGCGGATAGCGCGCGTCCGCCAGCGCTTCGTTGCCCGTATAGTTCAGGCCATAGATGTAGCCCGGAATCCAGGTGGGCTCCGCCAGTTCGACCTGCGACTGCTGCACATCACCCAGGACAGTCGCATACAACTCGCCATGTTCGTCGTTGTCCAGCCCTTTGCTGCCGCGTTTGATTCCGGCGATTAACTCCGCCTGGCCTCCGGTCAAACGAACGGTGTGGTCGCCCATGTCGGTCGCTCGGCCAGAGCAATGCAGGTGCGTGGCAAATTGCAGAGCTTGCTGAGCACGAAAGGAGTCGGCCATCACGATCACACCATGCAGTCGATCAAAGATGCAGATGCGCTCCGCCGCATCCACTCGCAGTGCAGGATGGAGCGCATGGGTCAGCACCACATGCACATAGACGAAACGCTCCGAGCAGAGGTAGCGGCGAATCACACTGTTCTGCTCTGGCCGCACTGCTCCGTTCAGGTACTGGCCATCTGTGACGCCACCGCCGTCTTCAAGACACAGGGTGTTTGTGAGCGCGCTCTGGATGCCGTACGAGCTGATGTTAAGGTTGCAGAGCACCGGTCGTCCGTCCACTGCTACTTCAACCGCCCCGAGCGAGGGAGCAAACTCGCGGTTCTGCGGCATGAGCGTAAAGCTCGCGCGCTGCCCTGCTTTTGCTCCAGCGGACATGGATACGGAGACGCGCGGCGGATGCTGCGAGCTCATGATCACGTCGCCGATCTCACGTGCAAAGAGCGGCTCCTGCGGCAGATCTGCGACCGGCCCCACGAGCGGCGGAGCGTAGAGCAGATCGAAGATACCCAGTGAGACATCCCCGGCCTGGCTCAGCTCTCGCGCGTAGAAGGTTCGATAGATGGCTTCGATACCCGGCGTAGGACAGAAGCGATGCAGAAACGCGGTGAGAAAACGGTGTTCGCGTGTGCGCGTGCCCCGTTGCAGCTCCTGGCTGTTCGGGGCCTCAAAACAGGTGAGCAATGCCGCTCCAAGATTCTGCAGAAAAGCGCTGGCAGCAACCTCCGGCAGTGGTCCGGCAAAGCTGCTTGCGGCGGCCAGATAAAGCACCAGATGAAACGGAAAGTACGTCGCCCAGGCCGCCTTCCCGCTGGCCGGATACAGCTGCAGGCTGTCGATAAACAGGCCGTGGAAGAACGGCAGCGCGTGTCGCGCGATTGCCAGTTCCTCATAGAAAGCCATGCACGCGATCGCCGTGCCGTTCCAGCTTCCGAGCGAATGCGGATCAATGGCGGGATAGCCCATGTACGCTCGCTGCAGCACGGTGAAGTCGTACATCTTCTGCAGATATTCCTCTGCCTTATTCCGCAACGCAATTCGGTGCGAATCCTGCAGCAAGGGTTGCAGGCAGTCCCATGCGAGGGCAACGTGGAAGAGCCGCAGCGAGATGCCGCGATCGTTCTCACCTCCCATCAGCAGAGGGTCCGGCCGCCCGCTCCAGGTAAGGGCCTGCGCCAGTTCCATCACCCCCTCCAGCGCGCGAATGCCCACGGTCGCATCGCCGGTGATTGCGTAGTAGATCATCGCCAGCGAGAGGGTACCCTGACTGTTGTCGGTGAGCATCACCAGCGGCTCATCGTGCAGCAAGGCACTCAGTGCGTCCATCTCGGCCATGCCGCGCCATCGCTGCTCGCACGCGGCGAACTGCGTCGCCGTGGCAAACAACCGCGGCCCCGCTGGATGGAGCGGCTGCAACGCGACGCGCCTGCGGTCGTCCTCGCGGATCTCGATGCTCGCGATGCGGTCCCAGCCCATGCGCTCGCGGTCGTGCTCGGTGAGTTCGAGCAGCAGCTCTGTGCTGTCTGCATCCGCTTCAAAGCCGAGGTCAGCGATAAGGCGGCCCTCAGCGATCTGCTCGGGGCCGGGCATAGCAAACCACAGTCCGCCGGTACGTCTTCCATTCACAAAGACACGCGCCATCGGCAGCGCCATCACATTGTGAATGTGATCGAGATCCCACGGCCCAACAGGCACGCGCTTTCCGTCTGGAACGCGTACCATCTCGACGCTCGCCGTCGTCATATCAAAGGCTTGAGGGCGCGTGTGCAGGAGCACGCGATAGATACCCTTGGGAAGGTTATGTCGGATCTTCAGTCGAACGCGGTCTGCTTCAACGTCGGTCACCTGGCCGGTTAGGTCCACCAGCTCAACACGGTCAGATGTTCCCAGCCGGCTCTGGATGGGCTTGAGGTAAGCGACTAGATCTTGGTTAAGCATCATCCCTTTATGTCCGCCTGCCAAGCCGTTGGAAGTGTTTCGGGGTGCCGTTTCCCCTCTACCTTATGCCACATTTGCGCCGTCTGCCACGCCCATCGACGTGGCAGACGGCAAGCCTTGGTTGGTCAGTAGAACATTTGGAGAGGCGCGGCTGCGAGCACTACGCAGCCGCACATGGGTTAGAAGTTGTACTTGAGCGCGAGTTGGATCTGCCGCGCCCCCTCTGACGTATTGACCTGGCCGATCGTGCTGGTGCTCGGATTGATCGCTCCGGTCGTTGGGTCGGTTACAGTCAGGCCACCGTTGTTCGGGGCGTCAAGGATGGTGTGGTTGAAGGCGTTGACGAACTCAGCACGGAACTCCACATTCTGGCTGTCCGTAATGCTGAACGTCTTCGCCACGCTGGCGTCGATCTTCTGCTCGCCCGGTCCATAGACGGAGCTCACACTGCAGTTACCAAACGTCCCTGCCGTGGGCTCTGTGTAAGAAGACGGATCAAACCACCGGTAGCCAAAGAACCCATTGCCGATCGGCTGCTTGTGCAGCACACGCGGCGGAGCCACGCAGTTCGGACGATTCTGGAACGAGTTGGTTCCAGAGTGGTCATCGTTCGAGCTGAGTGTCAGCGGGAAGCCACCACGGAAGGTCGGAATCGCGCTCACCTTCCAGCCGCCCACCACCGCATCCGCAACCCGGTTCATGTCCTTACCGAACTGCTTGCCGCGGCCGAAGGGAAGCTCGTAGATCACGTAGCCGGTAAAGTCACCCTTCACGTTGTAGTAGCAAGCTCCCGTCTCACCGTTCGGGTTATAGGTGTTCTGCCACCAAGCGCCCGGACCCGACGACTGCGAACCCTCGCCGAAGAAGCCCTGGGAGTTCGTCATGCATCGCGACCACGAGTAGTTCACGTTGTACGAAAGGCCATGGTTCAGGCGGCCCTCCAACTGCGTCTGCAGCGAGTTGTAGCTCTGGTGCGCCTCGGCAAACGTACCGAAGATGAAGGCGACCTGGTTCAGCACCGCCTGGTTGTTGGCAAAGAACGGAGAAGGCTTCACAACGCCGGGTGAAACCCAAACACCCTGCGTCAGCAACTCAGCATCTGTCAGATGCCGCGTCGCCTGGCCCACGTATCCGATCTGGAACGTCGCAGAGCGCGAAAACTCGTGCTGCACAAACAGGCTCCACTGGCCAGCCTTCGCCGGCTGGACCTTCTTGTCCCACGAGAAGATGATCGCGCCCTTGTAGCAGATCGGCGCCGCGCTCTGCAGGCCAGAGATCGTGCATCCCGCCGGGATGGCGATCGGCGTAAAGCCCTGGTCGAGCGTCGTCGTCGGGTAGGACAGGGTGCTGTAGTTCGCACTTGCAGAGATCGGCCGCGGCGGGTTCTGCGCCAGGCGCAGGCCCAGGCCGGTGCCTTCCATGAACGAAGACATTCCAAACGCAGCGCGGATTGTCGTCTTCGGCAGGACCTGGTACGCCACACCAAGGCGCGGCTGCCAGTTGCCAATGCCGTTGTACGAGTTGTACAGCGCGTTGCTGTTACCGTTCACACCGGGCTGCTCAAAGTTTCCGGTCTGCGGATCCCAGTTCACTTGCCGATTGTGTGACTCCACAAACGGCGTGTGGTTCTCATAGCGCAGGCCCAGGTTCACGGTCAGCTTCGGGGACAGCTTCCAGTCGTCCTGCACAAACGCCGCGTAGATGCTGTTGTTCTGCTCCCACTCGCCGCCCGGGTTACCTACGCCGATCTGCGTCGGCAAGCCCAGCAGGAAGTCCGTCTCCGGGCTGCCCGAATACGTCGACTTGAAGGTGAAGGTTCCGGCCTGGCCGTTGCTGCCGCCAAACAGGCCCGCCGTGCGTACCCGCCAACCTTGCAATCCAAACCGCGTGTTGTGTTTGCCATGCACCCAGCTCAGCGCATCCGAGTACTGAATCGACGTGTCGTAGTTGTCCGTCACGTTCGCCTTCGTTCCAAAATTGCTCACATAGCCGCCATTGAAACCCATGGCAGGCAGAAAGCTCGTCGTCAATCCAGGCAGGTTGAACAGCGAGCTCGCATTGCCAGCAAAGTTTGCAGACGTATGCCCCTGTCCGTCCTGCAGGTAGTTCACACCCAGGCGCGCATCGTTCACCAGGTTGGATGTCAGCGTGCGGGTGTACCCCGTTACGAAGTTCCAGGAGGTCACGACACCTGCCGTGTTGTACAGGTACGGAACCGAGTTCAGAGATGGATTGTTCAGCTTCTGGTAGGAGAACCGGCCCATCAGATGGTCCTTCTCCGACAGGGCGTAATCCAGCCGGCCATCACCCTGGTCTACGTCCGTCTTCGTCGCCTTGGTGTTGTAGGCGTTCGACTGCAGGTTACCGTTGGCCGGCGTGGGATACAGGCTGGAGCTGAGGATCGACTGCGCGGCTTTGCTCAGCTCACTTGCCGGAATCTGGTTGTTCGGGAATGGCTGGCCCGTATTCGGATCAATGATGTTCTTGCCTGCGGCCACCAGCTCAGACACATTTCCAGAGCGCTCCTTCGCCGTGAACACCGAGATCAGCGATGAGGTGCTCGGAAAGTCGAACCGCTCTGCCTCGTAATCCGCAAAGAAGAAGAGCTTGTCCTTCAGGATCGGTCCGCCGATCGTTCCACCATACTCGTTCCAGCGCACCTTCGTCCGCGGAACAACGTTTGCAGGGTTCAGCTTGTTCATCCACTCATTTGCATTCAGCTTGTCGTTGCGGAAGAACTCAAACACCGTACCGTGGTACTTGTTGGTTCCCTCTTTGATCGTCGCGCTGATGATGCCGCCCATGTAGCTGCCAAAGTCTGCAGGCGCATTCTGCGTGATTACGCGAAACTCTTCGATCGCGTCCGGCTGAGGCGAGTACACCACATAGTTGCTGCCGGCGTCGTTGTTGTCCATGCCGTCCAGCAGGTAGCTGTTCGCCGTAAAGCGGTTGCCGTTAATCTCCGGCCGCGCCACCTGTCCGGCGTTCTGGCCGCTCTGGAAGCCCGCAATCTGCGGCGATACGGCACCCGGAGTGGTCAGCGCCAACTGGAGGTAGTTACGGCTTGCCAGCGGCAGGGTCACGTTGGTGGCTGCGTCGATCGTCGTGCCCACATCCGTGGTCTCCGTCTGCAGCAGCGGAGCTGCGGAGGTGACCTCAACCACCTGCGTGGCTGAGCCGACGGCCAGATGCAGGTTAGACGAGTGCACCTGGTTGGCCTGGAGCTGGATCGAGTTCTCGACCGCAGCCTCAAAGCCCTTCGCCGTGACCCGCACCTCATAGCGACCCACCGGCAGATGACCGACGCTGAAGTAGCCCGCCGCGTTCGTCTTCGTAGGCCACACCGTGCCGCGGTCCAGATCCTTCACCGCGACGTCTGCATTGACCACCAGTGCGCCTGTTTGGTCAGTAATGATGCCGTTGATCGTCGCCGTCACATCCTGCGCGCTCGCCTGGCTAAGAAGAACACTCGCCATCGCCATCGCCATCAAGAAACATAGCGTCAGAGTGTAGGCGTGCTTCCGACAGTATCTTGCGAAAAATGACCTCATGTTCCCTCTCCTTGTCTTCCTTTTCGATTGCGTTCCAGTAGGCCCCGAAAGCATTACGAACAATGCAGTTCCGAAATGCGAAATAAATGTTTGTATTGTGGAGCAACGTAACTGAATCGCCATTGCGCTGTCAAGTAGGCAAGTGAGACATTTGTAAATATGAAGAAGACAAGCACAGCGATGAGCTCCACTCTTCGCTGTCTTAAGGTTCTGGAAATCCTCGCAGATGAGCCGTTCGAACTCTCGTTCAGCGAGCTTGTATCACGACTTGATGTTCCGAAGGCCTCCGCCCACCGCCTGTGCACCACGCTGATTGAGGCCAATCTCATCACGCAGGAGCCCTTTACCCGGCGCTACATGCTGAACAGCCACGCGTTGTGGATCGGTTCCGGCTACCTGCGTCACTCACCGCTGTATCGTGCCGCGTTCTTCCCCATGCAGGAGCTGGCGCTGCAGATACCCGGCACGGTGCAGCTGGGCGTGCTCGATCAGGACTACGTGCTGTTCATCCACTCCGTCGGCTACGCGGGTGCCCCGGATGCGTTTGCCGACGTCGGCCTGCGTCGACCGATGAATGCAACGGCCTCCGGCAAGATCTTTCTTGCGGGCATGCAGCCGGACGAGGTCACACGCATCATGGCCAAGAGCACGGAGCGCTACACTAGCAGCACCATCACCTCCGCCGAACGTATGCAGGGGGAGCTGGAGTTGGTGCGCAGGGCCCGCTATGCGCGCAACGTGGAAGAGCTGCTGCCGCGCTATTGGGTGCTGGCCGCCGGAGTCTACGCTGGCGTGGAGGAGCTGCCTGCCGCGGCGATCAGCATCACGCTGCCACTTTCAGAGTTCTCTCCCGAGCGGGAGATGACCATCGCTGCACTGGTGAAAGAGGCTGCGCGCAAGACCTCACTGCAACTGGGACCGAACTCGGTGAGCCGCGCCGTGCTCCCCCGCTAGGCGAAGGACGCGCAGCGCACACCATCGCAGCGGATTCGGATTTTGGAGGCAACGGTCGTATGATCATGGACCATGCAGCTCAGCCTTTGCCACCTCGGCTACCTTCCGCATAGCCCCAAGACGCTCACGCTTCTCCCCGAAGGCGCCGAAACGCTTGCGGATCGCATTCCGTTTTACCTGCGTCAGAACTGCCTTCGGCTGGAACGTGAGCGGCCCGCGACCCCGGGTTTCTCCGCGCGCTTCCCTTCGCCGTACAACCTGCTTGCCGGGCAATTGACCGCATCGGCTGCGGCCGCCGCCTTCTACACCGGGGTGCTGCAGCGCCGCGAAACGAGGTGGGGAACACTCTGGCAGGCAGACTTCTCCGACTTCACCACGCCGGGCAGCTACCAGATCGAGACCGATCTGCAGATCACCCCGCCCTTCGCGATTCGCGAGCGCGTCTACGACCGTCTGCTCGCGGGCTACCTGACCTTCCTGCACGCACAACGTTGCGGTTGCGAGATCTTTGGCGTGCATGCGGCCTGCCACACCGATGACGGGGTGCTGGATCGCGATGGCTCCGCGTGGCCGGTGACCGGCGGCTGGCACGATGCCGGCGACTTTCGCAAATGGCTCGCCTTCACCCAGCACCACCTGGACGCGCTGGCCACCATGCTGGAGCAGTGCGCGCCTGCGCTGGAGCGTGGCGGCGTGCCCACGAGTCAGCTTACCGACGAGATCGCATGGGGCAATCGCTTCTTCCACGGCATGGTCTCCGCCGAGGGACAGGTCTTTGAAGATGTCGCTGGTGGTCGCGCACCCGCGAACGCCGCGTTGACCTACGAGCAGCACTGGTGGTTTGAGAATCATCCCGGCTGCTTTGGCGACGCCTCCGACAATCGTTGGACGGACAACGTGGCTGGCTCTGGCGATGAGCGCATGGTGCGCACCACCTACAACCCCTGGGTGCAATGGAGCTTCGTCGCCACCCAGCTGCGCGTAGCGCGACTGCTGCCAGCCGCGTCGGCAGCTGCGTGCCTAGAGCGCGCGCAACGGGCCGCATCGTATGCGCACGCGCATCCGCATGATGGGCGCTCACTCTTTCTGGCCGCCGAGCTGCGCGGCCGGCTGGAGCAACTCGTCGCCGGGCAGGCGCCCAACCAGGCACGTCTTTGCGCGGTCGCGCAGGCCTTGCTCGATCGCCAGGCCACCCAAGGCGAAGGCCTGTATGGCTACTTTCTGGAGGCGGACGCCGCCGACGCGTATCGCTCCATCGCCTTCTCTGCTGAACCCGCGCTGGCGCTGGTGCGGCTGTGTGAGCTTGAGCCTCTGCTCGAAGACCGTTCGCTCGCAGCCAGGGCCAGGACGGCGATCGAGCTCTACGTGGAGGCGTACCTGCTCGCTGACGCTGCCAGCAATCCCTTTGCGCTAACGCCGTACGGAGTCTACCTGCAGCCGGCGCACGCGGATCGCCAACACTTTCGCAACGCCGGAGGCGGGCGCGGTGTGCGCACCTTCATGCATCCGTACAACGAGCAGGGCATCGTCCACGGCACCAGCTCCGTGCTGCTGAGCCACGCGCATCTGCTGGCACGGACGGGTGTGTTATTCCACCAGCGCAGCTGGCGCAATGCGGCCGAGCGTCTGTTGCAGTGGTGTCTCGGCCACAATACGCTGAACCGCTCACTGTTCTCCGGCATCGGCTACAGGCAGCCGACGGGCTACTCGTTCCGGATTCCGCAGCTGCCCGAGGCACCGGTCACCGGCTTCATCGGGACGCCGGAGGACACGCCCTATCTGGAGACCACGACCGCCATCGAGTGGAACACGCTGGAGTACTGGAGCATCCCCTTCCTCCAGGCCGTGCAGGCCGCCTGCTGGCTGCACGGGTAAGGCAAGATGCGGCTTGACAGAGTGGATTCGGGAACTCTATGCTCTATCCGAATCTCAAACATTGTTTTCGCATTCCGAAACTTCACCTCATTCGCTTTACTCAGCCTGCACCTGGTACCTCCGGCGCTTTAGCCTTTTGATACAGCACTATGCCAACGATTACGACCGACGAGCAGCTTGAACAAGCCCTGATTACACCCTCCGCCGCAGACGTAGAGTTCGCGGCACGGCTCCAGGGCGACACCGTCGTGCTGGGCGCCGGCGGCAAGATGGGGCCTACCCTGGCCAAGCGCCTGCGGCTGGCGCTGCAGAAGGCTGGAGTCAGCAGGCGGGTGCTGGCCGTCTCGCGGTTTGAGTCCTCCACCGCGCGGCAGGAGTTAGACGCGGCGGGCGTCGAGACCATTGCCGCAGACCTGCTCGACCCGGCTGTCGTTCGCTCTCTGCCGCAGGTCGAGAATGTACTGTACCTCGCTGGCCGCAAGTTCGGCTCTGCGGCAGACCCCGAGCTGACCTGGGCGATGAATGCGCTGGTGCCGGCCTGGGTGGCGGACCACTATCGCAGCGCGCGCATCGTTGCCTTCTCCACCGGCAACGTCTACCCCTTCGTCTCGCCGGCGCAGGGTGGTTCGCTGGAGTCCGATCAGCCCGCACCGCGCGGCGAGTATGCACAGTCCTGCCTGGCGCGCGAGCGCATCTTTCAGTACTACTCCAAGCGTCACGGCACACCCTGCCTCATCTACCGCCTGAACTACGCCATCGATCTGCGCTATGGCGTGCTGGTGGACATCGCGAGTCAGGTACTCGCAGGCCAGCCTGTTGACGTCTCGGTGCCGGCCGTCAACGTGCTCTGGCAAGGCGACGCCAACTCCTACGCGATGCGCTCGCTCGAGCTATGCGAGTCGCCGGCGCGCATCCTCAACGTCACCGGACCGGAGACAGTCTCCGTGCAACGTGCGGCTGCGTTCTTTGCGGAACGCTTCGGCTACGAACTGAAACTCAAAGGCGAACCTGGCCCGCTTGCGCTGCTCAACGATGCAAGCGCCTGCCATGCCGCGCTCGGTTATCCCTCCATGTCAGCCTCCACGCTGATGGAGGCCGTAGCCGTGTGGGTGCAGAGCGGCGGCACACTGCTGAATAAAGCAACGAAATTTCAAGTCACGGACGGGAAGTTCTAATGCCTGGCACAATGGTGGGCTTTCGCAATCTACTGCAGCAAGGGCTCGTCATCCCGGCCCATCCGCTGGCGCTGACTGAAGACCGCAAGATGGATGAGCGTCGTCAACGCGCGCTTACCCGCTACTACTGCGAGGCCGGCAGTGGTGGTGTGGCCGTCGGCGTTCACACGACGCAGTTCAACATCCGCGATGCAAACGTTGGCCTCTTTGAGCCGGTGCTGGAGCTGGCACTGGAAGAGGTGCACGCGTTTGAGGCGCGTTCAGGCAAGACGCTGGCCAAGATCGGCGGCGTCTGCGGCGATACGCGCCAGGCCGTTCGCGAAGCGGAGACGTTGCACAGGCTGGGCTACGATGGCGGGCTACTCAGCCTGGCTGCGCTCAACAACGCCACGAATGACGAGCTGATCGCGCACTGCCGGACGGTCGGCGAATCGATCCCGCTCATCGGCTTCTATCTGCAGCCTGCCGTGGGCGGTCGCCCGCTCAACGCGGAGTTCTGGGAGCGCTTTGTCGAGATCGAATCCGTGGTCGCCATCAAAGTAGCCTCCTTTGACCGATACCAGACCATGGAGGTTCTGCGCGCGGTGGCGCACAGCGATCGCGGCGCGGAGATCGCCCTCTACACCGGGAACGACGACAACATTGTCGCTGACCTGCTTACTGAGTTCCGCTTCGGCGACCGCACTGCGCACTTCGTTGGCGGCCTGCTGGGCCAGTGGGCGGTGTGGACGTCGCGCGCGGTGGAGCTGTTGCACTCCGTGCAGGACGCCAAACGCAACTGCGCTCGACTGGATACCGTGCTCGCTCGAGGCGCTGAGATCACCGACGCGAATGCGGCCATCTTTGACGCTCGCCATGAGTTCCACGGCTGCATCTCCGGCATCCATGAGGTGTTGCGACGGCAGGGACTGCTGGCGGGCCGCTGGTGTCTCGATCCGCATGAGAGCCTCTCTCCGGGACAGCTGCAGGAGATAGAACGCGTCTACGCCGCTTATCCTGAGTTGAACGACGACGCCTTCGTAGCCGAGAATCTCGATCGCTGGCTGTCGTAAACGGACCAACCAACAGGAGGACGCCACGCCGTGCAGGAGAAGACCATTGCCGCAGTCGCACTCCGCGATGGCACCTATGATTCCGCTGAGCAGACGCTGGCGGAGGCACAGCGGCTGGTTGAGCAGGCGGGCTCACAGGGAGCGGATCTCGTCGTCCTGCCGGAGACAATCAACCTTCTGCATCGCCGCGACCCGGCCACACCACTCGAAGCAGCAGCCTGGGAGAATTGGCAGCAGCCCACGGAGGCTCTGCGAGCGGCGGCGGTCCGCGCAAACGTCGCGCTGGTGCTGCCGTTACTGGTGCGCGATGCGCAAGGACTAGCCAACCGCTTCTACCTGCTGCATCGCGATGGCTCCCTCGCGGGTAGCTATCAGAAGCGCATCCCATCCACGGGCGAGGTTGCATGCGGCGTAGTGCCGGGCGCACCAGCCCCGTTGCAGTGGGAGGGTCTGAAGCTGGGCGGCGGCATCTGCGTCGATCTCTACTATCCGCAGGCTGTCTTTGATCCGCAGGCGGCCGTGGGTGTCGATGCGTTTCTTTTGCCGAGCATGACGCCCGGCGGCTCCCTGCTGCAGGCGTATGCCGTCGCCTACGGCGTGCCGTTCGTGCTCGCCTACTCCCCCTGGAGCCGCATCCTTGACCGCGATGGGCGCGAGTTGGCCGCCGGCGGCTATCGCAGTGAGACGCTACGGGCGGGCTACGGCTCGCCAATCGTGCAGGCGACGATCAACTTCGATGCCATCACGCTCTTCGCTGACTTCAATCAGGAGAAGCTCGCCGCCGTGCAACGTCACTATGGCCGCGATGTGCGCATTCGCTTCGACCAGCCCAACTGCATCTTCTACCTTGAGTCCCGCTCCGAGCAGATCACCGTCGCTGAGATCATGCGCGAGTTTGGGCTCGTTTCGCGGCGCGATTACTTTGCCCAGCTTGGCCCCTTGCCACTGCGGCCCTGACGACAGGAGACTCTATGCCTCTGCCCACGCACAGCACGCCGCTTCGCTTTGCCGTCATCGGCTGCGGGGCCGTGGCTCGCGCACAGCACATTCCTAACATCGCCGCCTCCTCGCGCATGGAGCTGCACACCTGCGTTGATCTGGACGACGCAGTGCTGGCCGAGTGTCGTGATCGCTACGCGGCGCTGCACGTCACACACGATTGGCACGCTGCCGTCGCTGATCCGGAGGTAGACGCGATCTGCCTGGCGACGACCGAGCGACTACGATTGCCGGTTATCCAGGCTGCAGCCGAAGCAGGCAAGGCTGTCTACGTGGAGAAGCCGCTCGCCACAACGCTCACAGAGATGTACAGCATCCGCGAGGTGGTACGCACCTCTGGGATCGCCTTCTGCGTCGGGCACAACCGTCGCGCCAGCCCGGCGATGCTGGCCGCGCATGCCATCTTTCGCGAGCACATGGAGCGTCCGCAACATGCAGCGTGGCGATGGCAGCGTGAGGCAACCCTGCCACCACTGCCAGACGACGGCGTGCCCTCCATCGCCGTGCGCATCAACGACGATTGGCACAGCTGGAAGGGATGGGTCTTCGATAAGACGCAGGCACCGCACGGCCCCATGCTGTTTGAGATGACGCACTTCACCGACGTCTGCAACTGGTTTCTGGAGGACGAGCCAGAGGAGGTGACGGCCGTTGCGAGCGGTATGTTGAATGAGGCTGTCATCGTTCGTTATCGCTCTGGCGCGCTTGCAACCATTCTGCTGGCCAACAACGGCACCTTCGCGTATTGCAAGGAGCTGTACGAGATGATGGGCAACGGTGGCTACCTCGCAATCGATCACATGCTGGAGGTGCGTACCGCCGGCATCGGAGGTGCACCGGACCGCATCGTCTTCCCCATGATCGACGACAAGCATCCGCAGATCGGCGCGGAGGGCGGCGTGACCGGCTGGCTGGCAAAGAAGCGCGCTGCCTGCGCCGAGGCCGCGCTGGCGCAGGATCCACTGCTGCAGTTCACCGCAGAGCCGGACAAAGGTCACGCACACGCGTTGGAGCGCTTCGTCGATCAGATCCTCGGTGGACCAGAGGTCTGCGGAGTGGACGCCGCGGTGCTCGCCACGGAGGTTGCCTTTGCCGCCATCCACTCCGCGGAACAGCGGCGGCCCGTCACGCTGGCTGAGATACGCGCGGGAGGCCAGCGTTGATGCGCCGTGCCATCGTCGCTCTGCTGCTTGTGCTGCCACTTCAGGCGCAGTCCGCACATCCGGCAGGGCCCTTCGCGCACACGCTTGCTGGCCCTGTCGCCAGTGTTGATCCGATGATCGGTGTGGGCGGCGATCCCGACGACGGCATCAACCTCTTCCCTGGCGCGGCCGCGCCCTTCGGCATGGTGCAGCTCAGCCCGGAGACGGAGGACAAGGGCCTGGGCTACCACTCCATTCAGAAGTGGCTGAAGGGCTTCAGCATGACCCACATGAGTGGCCCCGGCTGCGCGAACGAAGGCGAGGTCTTCTTCACCGCGACGACCGGGCCCGTCGTGACGCAGGCAAACGACTACCAGACTCCCTACGCGCACACCCAGGAGACAGCCGAAGCGGGCTACTACGCGGTACAGCTGCTGCAGTGGAAGATACTTGCCGAGCTAACTGCAACACCACACACGGGCGTTGCGCGCTTTCGCTTTCCGGCTGGCACACCGGGCAATATCCTCGTCCCCATCAGCCACACGCTCAACCAGACCGAGAGCGCCCAGATTCGCATCGTAGGCAGCGACCGCATCGAAGGCTTCGTCGAAGACCACGCATTCTGCAATAAGCCGGGCACGTACAAGGTCTACTTCGTCATGACCTTCGACCAGCCATTCACGACCCATGGTACGTGGACAGGCGACGAGTACGGCGGCCACGGCACACTCGCGCCCGGGGCCCGCACTGCCGCGCAGAGCACACATGATCACACCACAGGCGCATGGGTGATGTGGCCGGCGCAGAACGAAGCACACTCAGTCACCGCGCGCATCGGCATCTCCTATGTGGACATCGCCGGCGCAGAGAATAACCTGCGTGCGGAGGCCGCAGGACATGACTTCGACTCGGTTCGCCGAGAGACGCAGCAACAATGGAACAAGGAACTCGGCAAGATCGAGATCACCGGCGGCACTTCGAGACAGCGTCGCATCTTCTACACGGCGCTGTACCATAGCCAGCTGGCGCCTAGCCTCTTCAGTGATGCCGATGGGCGCTACCTGGGCTTTGACCAGCGCGTGCACACCATCGCCGATGGCCACCAAGTGTACACAAACATCTCCGGCTGGGACGTCTATCGCACGCAGTTTCCGCTGCTGGCGATGATCCAGCCGGCGCGCGCGCAGGACATCGCGCAGTCGATTGTGCTGATGTATGAGCAAGGCGGCTGGATCGACCGATGGCCGCAGATCAACCTCTACACCAACGATATGATCGGCAGTCCGCTGACCATCATGCTCTCCACCGCGTGGCTCGATGGCCTGCATGGCTTTGACATGGACACGGCATGGGAGGGCATGCTGAAAGACGCCACGCAGGCACCCCCCGCCGGCAAGCCCTACCTCGGTGAAGAAGGCATCGAGTGGATCAATCAACTCCACTACCTGCCCTCGGACAAGGTGACGTACGGCTCGGTCGCAAAGACGCTGGAGTACTGCCTGGCCTATGCCGCACTGTCGCGTCTTGCCACGGACCTGCATAAGGGTCCGGAGGCCGGCACCCTGGCGGCGCGCTCCCTGTCCTATCGCAACGTGTTTGATCCGGAGACCGGCTTCTTCCGTCCACGCCGGTCCGATGGCAGCTGGGAACCAGCGTTCAATCCTGCACAGGATGGTCACGGCTTCGTCGAAGGCACGGGCTGGCACTACATGTCGTTTGCACCCGCAGACATGTCCTGGCTGGTCGCGTCCATGGGACAGGCCCGCTTCAACCAGCGCATGGATGCGTTCTTCGACTACCCTGTGCCCGGCTGGTATGCGCAGTTCTACAATCCGCTCAACGAGACAGACTTTCAGGCACCGTATGCCTTTCACTTCGCCGGGCGTCCATGGCGATCACAGCAGGTGGTGCGGCGTATACTGCGCGAGAACTATCTCGACACACCGGACGGCATTCCCGGCAATGATGATCTCGGAGCGACCTCTGCGTGGGCCGTGCTCAGCATGATGGGCTTGTATAGCGTCGATCCGACGAGCCTCGCGTATGAACTGGTCGCGCCCTCGTTCCCGCGCATAGTGGTGCATCTTGATGCGCCTTACCCTGCAAAGACCTTCACCCTCACGACGACAGGCAGCACAGCCTCAACGCCTTACATCCACAGCGTCCGCATCAACGGCCGCATCCACACGCAGAACTGGCTCGGGTTTGACGACATCCGCCGGGGCAGCACCGTTGCCTTCACACTACGCGATACGCCGGACGAAAGCTGGGGCACACACCCTGAAGATGCGCCTCCGTCCATCAGCCGACACTAACCCCGCGCGCGGGAGAAAGGCCACACACCCTTGCTACGTCGCACCTTCATGAAGCTTGCCAGCCTGAGCACCACGCATCGCGCCATGCAGCGTGTGCTGCCACTCGCAGAGGCGGCGACGACCGCCACCGGCAGCACAACCACCTTCGGCTCCGGCGTCTTCGGCCGCTGGCAGACCGATGCCTTCGGCCTCAACGCGTATGCGTACACCTGCGACCAGACTCGCGACCCACGCGCCGTGCAGGCAGTCAACCAGGCATGGCGCTCCAACACCGACCACATCCATCAGTTCGGGAACGATCGCGTCGTCGCCGTGGCGTCGAACTATGGCTACGTGCAGCTGCGACAGGATGAAGGCAGTCCGAAGTTTCTCAACGACTACTTCCCCGCCGCCAATCAGTTCGGAGGTGGGCTCGGATATCTGGTGCACGAAGGAAGCGTCACCGGCACGCACTTTCCCGCGGCCGGTGCCGCCTCCTTCGAGCGCACCTTCGGCACGGGCTACTTTCGCAAGCAACTGCGCTCGGGCAGCTTTGAGGTCGATCAATCCATCCTGGCGCCCTTCGGAGACGATCCCGTTCTCCTCTCGCAGGTCACGATCACCAACCACAGCGCACAGCGGCAACATGCGCGCTGGATTGAGGTCTGGGGTGCGCAGCCGTACCAGTTCTCCTATCGCTCGCTGATGGAGGGCTCCGTCACCAGCAACGCGGATGCAACACCGCAGCTGCGTCGCGACCTCAGCCGGCGGTTCGAGCCGCTCAGTCAACAGCTGCCCGGTCAGGCGGGCCTGCGTCTACGCTACAAATTTCTGGGCCGCTCGCCAGAGGAAGAGGCGCTCTGGCAGAAGCTGCAGGAGTCGCTGGCGCGCGATCCGCACGGCTACTTCGGGGGCCCAGTGCCTCCGCTCGCTGCGGGTGCGAGCATGGACGATCTCGCCCCCCCGGAGACATTCCTCGCCTCGTTGGATGGTCCCATTTCCGGCTTTTCGACAGACGCAGCCAGCTTCTTCGGGGGCAATCCGCAGGTCCCCGCGGGCGCGCGGGTGCCACTGGAAGATACGCTTGATTCCAAGGGCACTCCGGCCCTGCTGCTTGAACGTGCCCTTGAGCTTGCACCGCATGAGAGCCGCACACTCACGTTCCTCTACGGCTATCTTCCCGAGGGCTTCACACTGGAGTCACTCGTCGCGAAGTACAAGCAGAGACAGGCATCCGCGCTCGCAGACTCCAGCGCGAAGTGGCGCGCCAATACGATTCGCTTTCGCGTAGACAGCGCACCCTGGGTGGAGCGCGAGATCGCGTGGAATGCCGGATACGTTCGCAGCGGCTTCACCTATGACAGCTTCTTCCGCGAGCACATCCTGTCGCAGGGTGCGGGCTACCAGTACCTCGCAGGCCTGCAAGGTGCAGCGCGCGATCCGCTGCAGCATGCACTGCCACTCATCTTCACGGACCCGGCACTCGTGCGCGGCATCCTGCGCTACACCTTGCGAGAGATTCAGCTCGATGGCTCTCTTCCCTATGGCATCGTCGGTGCAGGGGTGCCCATGCCGTGCCGATACCGCCCAAGCGATCTCCAGCTCTGGGTGCTGTGGCTCGCAACCGAGTACACCCTTGCGACGCGAGACATCGCCTTCCTCGACGAGCACCTGGCCACGTATCCACCCAACGCGCAGCCAGCCGACACACACACGATTCGCGAGCTGCTGGCACGGTGCTTCCAGCACATCACAGAGACCATTGGCACAGGCCAGCACGGTCTGCAGCGGATGTTGAACGGCGACTGGAACGACAGCATCGTCGTCAACCGGCTGACTCCCGAGCAGGTCGCGGAGACCGTCGCACATGGGGAAAGCGTCCTCAACGCGGCAATGGCTGCGTGGGTCTTTGACGACTATGCGCGCCTGCTCGACACGCTGGGGGATGCCGCACTTGCCGCGAAGGCTCGCAGCAAGGCAGAGGCTCAGCGCACAGCCGTGCGTGCGCAGTGGAACGGTCGCTGGTTCCGCCGCGCGTGGATGGGTGACAAACTTGGTTGGTGCGGCGAAGAGCAGCTATGGCTGGAACCACAGCCGTGGGCGCTGCTCGGGGGCTGTGCCACTGGTGAGCAAACGTCGACGCTACTCCACAGCATCAACACGATGGCGCGCAAGCCATCGCCGATTGGCGCAATGCTGCAGAGCCCACCCGACCCGACGATGAAAGACGCGCCCGGCACCGGCACCAACGGTGGCATCTTCGCGGCGATTAACGCAACTCTCATCTGGGCACTCGCAGAGCAAGACGACGAGCTTGCGTGGGACGAGTGGAAGAAGAACACCTTTGCCGTGCACGCGGACCTGTATCCCGAGATGTGGTTCGGCATCTGGAGCGGCCCGGATGCTTACGACTCCATCTTCGCGAAACACCCGGGGGCAACGGCACCAGACTTCCCTGTGCTCAACATGCACTCGCACGCCTGGCCTGTCTACACCGCAACCAAACTGCTCGGGCTGGACTTCAATCAGCATGGCCTTCGTCTGCGCCCCGTCCTGCCAGAGCGCAGCTACGAGTTCAGCTCCCCCCTCTTCGGGCTGCGCAAGTCAGCACCGGGCCGCTACTCCGGCTGGTACGCACCCAGCCAGGCAGGCCGCTGGACCATCACGCTGGAGCTGCCCCCCACGGAGCTTGCCACAGGAAAGCGCCTGCGCGTGAATGGCGCGATGGTATCGCCTGCACTCTCCGGCCAGGTGCTGAGCTTCTCCGGCGAAAGCCAGCAGAATCAGCCACTGCGCTGGGAGCTCGTTTGATCCATTAGATCCGTAAGGGAGATGTGCATGGACCATCCTCACGAGCTACGCCGCAGCCTGCGCCTGCGCGATCTCATTCTGTACGGCATCGTGCTCATTCAACCCACAGCGCCGATGCCCGTGTTCGGCGTGCTTTATGAGAAGTCGCACGGCCACGTCACGCTGACAATCCTGCTGGCACTGGTGGCCATGCTCTTCACCGCCATCAGCTATGGACGTATGGCGAGGGCTTATCCGCAAGGCGGCTCAGCCTTTCTTTATGTCGGCAGGGAGTTGCATCCCAGTCTCGGGTATCTGACCGGCTGGGGCCTATTGATGGACTACGTCATCAATCCGCTGATCTGCACCATCTGGTGCAGCAGTGCAGCAATGAACTTTTTTCCGCACGTGCCATACATCGCCTGGGTTGCAGGCTTCGTTACGCTGTTCACGCTGCTCAACTGCAACGGCATTGAGACCTCCGCACGCATCAATGCTGCGGTTGCCGCCGCGCTTGGACTGATCATCGTCTGGATACTGACTGCGGCGATTCACTTTATCCTGGCGCGCTTTCATCCGGCCAGCATCTTCCTTGCACCTCTGCTTGCCACCGGCGGCCCAGACCGCACCGCGATCATGCGTGGCACTGCCACGGCCGTGCTCGCGTACATCGGCTTCGATGGCATCTCCACCCTCGCGGACGAGTCACACAATCCGCATCACGACATCCCGCGCGCAATCGTAATGACCTGTCTCGCTACCGGCATTCTTGGTGCGATCGAGGTCTACTTTGCAGAGCTCGCCTGGCCGCATGGCGCACGCTTTCCCGATGTCAACACAGCGTATGTCTTCGTAGCCGGTCACGTGGGTGGGCCAACGCTGTTCGCTGTCGTCAATCTCGCGTTGCTGCTCGCCACCGTGGGCTCCGGCATGGCCTCACAGCTGGGCGCGGCGCGGCTGCTGTATGCGATGGGACGCGACGGCGCTCTGCCACCCGGCTTCTTCGCTCAGGTGGATCGACGTCATCGCATTCCGCGCAACAATGTCATCCTCATCGGCGTGATCTGCTTCCTTGGGGCGCTTCTGCTCAGCTTCTCGCTCGGTGCCGACCTGCTGAACTTCGGGGCGCTGCTGGCGTTCATCGGCGTCAATCTGTCCTCCGCTGTGCGCGCATGGCGAGAGCCTGCCGCGAGCACCGCTCGGCGCCTCGCACCACTCTTCACCTCGACCATCGGGTTTCTCACCTGCAGCTTTCTCTGGTGGAATCTCGACTCCAAGGCAAAGATCGTCGGCTCAGCTTGGGCCCTGCTGGGCCTGCTGCTCTACGCAGTCCGCCGCGTCCGCACATCTGCCCCGCGCGACTCTGCCTCGTAGGAGCGACCTTTGTGCAGGACCTGACTGCCGATGCAGTGTCTCGCTTAGCCACGGGTACCTGGCAAGCCGGACAGACCACTCGACGAGAGCGATGGAAAGCAGGCCACGCAAGGCGCATTCCTGGATGCGATGGCGCTCGCAAGCCTAGTGATTTAGAGGGAATTTTGTAATGGATTGAAGATGGTCGCAATCCGTTCCATACAAAGCTAAGTTCTTTGCTTTGTATGGCGGGGACGACGGGGCTCGAACCCGCGACCTCTGCCGTGACAGTTATGCTAAGTGGTTGTAAACAAATGATTTCATGGGCGTTGATGGCTAACTACAGCACCCTTGAGCATTGAAAAACACTCGGAAAAACGCGAATTTCGATTTTCAGCACCCTCGCCAGCACCCTCGAAAATACGCCCAATTCGAGCCGTAGGGTGTTTTAGACCTCTGCCGTGCATAGGCAGCATTCTGGACTAAGGCAGAGGTCTAGCTCAAAGCGATGCCCTGCACATTCGCGAGGGTGCGGAAGGGTGCTCAAGCACCCTCAAAGGAGAATGGCACTATGTCTTCAGTGAGATACAGACGCCGTTTCTGCCCTGAGCGAGGTCTACTGAATGTCAGCTCCCTTCAAAGCCGTGGACCCGATGCTCCCAAAAGGGGTAGGATGGAATAGGATTCAGTCCTATTCCAGACCGGAGGTTTCCATGCGCT
Organism: Acidobacteriota bacterium; assembly: GCA_028872955.1. GTDB lineage: Bacteria > Acidobacteriota > Terriglobia > Terriglobales > Acidobacteriaceae > Edaphobacter. Next base: position 37,717 of record JAGWNX010000008.1, read on the forward strand.
CGACCCAACAACTGAGCATTACGCTGCCCAATGAGATGGCCGATCTTATTCGTGCGAAGGTAGCCACAGGCGAATACGCGACGGAAAGCGAAGTCATCCGTGACGGTCTGCGGACCCTTCTCGCCCGCGACCGTGCCGTCGAAGACTGGTTACGGGAAAAAGTAGCACCCGCATATGACGCGCTCAAGGCAGACCCCTCTCGCGCCTTGTCTGCCGCGCACGTCCGCTCTGCTCTTTCCAACGCACATAAGAAGGCGCTTGCCAAGAAGGGGTAATGTCCTACACTGTCGTCTTCACGCCCGAGGCCGAAGCGCAGCTCACTGAGCTGTACGGGTACATTGCTGCGGAAGCATCCCCTGAGATCGCTGCACGTTTTACCGACGGCATTGTGACGTACTGCGAGAGCCTGAGTACCTTCCCTGCCCGTGGAAACCGGCGCGATGACATTCGCCCTGGCCTCCGCGTGACCAGCTATCGAAAGCGCGTCGCCATCGCATTCCATGTGGAGGAGGACCGGGTCAATATCATCGGAGTCTTCTATGGCGGCCAGGACTATGAAGCGACCTTGCTCGAAGAGGAATGAGACGACACGATTGACAACAAGAAGCGGTCATCTCTGGCCGCTTCTTGGCCTTTGCCCTGGGAATATGCCTTGCGGCAGGGATGCTCCCAGAAGCCTCAAATGGAGATTAGCCCGCGGTAAAAGGTACTCACAGCATAACTAGCAAAGAAAATTGTGCAACGGCTTGTTGCACAATTTCGGTGGGGCGTCGGCACGCCCGAGACCTCCACAATTACGAGCTATAAGGCCGCATCAATCCGGCGTCGTCATTCCAAAATGGAATGACGCTCGCTCAAAAAGTCATTGGACGTATCCGCAGAGTGCCCTTAGCGTTGCGCCTAGCTGACAACACCAGGTCAGCGGAGGTGCAAAGATGCTCAGAATCCGCCGCGCAATCCGGTTGGGAAAGCCTCTCAATCGGTCGTCCAATCGCTCCGCCAAACGGTGGGCAAAACCCCTCTCCAAACAAACTCTCCGCCAAGCCCTTCACCTGATGGGACCGACTCTGGCTGCGCTCACCTTTGCGGGTGTCGGCAGCAGCGTTGCTCATGCTCAGGGAACGATGGACTTCTCGGGCGCTCAAACCTTGATGTCAACCTTCAAAACTTTTGCCATGTACGCCGGGGCTGTTATCTGCCTTGGCGGACTCATTTTTGCGGGAATCCGCATGATGAGCGGACGGTTTCAAGATGCGATCCCAGGGCTTTTCGGCGCTCTTTTTGGCGCTGGAGTGCTCGGTTGGGGAGCCGGATGGATAGGCAGCCTGACCGGGCAGTCGATGTAGGAGGTGCATCGACATGGCCAAGCGGGGAGAGCCGTTACCGATCAATCAGGCGCTTAATAGGCCACGAGCAAAGCTCGGATTGGACCTCAGCGCATGGATGGCGATTGTTTTCGTCTGCGTAACGGTTTTCCTCGTTGGGTTTCGCCTGCTGGCGATGGTTGCCTTTCCCACGCTTGCCGTGAGTGCATGGCTCATCGTTCGCAAACACCCGAAGATGTTTCAACTCTGGGGCCTGAGCCTCAGCCAGAAGTCCTATTATGACCCGCGCAAATACTGAGCAAGCCAAATTCGTTCCGTGGTTCGCCAAGGCCGGAGCCGCGTGCAGCATCGTTCCGATTGCACGCTTTATCGGCCCCAGTATCTTCGCCTTGAAAGGCGGCGGCTACGGATGCCTGTTTGCGTTGACAGGGATTGATGAAGAGGGATTGACCGACCAGGAGCTTGAATCACGGATGCGCTCGATTGAAGGCGCATTGCGTGGCCTTCCCGAAGGCGCGTGTCTCTACCAGTACACGCGCATCATGTCGGGCTATGAGCTGCCACGCCAAAAGACGTACAGCAACCCCGTCACACAGGTTTTTGTTGACGACCGGCTGACATTCCTTGAGAACTCGGCAGGATTCCGTCGTATTGACCTTCATTGGTGCCTCACGTTGGAGCCGCCCAAGCTGAAAGCATTCGACCGCAAGCCGCAGGAGAACTCCGCCGAGACATCGCGGATGCTGTCAGAGCTTCAGAAGTCAGCAACGATTCTGGAAGCTCATCTCAGCAGTCTATTGGGGCTGCGCTTACTGAATAAGCAAAGCACCTTCCAGTTCTTTTCGTATTTGTTCAATCTCGAAGAGTGGGCTTCGCAATCGCAGCTCCGCGACGATGCGGGCGTAGACCGCCAGATCGTCAGCAATCCGGTTGCATGGCACAGCGATCATCTCCGCGTGGGCAAACGCTACGTGCAGATGTATTCCCTCAAAACCACGCCGGAGGGATCGCGGCCCTGCCTCTTCTCCGGCCTGTTGGCCCTCGATTGCGATAGCATCCTCTGCTCGACGTGGCGGCCCAAATCCACTACCGCAGCCCGCAGCGAGATCGACGCACAAGAGAAGTTCATCTCCTTTTTCAAAGTGGGTGTTCTGACGCGAGTGATGAGCGGGCGCGATACTGCCTCATTTGAAACCGGAGCGGGCGCGAAGGCTGCCAACAGCAGCGTCGATGACTTGAGCCTTGTCATCCGCGAGCTGGACAAGAAGGCCCAGGGCGAATACTCACTCCGCTTGCTGCTCGCCGCTAACAGCGCGGAGCAGCTACGCGACACCACGCCGAGCGTGCATCGGATCTTCGTCGATGCGCGGGCGCAGGTGGTCGAGGAGACGCTTGGCAATCTCTGTGCGTTCTATGCCATGTTCCCCGGCAATGGGAAGTTCAATGTCTTTCCAATGTGGTTGTCCGAAGAACACCATGCCCGTTTGTCCTCCGTCTTCGCGCCACACATCGGACATCCGCATTCCGAAGACCTCGACTCCGAGTATCTGAATGTCTTCGAGACACGCACTCGAACGCCATTCTTTCAGGACGTGTACGTGGATGGGGTGCGCGTCATGCTCATCATCGGCCCCACAGGTTCAGGCAAAAGCGTGATCGGGAACGCCACCGTTGCGCTGGAGCAAAAGTATGGCGGCTTCACTTACATCTTCGACATCGGCGGCAGCTATGAAAGCGTGGTGGAGCTGTATGGTGGGCGTGTTGACCGCATCGGCAAAGATGGCCCGCGTGTCGCTCTATTCTCTCTGGAGCCGACGGAGAGCAACATCAAGTTCCTGTATTCGTTCATCAAGCTACTGCTGACGAACGGTGGCGCAGAGCTGGAGCCGGAAGACGATGATGTGATCCATAAGGCCGTGCAGGACATTTACCTGCTCGACCCGGAAAACCGCCGCCTGTCCAATCTTTTCCTGCCCAAGAAGCTCGACCGCTATCTGAGCAAATGGGTCGGGAGAGGTGTCTATAGCGCCATCTTCGACAACGTGGAAGACAGTCTCTCACTGTCTCGCGTGCAATGCTTTGACTTCCAGGGCGTCAACAACCAGCAATACGCCGACCTCATAGAGCCGCTGATGGTATGGCTGCTCCGGCGTATCAACGATGTGCTCTATGACCCCGCCAATCTAGGCGTACCCAAGCACATTTTGATCGAAGAAATCTTCAGTTCGATGAAGAATCGCCAGTTGCTCGAAGGTGCGCTCGCGTCCATCAAGACTGTCCGCAAAAATCTCGGCGGCGTCACCATGATTGGACAGTCCGCTGAAGACCTGGGTGAAAACGCCGACTCCATCGTGAACTCTTGCACCTCGTTCCTCTTCCTGAAAGACGCCACATTCAACCGGAAGAGGTATGCGGAGCTGTTCAAGATGACGGAACAGCAGCTCGCACTGTTTGAGAGCTTGCAGGATCGCGAGGCGCTATACATGCGCCGCGATGGACTCACCAAGGTTGTTCGCCTAAATCTCGACAGCCGCAGCTATGCGACGTTCTCCACCAAACCCAAGGACCGGGTGCGCCGGTCGAAGCTGATTGCCAAGTATGGACTCACCGAGGGCATCACACGGTTCGCCCAGGGTGAGTCCGCATAACCGAAAGGACCAGAGACATGAAACCACCCATCCTCATCTTCATCACCTGTGGGCTTGCACTTACTGCCACTACTGCCTTTGCCTCTGGCCCTGGCACTCCAGACGGAAAACATCTCCAGCCAAATGCGCCACGCACCATCACCGTGTCTGAGGCAGACACGCCGCCTGTGGTCCGCGCCGCTTTGCTCCAATCGACGCTCATCCTGCTTCCAGATCAGGAGAAGGTTGCCAACGTGTTTGCAGGTGACACCGTGGATTGGGTGTTCGACGGCGGCCATGTTGCCAGCCGCTTTATCAGCATCAAGCCCAAACTGGCGAATAGCACGACCGACGTGCATATCATCTCTGACCACGGCAACGAGTACACCTTGCAGTTGCGCGAAGTCTCCGGCGACGACGATCCCCACTTCGATTCCAAAATCTTCATTGCCCCCGGCGACAAGGCCGCGAAAGATCGGCTGGCCGAGCTGCCCGTCTTCGTGCCCGCCGCCGAGATGGACAAGGTGAAGCAAGAGGCGGCGGCGGCGCAGGCGGCCCAGGCCGCGACGCTGAAGGCCGAGAAGTCGCAGGAAGAGGCGTATCGCAGCCAGTATCCCGGCTCGCTCCACTTTGACTACACCTGGGACAAGTCGAAGGGTAAAGAGCTTGGTTTGCAGGCAATCTGGCGCGATGACAAGTTCACGTATTTACGTGGGCAATTTCAGGAAACTCCAGCCTTGTATGAGGTGAAGGACAAGAAACCGTCCCTCATCAACTTTGATTTCGCGAACGGCCTCTATACCGTCCCGAAGGAGTTGGATAACGGCTACCTCGCCATTGGTAAACAAAAAGTGGAGTTTCACCGCACCGAGGAAGCGAGGTAGCCATGCCGGAACCAAACCAGACCGTCCCTGCGACCGTGCCGGAACAGCCAGAGAGCAAACCTCCGCTACGGAAGAGTATGCCGGTGGTGATTGCCCTGGTTGTCATCCTCGGGCTTATCGGTATCGCCAATCTCTCCAGCCTTTTGAGCGGCAATAAGAAGAACGCTCCGGCCAGTGCCATGCCCATGCGTCCGGCAGCGCCGAACGCCCAGCAGGTAAACAGCTTCGAGTCGCAGCAGCAGTTGCAGGCGCAGCGTGACGCCGATGCGCGGCAGCATCAGCAGGAGCTTGCCGCCGCGCTCCAGCAGCTTCAGCAGACCGAAGGTGCGCCCGGTCCGGAGGCCGCAGGCGCACCGCCGATGACCGCCAAGCAGCGCGACGCGATTTACGGCGACAGTCCCAACGCCCCACAGCGCACCTCCAATATGTCCGAGGCGCAAGCTGAGGCCAGGCAGAAGGAGCTTGCACGCGAAAAAGAGCGTCAGGATGCTATCGACAGCGACACCGTAGCGATTGATTTCGAGCGTACCAGCGCAGCTCCGGCGACGACACAGGCCGCGCAAGGGACGGCTGCTACCGCAGCCGGCGGCGCGGCTTCGCCCAAACCAGTCGCTACGGCGGCAAAGGCTGATGCTCAAAAGAACCCTCTGGCCGGATACGACTTCGATAGCTACGATGGCCGTCTCTATCGCGTCTTCGAGGGAACGGTACTTGAGGGCGTCGTGACCAACCACATTGACGGCGGTTTCAGCGGCCCCATCATGGTTTCGCTGACGACCGATCTGTACTCCCACGACCATCAGCAGCTTCTCTTGCCCCAGGGCACGCGGCTGTTAGGCGACGTGCAAAGCGTCGGCAATGCACAACAGCGCAAGATGTTCGTTACGTTCCATCGCGCCATCTGCCCGGACGGATTTTCGTTGGAGTTTGCGAAGTACATCGGCCTTGACCAGATCGGCACCACCGGCCTTGCAACCAAAGTAGACCATGGATATTTGCAGGCGTTCGCCGCCGCAGCCGCTATCGGCGGCCTTGGCGGTCTCGCACAGATCGGGAATGGCGGCAGTGTTCTTGATCCTTCCGTGCAGATTCGCAACGGGATCTCCGAACAGTCCGCAGTCGAGGGTGAGCAGGTGTTGAATCACTTCCTCAACCGGCTGCCGATCATCACGCTCAAGGAAGGTTCCCGTGCCCGCGTGTACATCGGCACCGACCTTCTGATTCCGGCCTATGCGGAGCATCGCGTCGATCCCACCTTATAGAGAGGAGCTGGTAATGAATGACCGTTACGAACATTTGCTCCGCAAGTCACGCGATGCCAAGCGCGGCGAGCATGACGCATGGTGTGTGCAGTCCACCGGCGAGAAGGTTGCCGTGGCACTCGTCCTCAATCGTGCCGATTGGCTGGCCGAGATCGGCTACACGATTCCCGAAGCCATCGAGCGCAGCGGCACGGAGTGGGTAGCCATCATTCCGCAGGTTGCTCGCCAGCTTGCGGAGGAGGAATGACAGCCATGCAGACAATTCCGCTCCATCGCTTCCATCAAATTTCAGGAATCATTGCCGCTATTCTCCTGGCTCTCCTGCTCATTGGGACAGCGACCGGCAGAAACACGCTTGCGTGGATTTACCTCCAGTCCACCGAGGCCATGACAAACGCAACACATATTTACGCATTTTCTCTGGACAGGTTGGACCCAACCTGCCCGCAGTGCATGTAGTTCAACCCAATCGCAGGAGGCTTTATGAAAGTCACACTGACCAACCGCCGCAAGTGGCTCATCGGAGCAGGCGCGGCATTGTTGCTGACGGCAACGCCGAGCTTTGCTCTCTTCGGCATCGGGGATATTGTCTTCGACCCCACCAGCTACGCCAGCCTTGTATCGCAGCTCACCACACTTCAGACGCAATACAACATGCTGAAGAACAACATCGCCCATTTCTCGGCGAAGCAGCAGTGGCAAACTGCCCTTCATGCCCTGGAGAACGTGAATGTACCCAATATGTTCGGGGAGACGGCGGGCATGAGCATCGCCCTTAATACCAACTCGCCGTCTGCGTCCTCGACTGCATGGAAGGCTGCCACCGTCACGATGAACGGCAGTGCCCCAACCTATCTGGCCAGCCAGTCTCTCGGCAGCTCGCGCACGTCGCAGCTTGCCTTGATTGAAACGTCCGATGCTGTATCGCCCGATTGCCTTACGGCTGTGGGCCAGTATCGGAGCGTTCGGAGCACCAACGCGACGGCGAACAGCTCGCTTCTGTCTTCGCAGTTTGATGTCTCCGACTCCACCAATAGCGAAGTTCAACAGCTTAATCTCCTGAATGCTGCAGAGGCGCAAAAGATGGCTGAGATGCAGTCGCAGGGCACGCTACAGGCTTGCCTTGCGTCGCAGATGACGGTCGCCAACATGGAGCACCGCAACGCAGCCGTCGAAGACCTCAACACCGCCGTCTTCGTACAGCAGCAGCGTTCGGCCAACGACACCAGTGCCGCCAACGAAGGCAGCACCTGGGACAGCTACCTGCCATAACGGAGACTGCGATGTTGAAAGCGATCAATACCAAAATCCTGCTCGCCATCCTCGCGGCTCTCACCGCGATTGGTGGCGCGCTTACCTACCAGCGGCACGAGGCGGCGAAAGCCGCCGCTGCCGCCGCCAAAGCTGCGGCCACCCTTCAGCAACAGCAGAAGGACACCGAAGAACGAAAGGCAGAGGATGAGGCTTTCCGACAGCGTGTGGAGGCGGACAAAAAGAAGCATAACTCCGCCGCCGCCCATGAAGGCAAGACCTGGCAGAAGTACATTCCGTAAACGCAACCGGGGGAGAGTAGCGATATGGTTTCCGTGGTGTTGTTAGCACAAGCATTGCCGAGCGCAAGTTCAGGCGTCGATTGGTTGTACCAGTTCACGAATAACCTCACCAACTTGACCACGCAGAACGGCGGCGCACTGACGCAGCTTGGACTCACGGAGCTTGCCTGCATCTCTCTCTTTACGCTCATCAGTCTGGTCATCAACTGGAATACCACCAGCATGACTTTTCGTTTTCATGCCCAGCCCGTCCACGCGGGCGATTTGGTCAATTTTCTATTGCGGCTCATCATCTGCTGCCTGCTTGAAAACTATTGGGTGAATCCATTCCCCGGCGCGAGCTTCGGTATCAATCATTTCTTTTCCTACATCGCGCAGGCGATGGTCGCTGCCTTCGATCAGAACTCGCTTGACACCCTGCTCCAGCTTTTCAAGACCGCTGGCGACAATACCGCGATGCCCTCTCTCATGGCTCCGGTTCAAATCCTTTGCTACTTCGTCGTGCAGGCACTTCTCGGCATCTCATCCGCCATCCTTTTTGTGATTAATTGCAGCGCCTTCATCCTCTACGGAGTGACCGCCTTATTCGGGCCGATCTTCGTTCCGCTCTTAATGACAAAGACATTTCGTGCGAAGTTCTTTCACTTCCTTGATGTACTTATCAGCTTCGCCATGATTCGCGCCGTGGCCGCCGCATTCATCTTCGTTTGGGGTGGCTTTATGAATGCCTTTATTCAGCAAACCTTCAACGGAAATTACTCGATGGAGATGTGGCTTGCCAATCTCATTCCGTGCATCATGGTATTCGTCGCATTCATCGTGAACATGCTCTTTATTCCGAGCATGACACAAGCAATCTTCGGTGGGGCGGCGGGACTGGCAGGAAATATGGGCAACGCGGTGAGCAATGTCGTCTCGACACTCTTCATCGCGGGAGGAGCTGGATAAAAATGTTCAAGTATCAGGTTCACGCGCTGGCAATGAGAAAAGCGGGTTTAGGCACGCCGCTTGGCTGCCTGTTTCTGGTAATCCTTCTCGGCTGCGTCATCGCCGGATTGATCTATGCCGCCGTCGTTATCCACGCCGTCAACGAAAGGAGTCATCCACCCCATGTCCACGCACACAGTAGTCAATGACCAGCCGATATTGACGCAGGAACAGGCATTGCTCACGGATCAGATTGGCAACGAGGTCTATGCGTCGCATTACGCCGAGCGCAAAGCCTACGGCTTCATCCTCGCTTGTGGCACTGTTTTGCTGTGCGGCTCCATGTGGCTCAATTTCTCTCTTGCCCGCCGTCCGCTCGTAAATCGCTACATTCGTATTGATGAGATGGGCCGCGCCCAGGCCATCCAATACAGCGACTTGAACTACAGTCCGCGTGAGGGTGAGATTCGTACCTATCTCACCGATTGGGCAAACTACCGCTACACCATCAGCCGCGACACCATCGCCAAGAAATACCCCCTCAACTATTACTTCCTGTCCAGCAATCTCGCCTCGCAGTTGATGGCGGAAGACAACCAGAATCACCTTGTCTCGCAGGTCATCGGCGGCCAGATTGAGCAAAGCGACGTGGAGGTGAAGGATGTCACCATCACCGCCATGTCTCAGGAGACGGTACAGGGCGCAGTCATGGCCCGTGGCACGGCGCTCCTTGCCCTGGACAAGCTCTACTCCCCAAGTCATTCGCGGGAGCCGAGGACTGAGCATTGGATGCTCAGTATTACCTACTATCTCAATCCCAAACAGGTCAGCGATCAGGCCAAGATTTACCCGCAATACGAGTTCATCAACCCACTCGGTTTGACTATCACCGAGTTCCATGAAAACCGCGTGTCCGTCGATCCCATCGCGCCCGGCGCTCCGGCTCCGACTGCAAACGGAAGTACGGTGCCATCGGCAGGAGGAATACGGTGAGCTTCGAGCTGATATTGCCGTTCTTTCCCGAAGAGTTGCGGGCGCTACTACTTGACCCCTCCATCTCCGATTTGATGATTAATGGCACCAGCGGCGTCTACGCCGACCGTGGCGGCGTGGTCGAGCATATTGCGCTCTCCACGCCGTACAGCAACGACCGCTTGCAGGCCGCGATTGAACGTGTCGCCCGCCTGCTTGGACAAGACCTTACCAGCCAGAATCCCATCCTGAATACCCGCCTGCCGGACGGCTCCCGCGTCGCCGTCGTCGGCTCGCCATCCTCAATCAATGGACCGACGTTCACCGTGCGGAAATTCAATCGCTGGTTTACGTCCGAGGAGCTGATTGCATCGGGGAGTCTGCCGGAGGAGATTCGGGATGCAGTTGTGAGCTTCATTGCAGAGCGGAAGAACGGCATCATCAGCGGCGGAACCGGCAGTGGGAAGACAACTCTGATGAAGGCGTTGCTAGATCATGTGCCGCTGCATGAACGCCTAATCGTCATTGAGCAACCCGCCGAGCTAAAGATAACGCATCCGAACGCCGTTCGGTGGGAGGCTGTCGAGGCCATCCCCGGCCAGGTTGCCGTGACTCCAAGCCAGCTTGTCGCCGCTGCGCTGCGCCATCGTCCAGACCGCATCATCATGGGCGAGATACGCGATGAATGCGGGTACGACCTGTTGCAAGCGATGAATACCGGCCACGGTGGAACGCTCTCGACCATTCATGCAAAGAGTGCGTGGGACGCCCTCAATCGGCTATCGGATCTCGCCTTGAGTGCCAGGCCCAATCTCAACCACTCTTTCATCCGTTCGGAGACGGCGGAAGCCATCGACTTTGTTCTGTATTGCGAACGCGATCATGCGGGCCGACGCAGAGTACGCGAGCTTATTGCCGTGAAGGGCTACAGCCACGCAGACCAGTCCTTCGAGACAGAGGACATCTATCGCGCTTCCTCTGCCGCAGTGGCAGCATGAGACTCGGATGGAACCGGAATCGTTATGGTGCTTCTCACCCACAACACGAAACAGAATCTTTCGACCGGAAGGTGCGCGCCTGAGCATGGCGCAGGCCGCCTGAAGACATTCGGTTTCGGAGCGGACTTGCGGCTCTTTGTGGAGTCCTCGGTGGGGACGAGTGAACCCAGTTCGCCGGTGCATGGCATCGTCAGGAAGCGGATGAAGAGGATTGGTCAGGCGGGTGTCTCCCATATGTATCCCGCTTTCTGCACGGTCACGGCTTCGGGGTCAAACCGACGCCCGGCGGCAGGCTCGTTCTTCTGCTTCGGCTTGTGCCGCCTTCGGTTACGGTTTCCGTCTGTGACGGACCCTCCGTAAATGCAGAACTTCGGCCTTGGGAGTCGGACCCACTCGCTGGGCTCCGCCAGGTGTGACCCGAGCAGATCGGGAATTCAAAAACGGAGACACAATCATGTACCTGAACAAAGTAATCCTCATGGGCTTCCTCGGCGGCGATGCAGTCGTTCGCACCGGCAAAAACAACAAGTCATTCACCACGCTCTCCCTTGCCACCAAGGAGTCCCGCAAGGACAAAGAGACCGGCAAGTACAACGAGCGCACCGAATGGCACAACCTCATCGTCTTCGGCAAGCTGGCCGAGTTCGCAGCCAAGCTCAAGAAGGGCGCTCACATCCAGATCGAAGGCAAGATTCAGCACTCCGAATACAAGGGTGTAAAGACCGACACGATCCGGGTGACTTCCATCCTCAAGCTCGACCGCGCAGAGCGGGTTGCCGCCGAGGATGAGTTCGATGAGACCTTCGACGAGGACGTGGCCGCATAGGCCATTTCCTTCAAGAGAAAGCCCGGTGAAAGCCGGGCTTCTCTTCTGCTAAAAGCCCGCACAATCACACTCGCAAGAGGTGCCACCATGAGTCAAACTGCCGCCAGCTTTCTCAGACGTTGCTTCGCCCCGGAAGAGACCATTGCGGTACTGCTTCGCAGCCAGGATGCCGCAGCTCCCATGCAACGAGTTGTGCAATTGGAGCAAGTTCTGGAGACGCCGTATATGGCGTGGCTCTCCTACGAGAACCAGCATGGTCGCAACAATATCTACGTCGCTGCCAATCCGCTTCGTCCTGGTAGCCGGAAACGTACCAAAGAGTGCATCGCATCCGTGCGCCATCTCTATATAGACATCGACACCGATGGAGATGCCCGGCTCGCTGCGCTGCGGGCATCGGAGTTGGTGCCCCCGCCGACCTCAATTCTGTCCACCTCTCCGGGCAAATATCAGGTTCTTTGGCGGGTGGAAGGCTTCGACTTCCCCCGTCAGGAGCAGACGCTCAAGCTGCTCGCGATTGCCTTCGGCGGCGATTCCGCTTGTACGGATTGCAACCGTGTTCTCCGCGTACCCGGTTTCCTGAATCGCAAGTACGATCCAGCCCACCGTGTGACGGTCGAATATCCCGATGATTCTGTATGGACTCCCGATGACTTCCTGTTGGACGCAGGCACAGTCGATGCCATGCTTTTCGACGATGCTGTCGCCTCCCGAAAACCGCCATCGAAGCACAGCAATTCGGAGAGCGATTGGGCATGGGTCTCCCATGAGCTTGCCCACGGTAAAGATGCCGTCAAACTGACGCGGGAGCTTGCTTCGCGCCGCTCCGACAAGCCCAATCCTCTGTACTACGCGCAGCGCACTGTCGATGTCGCTTCGGCTCGCCTTTGGCTCATCGAAGGCGTCGGCACCGACGACGTGATTGCGATGCTCGAATCCCGCCGTCGCTTCGAGATTCCCGCAGCACTTTGCTCTGCTCGTGCGCGAGAGATTGCGGCCACGGCAGAACGCATGATTGCCCACACAAAGTCGGCCTGATTTCAACCCAAAAGGAGAATGCAATGCCACTGCTAGAAGTCACCCAAATCCGCCACGTCAGCGCGTCCATTCGGCTTACTGATTCAACAGCTTTATTGGTCGATCAATATGCCGCGTTCATCAAGGCCCAAGCGAACAGCGTTGTAGAAGAAGCGCTGAAGCACGTCTTCGCCAAAGACCGCGACTTTCAGGATTACTTGAAGTCGCCCGAAGCACAGCGGATTACGCCGACGCTTCGCGTGCGTCGTGCCAGTGCCAATGATGGCGCGGAAGCATCGGCAAAGAAGCCGGTATCCGCTGCATCATCGGCGTCCCAAACCCCGGCAGTTGTGGCGGGTTCGAGAGCATGATCCTCCATCTACATCCGTGGCAGTGCCAGAGCGGTGCTGCGCACCGGGTGTATTTCGACACTCCACCCCTAGTAGGGAGCTGTTTAGCTCCCTGCGGGAGCTAATGGGTTCCGTAACAAAGTACATGACTTACGAAAATCGGGGAGCTAGTTAGCTCCCTGCGATTTTCGAGATTGGGCCATCATTTCCATGCCGATTCTTGACTCAGAACAGACTATGAAACGCGGCAAGATTCGTGGCCGTGAAAGCCGCAATCAGACGCTCACGACCAAAGTTACCGCGACGGAATATCGCGCCGTGGAGGATGCCGCAGGAGCGGAAGCAAAGACGACGGGCGAATGGTTGCGCGACCTCGCATTGGACGCCGTTGCAGCACAGACGGCAGGCGGCACGGAAACGGTTGTGCTGCCTGAGATCGTAGGGGTCCGCCTACTGCTGGTGAACGTGCTGCGTTCCGTTGCGACCGGGCAAAAACTGACGCCGGAAGCATTCGACAAATTACTGGATCAGATCGGCACGGCAAAGCACGAGCTGGCCGGAAAGATCCTGGCCGAAGGAAGGAGATAAGGCAATGGCAAAGACAACGTGGGGTCGTAAAGAGACGATCATCTTGCCGCAGCGTCGGCCCATCTATACCTATGGCGCAATCTTCGCCGCCTTATTTCTGACGGCCTTATTTCTGTATGGCCGCCTTCGGTTTATCGGTACGCCCTTGCAGCGATTCTACATGCCAGTCTATGTGCGTACTTACATCTTCGGATCATTCAGCCGGACGCACCGAAGCCAGTACCGGATGCTCTTTCTGACCGGGCGCGGCATGAAGCCGAGTCCCGTCATGAATGACGACGTGGTGCGTGGAAAGACCGTGGAACTGGGTGGCAGGATCATCTCTTTGACGCTTTCTCCGGCTGCTCTCCAGCGTGGCGAAGACTTGTTGTTTCGAGGCCCGGTACGGAGCTATGTAGACGCCCGGTTGTGCGACTACCTCAAAGTCGCGGTCTATAAAAATGACCTGTCTTCCATCCTGAAAATCCCGCTGCTCTGTGGCACGGGAATCTTCCTGGTGCTGCTGCCGTTCGCTGTCACCAAGGACGTGAAGCGGCAGAAGGCGCTCAAGTACGGACGGCGGTTGAAAGGCCCGGAACGTCTCACACCGCAGGCGTTCAACCGCGCCGTCAAAGGCGACGGCATCGGCTTCAAGACGGACGACATGAAGGAGATGATTCGCATTCCCGCGAAGGCCGAAGCACAGCACATGCAGATCATCGGCGACACCGGATCAGGCAAGTCCGCCCTGCTTTTTCAGGTACTCCGGCAGGTGCAGGGACGGGGTGATTCGGCCATCGTTTATGACCCTGCCCGCGAGTTCGTGAAGCGATTTTACGACCCTACTCGCGGTGATGTGATTCTGAATCCGCTGGACGCACGCTGCCCCTATTGGGGGCCAGCCGAAGACCTGCGTAGTCGCTCCGAAGCAAAAGCGTTGGCCGCGTCTCTCTTCCAGTCGCCGCAGGATCGGAAGGGCGAGTTTTTCATCGAATCACCCCAGAAAATCTTCGCCTTTCTGATGGCCTACAGTCCGACGCCGGATGAGTTGGTGCAGTGGATGTCGAACCCCGATGAGATCGACCGCAGGCTGAAAGGAACAGAACACGCGCACCTAATCGACCCGCGCGCGCAGCAACAGCGTGCCGGTGTACTCGGTTCACTTGGCCTGGTCGCGGACAGCCTGCGCCTGCTCCCGAAGAGAGGGGAAGGCAATGGCACATGGACGGCAACGGAATGGGCCGAAAAAAGGCGGGGATGGATCTTCATTACATCTCTTCCGGCAGAGCGAGAAGCCCTCCGGCCTTTGCAGAGCTTATGGATTGATTGGCTGGTTTTGCGGCTGTTGAACGAGCCGACCAAAGACCAAAAGCGCGTCTGGTTTGTGATCGACGAGCTGGCGAGCTTGCAGAAGTTGCCGCAGCTTCATACGGCTATCACCGAAGGGAGAAAGGGACAGAATCCTGTCTTACTTGGCTTCCAAGGCAAGGCACCACTTGAATATCTGTACGGCCATCTGGCCGAGGTGATGCTATCGCAACCTGCGACCAGCGTTTGGCTCACGACGAAGGAGCCAAATGCCGGAGAGTGGGTAAGCAAGTTCATCGGCAAAGTAGAGATCGAGCGGTTGCGCGAGACACATTTCGACGGCACACGAGCAGGCCACAATTTCACCGTCGAGCGGCAGGTTGAGCCACTGGTCTTGGAGTCCGAAATCTCCGGCCTCGCGGACCTCCACGCCTTTATGAAATATCAGAACTTCGTGACGTTCTTTTCGTTTCCGTACTTCGATATGCCGGAGGTCGCCAAGCCCTTCGAGCTGCGCGAACGTCCGGATGACAAGTTGCCGTATACCCCGAAGACGTTACCCGACACCGCTGCGTCCCCTGCGGAATTGGCACAAGACCCGGAGCCTTCCGCCGCCCCTGCGGAACCACAGCCGCAACCAAACGAGCCTGCGGCAGCGCAGGAGATACAGCCCGAAACAATCGTCTCGGACGATGCCAGCGAACAACAGGCTCTCACGTTCAAAGGATAAGGAGTTGCCATGCTGAATATCTCGAAGCCACTCTCCGCAAGCCAGGCGCAGACCTACCACGAGAAAGAGTTCACCGCCGCCGAGCAGAACTATTGGAAACAAGGCGACACCATTCAGGGCGAGTGGCACGGCAGGCTGGCCGAGAACTTCGGACTGTCCGATGCCGTAGGAGCGGAGGAGTTCGCCCGGCTCTCCGAAGGCCAGCACCCGGAGACGGGCAAGCAGTTGGTATCCCATCGCACCGTCCATGAATACCGGAACGCTGATGGAAACATGGTCTCTCCCGTAGAACATCGCGCCGGTTGGGATGCGACCTTTTCCGCCCCGAAGTCCATCTCTCTGACCGCCCTCGTAGGGGGCGATGACCGGGTGCGCGAGGCGCACCGCGAGGCTGTTAACGTCGCCTTGAACGAGTTGGAGCGATACACCCAAGCCCGCATCGGCGGCAACAATCCAGCCGAGACGACCGGGAAATTTGTTGCGGCGAAGTTCGAGCATGACACCGCCCGTCCGGTCGATGGTTACTCTGCGCCGCAGCTCCATACGCACGTCGTCGTCTTCAACATGACGGAACGCGACAACGGGAAGATGCGGGCCTTGCAACCGCATTCTCTCTTCGAGAGTCAGCAGTTTGCTACCGCCGTTTATCAATCTCATCTCACCTACAAGTTGCGGGACCTTGGCTACGAAATTGAACAGGGTAAGAGCGGAGCGCCGGACATTAAAGGCTACACGCAGGAGTACCTTGACGCTTCCAGCCCGCGCCGCCAGCAGATCGAGGAAGCCCTTTCCCGCAGCGGTTTCTCCGGCCCGGAAGCCGCGCAGATCGCGGCGCACAACACCCGCGAAAAGAAAGTAGTTTT
This sequence comes from Acidobacteriota bacterium, assembly GCA_028872955.1. GTDB lineage: Bacteria > Acidobacteriota > Terriglobia > Terriglobales > Acidobacteriaceae > Edaphobacter. The sequence continues at coordinate 53,926 of JAGWNX010000008.1, forward strand.
ATCCCCCGATCAAATCCTGGCCGCGCATAAACAGATTGCCGACGAGTTCGGCAATCAAGCCGACAAGGTTGTGGCGGAGGCGCGGGAGCACAGAAAAGAACAAGCGCAGGAGCGACCCGAAACGGAGCGCAGCCAGCAGGTGCGGGAGGCCGTCACCTTCGCCCGCGATAAAGGCTTTGAGCGGGAAGCCATCGTAGACGAACGCGCTCTCTACGTGGATGCCTTGCGTCGTGGCATGGGAGAGATGACCTACCCGGAAGTCCGCGCCAGCTTCGAGGCGCGTGTCGCCTCCGGCGAGTTCAAAGAGATTGCGGATGACAGTCAGAAAGCCGGACGCCGGTTCACGACAGCCGCGACCATCAAGGCCGAAAATGAAATTGTCCTGAAGGTACAGAGCGGACAAAGCCGCGCACCGCAGATCATGTCCATTGAGTCCGCTGTTCCGCTCTCGGAATCCCAGCCTCACTTCAACGCCGCGCAGCGGCGAGTGATTGAAGAGGTGCTAATCTCCCGCGATCAGGTGCAGGGATTGCAGGGGCGGGCAGGCTCAGGCAAAACTTCGGTGCTTGAAACCATCCGTGAGGGAGCCGAGCAAAACGGCTATGCTGTGGAAGGTTTTGCGCCGACATCGCGTGCCGCGAAGCAGCTCCGCGACGCTGGAATCAAAGCAGACACGTTGCAACGCTTCCTCGCAGGCGGCGGCCTGCAGGCCGCCGGCGATCCCGCGAGGAAGCATCTCTATATGGTCGATGAATCGTCTCTGGCATCGACGCAACAGATGCGCGACTTTCTGAATAAGGTTGGGCCGCAGGACAAAGTGTTGTTGATTGGAGACACACGTCAGCATCAGGGCGTCGATGCCGGAAAGCCCTTCGAGCAGTTGCAGGAAGCTGGCATGAGGACGGCGCAGCTTGACCAGATCGTGCGTCAGAAGCCCACTCCCGAATTACTGGAAGTGGTCGAGCATCTATCGAAAAACGAAACTGCTGTAGGCATCGAGATGCTTGCACAGCAAGGCCGCATCACCGAAATCAAAGACCCGCAGGAACGCATCGAGGCGATAGCAAAGAGCTATACGGCACATCCTGAAAACACCATTATCGTTTCGCCCGATAATGCGTCGCGCCGCGCTATTAATCAGGCCGTCCGGCAGGAGTTGCAGACGCTTGGCATCGTGGACACCCAAGACCATTCCATGCGCGTGCTGACGCCGCGCAACGACATGACTGGCGCGGACCGGGAGTGGGCGAATCGCTATCAGGCCGGAGATGTTTTGCATTACACGCGCGGGAGCAAGGAACACGGCATTGAGCCAAGAAGCTACGCCCAGGTCGTCACCACGAACCCCAAGGAGAATCTTGTCACCGTACAGAAGCAGGACGGACACCAAGTCACCTATGACCCATCGCGGTTGCGCGGCATCGCCGCGTACCGCGAAATCGAGCGTCAATTTGCTACTGGCGACAAAATACAATTTACAGCTCCGAACAGAGACTTGCAGGTTGCCAACCGCGACCTCGGCACCATCCAGCAGATCGACAATGACGGCAAGATCAGCGTTCGCATAGATGGAGGGAAAGACAGAATCGTGCGCTTCGATGCCGCCGACATGCGGCACTTTGACCACGGCTACGCCGTGACCTCGCACAGCTCGCAAGGTCTCACGTCCGAGCGCGTTTTGGTCAACATGGATACCGAAGTTCATCCCGAATTGATAAACAACAGATTTGCCTATGTGTCGGTCTCGCGTGCCTCGCACGACGCGCAGATTTACACCAATGACGCGGCTACGCTTGCGGAAAGCCTCAGCCGCGATGTGAGCAAGGCGTCCGCGCTTGACTTCAGCAAAGGCAAGAATCCGGTTGCAAGTGTGGGATTGGAACATGCCCCAATATCGGAAAAAACACCGGTTAGAGGTCTTGGGTTATCCCTGTGAACTTGCACGTTCCCGAGAGCGGGCCTTGCTCTTCTGCTATATAAGGACGTAGCCTAATCTTGGTAATGCGCGTTTTTCGTCAATTCGGGGTGTTGGTCCTGCTGCTGGTGTCATGCCTGGCTCCGGCAATGGCCTGCATGGTTCCTGATGCGCAGATGAACGCTCAGGAACGCGCCTGCTGCCGTATGATGAAGAACCAATGCGGGCAGATGGAGATGTCGGCATCGCAAAACTGCTGCCAGAAAACTCCAGCGAGCATTCACAACAATGCACTGGACACGAAGGCGGTGAACTTTCACCCCGTTGTGGCCGCCGTTGTCTGGTTGGCTGCGTTCGAGCTGGTGAATCCAACCGCCGTTGTCAGTGGATGGGTTAAACCGCCCGACTACTCTCCTCCAAAGTCTCCTCCCGCGACCATTTCCATCCTAAGAATCTAGTCAGCTCCTCTCGCGCACTCTACTTTTGTCGAGCGCATACGCCTGTCTGCGTGTCTCGGTAAATGCCTTGAACTGCATTGAGATTGGAGCTTTCGTATGAGCAGGGTCCTTTTGACCGTCGCGCTCGTGCTCGTCACCGCATTTTCTGCATTTGGGCAGACGCCGGTGGCAAGCACTCCCACACCTTTATCCCAGCTTTTAGCTGAAGCTGAAGCAAACAACCCGCAAATCTCCGCAGCCGACTACGGTGCAAGAGCCGCGAGGCAAGTGGCCCCACAAGTGACTGCGCTACCGGACCCGAAATTTACGTTCCAGCAGTTCAGTGTCGGCAGCCCGAAACCATTCGCGGGATATACCAACAGCGATTTTGCCTACATCGGTATCGGAGCATCGCAGGAGTTGCCCTATCCAGGCAAACTGCGCGCCCGAGGCATTGTGGCCGAGCGCGATGCCGACACGAAACAAGCCGAGGTTGAAGTCACGACGACCGGCATTGCGGATGCGATAAAGAGTGACTATCTCCAACTTGCCTATCTGCAACAGACGCTTGGCATCCTGCGGCAAAACGAGACTGTTCTTGACGAACTTATTCAGGATGCGACCGCCCACTATCAGGTCGGTCAGGGGATGCAGCAGGACGTCCTACAGGCGCAGGTGAACCGGACCAAGATCGTGAAAGAGATCACGATGCACCATCAGCAGATGGGACAGGTCCAAGCACAGCTCAAAGGTCTGCTAAGTCGGGACCAGGGATCACCGAACATTGTTACGGAAGACCTCATAGAAACTCCGCTGAAGCGCACCTCCGAGGAGTTGCTTGCGGCGGTCCGGCAGAACAATCCTCAGATACAGGTCGATGCGAGTTCCATTCGCAAACAGGACGCGCAATTAGCGTCCGCGAAGCGTGAAGGAAAGCCGGACTTCGAGGTCGGCTATATGTACCAGAACACCGACCGCAAGTATCGGGACTACTACATGTTTACTTTCGGTGTGAGCTTTCCTCGCAAAAGCCGCGTCAACGCTGAGATCGCTGAAGCAACGGAAAAGCGTTCCGAATCGCAGCAGACCCTCAATGCCCACCTGCAACAACAACTCGCTGAAGTGCAGGAAGAGTATGTGAGAGCGACCAGCGATGAAGAGCTATTGAAGGAATATCGGGACGGTCTGATTCCACAATCGGATGCGGCGTACCGGGCTACGCTGAACGCCTATGCGTCGAACCGCGAGCAGTTTACCCATGTGCTTTCGTACTTTGCCGACCTTCTCAATTTGAAGCTCGAATACGCGCAGACCCTCGTAGATCACGAAACTGCTTTGGCACATCTCGAAACTCTGACAGGAGCGACACTCCGATGAACAAGTACATCCTGCGTACCTCGCTCTTCTGGCTATTGATTTTCGCGGCGGTCATCGGCATCATCGCTTATCGCTCCCACGGACGGCAGCAGCCAGCTTCACATTCCGACAGCGTTCAGCCCATCGCCTCCGGCCCGGCAGCACAACCATCGACTCCGCAAATGGGGAGCGATGCGGCGACAGCTTCGCCAAAAATGGAAGCTCCGCTCGTGCCTGTACAACTCACCTCCGAACAGATGCAGAGCATTGGAGTGAGGACTGGAACCGTCGAGTACAAACAACTGAGTGACGACATCCGGGCTACAGGCACCGTAGACATTGACGAACGGCTTGTCTCCTATGTGCAGGTCCGATTTCCTGGATACATCCGTAGGGTCTTCGCCAACGCAAGCTATCAGTATGTGAAGAAGGGAGAGCCGCTCTTCACCATCTACAGCCCCGATCTTGTCGCCACGCAGCAGGAGTATCTTCTGGCCCGCCAGAACGAGAAGGCCATGAGCGCCAGCACCGTCGATGGAGTTGCGGCTGGGGCTGCCTCGCTCTCGACTGCGGCGGAACGACGGCTACAGCAGTGGGACATTCCCGAAAGCGAAATCGCAAAGCTGAAAGAGACCGGCAAGGCCATCTCAGACCTTGCGATCAACTCGCCGGTGTCGGGCTACATCACGGAGCGCAATGCACTCCCCAATATGTATGCCGAACCCGCTACACGCCTGTACACTTTGGCCGATCTATCGCATGTGTGGGTGAACGCGCAGGTATTTCAAAACGATGTCGGTAGGCTGAAGCCCGGCGATAGCGCCGAGATCACGGTGGATGCTTATCCCAACCGAACCTTTTCGGGACGCATCGAGAACATTCTGCCCCAGGTAGACATGACGACGCGCACGGTTGGAGTGAGGATTGCCGTCAGCAACCCCGGCGTCAAGCTCAAGCCAGGCATGTTTGTGAATGTGGACTTGAAATCGGCGTTGGGACGCCAGCTTGTTGTACCGGCATCCGCCGTCTTTCAAACAGGCACTCGTCAACTTGTCTTCGTCGATCACGGCAATGGGAATCTGGAACCGAAAGATGTGGTCCTCGGTCCGCGTGTCGGAGACGACTATGTAGTGCTCAAAGGAGTCGAGGCCCACCAGCACATCGTCACATCAGCCAACTTCCTGCTTGATTCAGAGAGTCAGCTACAGGCGGCTGCCGGTTCTTATGCGCCACCACCACCAGGCGCGGGCAACGCGACGCAACAGGCCCCAACGGTAGATGTCGATTTCACCACCAATCCCAATCCGCCACGAAAAGGAGTAAACACTTTCCGCGTAAAACTCACTGGTGCAAATGGCAGCCCCATCACCGGAGCAGATGTCACCGTGACCTTCTTCATGCCTTCGATGCCTGCAATGAGCATGGCAGCGATGAACGCGACCGCAAAGCTCACAGAGAAAGGTGATGGCTTGTATGAAGGCCAGGGCAATCTCGGCTCCGGTGGAACATGGCAGGTGACCATCACCGCACAACAAAGCGGGAAGATTATCGCCACCAAACAACTGCACGTCAACGCCGAAGGGGGAATGTGACATGCTCTCCAGAATCATCGACCTCTGCGTGCGCAATCGCTTCCTCGTCTTTACCTGTGTTCTCCTGCTTACTCTTACAGGCATCTGGTCTCTGAAGCACGTTCCGCTCGATGCGCTGCCCGACATCTCTGATGTGCAAGTCATTGTGCATACAAGTTGGGCGGGACAACCGCCAGACATCATCGAGGACCAAGTAACTTATCCCATCGTGACAAGCCTGTTGGCTGCGCCACACGTCAAGGCCGTGCGTGCGCAGACCATGTTCGGCGATTCTTACGTCTATGTCGTCTTTGAGGATGGCACCGACCTCTATTGGGCACGTTCGCGTGTCGTCGAATATCTCCAGCAAATCAGTGGCCGTCTGCCTGCCAACGTTCATCCGGTTATCGGCCCGGATGCAACAGGCGCAGGATGGATCTTCGAGTATGCCATCGTGGATAAAAGTGGAACTCAAAGTCTGGCTGACTTGAGGAGCCTGCAGGACTGGCACCTGCGCTATGCCTTGGAGACGGTGCCCGGTGTCGCCGAAGTAGCGAGCATCGGCGGCTATGTGCGCCAGTATCAGGTGCGTCTCGACCCAAATAAGCTCCTGGCCTACAACATCCCGCTCTCCACGGTGATCGACAGGGTGAAGACCAGCACCAATGAGGTCGGCGGCAGCGTTCTGGATTTAAGCGGGACGCAATACATGATCCGTGGTCTCGGCTATCTGCGCTCCCTGGACGATCTCGCATCTGTGGCCGTGGGCAGCAAAAACGGCACGCCCATATTTCTGCGCGATCTTGGCAGCGTCGGCTTCGGCCCGGATATTCGGGAGGGAGTCGCCGAGTGGAATGGAGAAGGCGAGACCGTTGGCGGCATTGTGGTCATGCGTCAGGGCATGAATGCGCTGAACGTAATCGAAGGAGTAAAGCAAAAGCTCCGCGAACTTGCTCCTTCATTGCCGCCTGGAGTTCAGATTGTCGCGGGATACGACCGCTCCGGCCTTATTCAGGATTCGATTGCAACACTTCAGCGCGACTTGCTGGAAGAAGCCATCATCGTGAGCCTGGTCATCATCATTTTCCTCTTTCATTTCCGTTCGGCTTTGATTGCGATTGTCACTTTACCTATCGCGCTCCTGGTCTCCTTCATCCCGATCTACCTTTTGGGTATCAGCGCCAACATCATGTCTCTCGGAGGGTTGGCACTCGCCATCGGAGTTCTGGTCGATGCGGCAATTGTCATGGTCGAGAACGGCTATCGGCACTTGTCCGAGCGGCAGAGGTCAAGCGACACACCTGTCTCTGAACCAGAACGCCGCGAAATCCTTATCAACGCCGCGAAGCAAGTTGGCCCTGCACTTTTCTTCTCTCTGCTCATCATCGTCGTCTCGTTCCTTCCCGTCTTTCTGCTCGAAGCGCAGGAGGGCCGCATGTTCCGGCCTCTCGCCTGGACAAAGACGTTGGTAGTTGCGTCGTCTTCCATCCTTGCCATTACACTCGTGCCGGTGTTGATGGTGCTGTTGATTCGCGGGCGGCTAAGGCCGGAGAGCGCCAATCCAATCTCCCGTTTCACCCAGGCGATCTATCTGCCCGTACTTCGCTTTTGCCTGAAATACCGAAAGCTGACCATCGGACTCAATCTCATCTTTTTGATTGCTACGTTGCCCGTGGCGTTCAAGCTGGGCAGCCAGTTCATGCCGCCACTCTTTGAAGGTTCTGCGCTTTATATGCCCACCGCGCTACCCGGTATCGCCATCGAACAGGCGAAAATACTACTGCAAAAACAGGACGCGATTCTACGCACCTTCCCCGAAGTCGCCAGCGTCTTCGGCACGGTTGGACGCTCGGACAGCGCGACCGACAACGCGCCGCTCGATATGTACGACACGACCATCATGCTCAAGCCGCGTGAGCAATGGCCGTCCGGCATAACCTACGAAAAACTGATTCAGGAAATGGATGCGAAGGTGCAGTTTCCCGGCCTCTCAAACACATGGACCAGCCCGGTGGAGAACCGCCTGGACATGGAGTTGACGGGCATCAAGACCCCGCTCGGTCTCAAGGTTCAGGGACCGAACGTGGATGGCATCGAACAACTTGCTGCACAGATACAAGGCGTTCTGTCCACGATGCCACAGGTGCGGTCGATTTTCGCTGAGCGTATCTCGCAAGGCTTTTACATCAATGTAGAACCGAACCGTGAGGAGGCCGCCCGCTATGGCCTCAGTGTTGCCGATATTCAAACTGCCGTCTCGTCCGGCATTGGAGGGCAAAACATCGCGGAGAACATCGAAGGGCGAGAGCGTTATCCAATCAATGTGCGCTATTCGCAGGATTTCCGTGACAGCGTGGATCGGATGCGGAGCGTGTTGATTGCTACTCCGTCCGGGGCACAGATTCCACTCGGACAGGTTGCGCGCATCTCGTTCTCACACGGCCCGGCCATGATCCGTGATGAGGACGGCCAGCTCACCGGGTACGTCTACATTGACCTCAAAGACACCAACTACGGTGGTTTCGTAGATGCAGCGACCCGCAAGCTGCACAATCAAATCTCGCTACCGGCAAACTATGGCTTCAAGTGGTCCGGGGAATACGAGTTTGAGCTGCGCGCCAGGCAACGGCTCAAGCTCATCCTGCCCATAGTCTTCTTCCTCATCTTCCTGCTGTTGTACATGGTCTTTCATTCGGCCACAGAAGCCGTAGTATTGATTGTCCCGACGATCTACGCCATGACCGGCGGGCTGTTGCTGCAATGGCTACTCCACTACAACTTCAGCGTGGCGGTTTGGGTTGGCTACATCGCACTGTTCGGCATCGCGGTTGAGACTGGCGTTGTCATGGTGGTGTATCTGCACGAAGCTCTGGAACACCGTTTGCAACAAGGCGTTCCGCTGACCAATGCCGACATAGAAGCTGCAGCCATTGAAGGAGCTGTCCACCGGCTGCGTCCCAAGCTGATGACCGTCACGGCGGTCTTGGCCAGTCTCGCGCCTATCCTTTGGGAATCAGGCATCGGTTCCGATGTGATGAAGCCTATTGCCGCCCCCATTGTGGGAGGCATGATTACCTCCACCATCCATGTCCTGATCTTGGTTCCCGTCTTCTTCGTGATGATGAAAGAACGCGCATTGCGTAAAGGACAGCTTCATGCGCAGAATCCAACCCAATCCATTCAACCCTCAACTCAAGGAGAACTCTAATGCGTCTACGAATCTCGACTGTATTTCTTTCCCTCGCTCTCTCTGTAGGACCGGCATTCGCCCAATCCAGCCAGATCATAACGGGCACCGTGACCGACGCCATGTGCGGGGCTCATCACATGATGCAGGGCAAGACCCCAGCACAATGTACCCGCGAATGTGTCAAGGAAGGATCTGACTTTGCCCTTGCTAGCGGAGACAAGGTGTTCATCCTGAAAGGCGACAAGAGCCAGTTTGATAAGTTTGCCGGACAAAGTGTGACCATCAAAGGAAAGGTGCACGGAAAGACAATCACAGCGGACTCGATTGCGGCTGCCAAGTCTTAGAGTCTGTCCATCCTTATTACCGTGGATTTAGCAACAGCCGCAGCTCTCGCCTCGCAAAGCCCGCCGCCCCTCAACTATGAGTATGGGCAATGCGAGGAGTGCTGCGGCTGAATCCACCCAATGAATATGCCAGATGGCATTGATAGCCAGTCCAGCCAAAGTTATCGCGGCAAGATAAGCACAGGTGGCCGATTGCATGGCATCTGCGGCCAAAGCTAGATTGTTCGCCTGCCGCGCAGTTCTACGTTTCGCCCATGCCAAAATTGGCATCACGACAATGGCTGCAAGCGTGATAGCGATGCCGCTGCAACTCGTCTCCGGCTTGACACCGTATAGAAGCGAAAGAACGGCCACGAGTGCGACGATTCCTGCAAGGATGAACAGCAGGATTCCAGCCAGTCGTGCGGCAAGATCTTTTGTGAGCGAGAACGACGGGACAATCGCCATCAGGACGACGGTCGCAGACAGTAATTCCACAAAACTGTCGGCTCCAAATGTCAACAGCGCGGGGCTTTGCGCTGAGGCGGCTCCATAGAGAGATACCGCGCATTCCACGAGCATCCATATCAGGGTAATGCTCTGTAGCCAGATCACAGTACGAGTACCTTGCGGAGGTGGGGCGCAAGCCCCAGGCTCACGAGTCGATCTCGATTCGGCGTGAATGAATTGAGCCATAAGACAGTTTAACGAGTGGGGGATTGTCAGCATTCGAGACATCCACCGCAGGATCACGGGGCATCTTCAGATGGATGGACAGTGAAGCCTTGTACAATAGAGACAAAATAGCGCTTCCGTATCCAGAAGGCGACGTTGACAAGGCCGATGAGGGCTGGAACCTCTATCAACGGCCCGACCACACCCACGAACGCCTCGCCAGAGTTCAAGCCGAATACTGCGACTGCCACCGCAATCGCCAGCTCGAAGTTGTTCCCCGCAGCCGTGAAAGAGAGCGTGGCCGATTGTGCATAGTCCGCTCCGAGCCGCTTGCCCATCCAAAAGCTGACCAGAAACATGATGAGGAAGTAGACAACGAGCGGGACGGCGATTTTTACCACATCAAACGGCAGCCTAACGATAAGGTCGCCCTTCAGCGAGAACATGACCAGAATCGTGAACAGAAGCGCGACCAGAGTGAGAGGGCTTATCCGGGGAATGAAGCGCGTCCGATACCATGCCTCTCCTTTGAGACGAATCAGGAGGAAGCGTGTCAGCATTCCTGCGACGAATGGAACTCCGAGGTAGAGACCGACGCTCTTTGCGATTTGGCCGATCCCGATTTCGACAACGCTTCCCTCAAGCCCAAACCACTTTGGAAGTACCGTGAGGAAAGCCCAGGCATAGAGGCTATAGAAAAGCACTTGAAAGACGCTGTTGATTGCAACCAATCCAGCGACGTAATCCGTATCGCCTTCCGCAAGCTCATTCCAGACAAGCACCATCGCAATGCAACGTGCAATACCAATCAGGATGAGGCCGCGCATGTATGCTGGTTCGTTATGCAGGAAGACAATCGCGAGAGCGAACATCAGAGCCGGGCCGATAAGCCAGTTCTGTACCAGTGAGAGACCCAGCACGCGCTTGTTGCGAAAGACCTCTCCCAGCTTCTCGTATCGGACCTTCGCCAGCGGAGGGAACATCATGATGATGAGTCCGATGGCAATGGGGATATTTGTTGTGCCCGTCTGAAAGCGACTGACGAAGGACGCCGAGCTGGGGACGAAGTGACCAATGCCCACGCCGACGGCCATTGCGAGAAATATCCAGAGAGTAAGGAAGCGGTCTAAAAAAGACAGCTTCTTTCGTTGCGTGGGGGCACATACACGGCCTTGCGTTATCGCTGAGGGCATATCTAGCAAGCCTCGCAGCACTGTTCCGTGATAGCCGTGGGCAACGGAGCACCTTCGAGCGCAGGGTACTTCGACGGGGAGCAGCAAGCCTTTGTGAGACGGGCCTTGTCTGCCTGCATCGCTTTGTCTTCTTTTAGCCAATCAAGTGTCTGCCGCAATATCTGTGTTGCTCCGATGTGGGGCGGCATGACAATGCGATAGTGCATCCATTTGCCCTCTCGCCGCA
>JAGWNX010000069.1 GCA_028872955.1 Acidobacteriota bacterium
CTGGATGAGTTTGAGAAGCTGGGCATCGACTGCCCGGAGGGTGAGCCGGACTATCCAACGCCGACCTTCCGCATGCAGCCCTGCTTCCCGCCGGTGTGGGACACCGCGCAGGTGCTCTCCACGCTGGGCGAGATCGGTCTGTCGCGCACGGACCCGCGCCTGGTGAAAGCTGCCGACTGGCTGCTCTCGAAGGAGATCCGCTACAAGGGCGACTGGTCGCACAACGTCAAGGTCGAGAACCCCAGCTGCTGGTGCTTCTTCTTCAACAACGACCATCAGCCCGATGTGGACGATACCGGCGAGGTGCTGCTGGCCCTGAAGGCCGTGGACAACCCCCGCGAGCGCTACCAGCATGAGGTGACGCAGCGCGCCATTGAGTGGGTGTTTGCGATGCAGTGCAAGTCGGGCGGCTGGGCGTCGTTTGACAAGGACAACACCAAGAAGATCTTCGAGTCGATTCCTTTTGCCGACCATAACGCCATGATTGATCCGCCGACCGTAGATATCACCGGCCGCATCCTGGAGATGCTTGCGTCCTACGGCTATACGCGGCGCGATGCTCGTGTGGAAAAGGCGATTCAGTTCATTCTGCGCGAGCAGGAGCCGGACGGCTCCTGGTTTGGCCGCTGGGGCGTCAACTATCTGTATGGCACCTTCCTGGTGCTGCGTGGCTTGCACGCCATGGAGTTTGATACCAACGAGCCGGCTGTGCAGCAGGCGGCTGAGTGGATTCGTATGGTGCAGAACTCAGATGGCGGCTGGGGAGAGACCTGCGGCACCTACGACAACCCCTTGCTGCGTGGCACCGGCCCATCGACGCCCTCGCAGACCGCGTGGGCGTTGCTGGGGCTGCTGGCCGCTGGCGATCTGCGCTCGGACTCTGTGGCGAAGGGCGTACGCTGGCTGATTGAATCGCAACACGCCGATGGCAGCTGGGATGAGTTGATGCCCGGCCGCAACGGCGAAAGTTACTACACAGGCACAGGTTTCCCGCGGGTCTTCTACCTGGGATACCACCTGTACAAACAGTACTTCCCGCTGCTTGCCCTGACCACGTATGAGAAGGCAGTGCAGAAGGACGCGGTGACGGCCTGAGAAGTTTGGACTGCGCGGACGGTGGCCAGCAAAGGCCTGCACGCCCGCACGCGCTGACGAGTTGGGTACGCGCAACCATGAAGGAGAAGAGAGTCTTGAAGTTGCTGATGCAAAGGATGCGTCTAGGTGTGGTGCTTGCCCTGGCAGTGCTGGGAGCAGGTCTGCTGGCAGGGGCACGCGCCCAGGCCCAGTTCTCCGTGTACGGACAGGCCACGGGTGCCAGCCTGCGTGGCACCAACATCGCGCATGTGTATGGTGCAACCTTCGGCATGTTCGATCAGATCCCAGTAGGCCGGGTGTTGATCGGGGCAGATTTTCGTGGAGCGCTGATGACACGCCCCAGTCTGCACGACCCGTACAACGACCAGGCGATGGACATCGGCCAGTTCGGACTGCGTGTCGCGGGCGGTCCCGGTCTGGTGGGCGGATTGCGTAATCTGCAGCCCTATCTGGAGGGTTCGTTTGGCCTGGGGTACTGGCGCGGTGGAGTTTCGCCGTTGCGGCAGGATGGAAATCACTTCCTGCTGCAGGCGATTGCCGGAGCAGACTACAAGCTGCGGCAGAACGTGAGCTGGCGCGTGGCTGAGATTACCTATGGACGCCTCGGTGCTGTACCGGGCTTCCTGCATCCCATCACCGTCAGCACGGGAGTCGTGTTCCGGTTTCAGTAGTTCGGGCAGCGGAATGCCCATGCAGCAAGGATTGTGCCCAGAACGGGCGAAGGAGAGACCAGGATGGCTGTACCGATCTCACAGGCTTGGACCGTTGCTACCTATGTGTTGAAGCAGAAGCTGAAGGGCCGGAAGCGCTACCCGCTGGTGCTGATGCTGGAGCCGCTGTTCCGCTGCAACCTGGCCTGCGCCGGCTGCGGCAAGATTCAGTATCCGGCCCACATTCTGAAGGCGCAGCTTACGCCAGAGGAGTGCTTCCGCGCCGTGGAGGAGTGTGGCACGCCGATGGTCTCCATCCCTGGTGGAGAGCCGCTGCTGCATCCGCAGATGCCGGAGATCGTCGCCGGCCTGGTAGCGCGTAAGAAGTATGTGTACATGTGCACGAACGCGCTGCTGCTGAAGGAGAAGCTGCACCTCTTCAAGCCGTCGAAGTACCTCAGCTTCTCTGTCCACCTGGACGGCGAGAAGGAGCATCATGACTTTGCCGTGTGCCGCGAGGGCGGGCACGACATTGCCATGGAAGGCATTCGCGCCGCTGTGGCTGCGGGCTTCCGCGTCACCACCAACACCACGCTCTTCGATGGTGCCGATCCGAACTCCGTGCGTCGCCACTTTGACCAGCTGATGGATGCCGGCGTGGAGAGCATGATGGTCTCGCCCGGCTACACCTACGACAAGGCACCCGACCAGGAGCACTTCCTGGGCAAGGCGAAGTCGCGCCGTCTCTTCCGCGCCATCCTCTCCAACCGCAACAAGAAGTGGGAGTTCAACACCCACCCGCTCTTCAGCGAGTTTCTGATGGGCAAGCGCAACTTTGAGTGCACGCCGTGGGGCATGCCGACCTTCAGCATCTTTGGCTGGCAGAAGCCCTGCTACCTGCTGCAGGATGGCTATGCCGACACCTTCCAGGAGCTGCTGGACACCACCGCCTGGGAGAACTACGGAGCCAAGAGCGGCAATCCGCGCTGCGCCAACTGCATGGTGCACTCCGGCCACGAGGCCTCTGCCGTGGACTACAACTTCGGCTCGCTGAAGGGCTTCTTTGTCACCGCCATGAAGTACGTCTTCCCCTCGACGTATCCGGACCCCGACGCGCAGAAGCTGCTGAACGAGTGGCGTTCCGAGCATCCGACGCAGTTGGTCCAGATTGCCACCAGCCAGAACAAGACGGAGCTTGAGTCCGTCTCAGGAGACTAACGCGCATGTCGACGGCACAGCAGGAGCAGCGCAGAATTGAACAACTGAAACAGCACTCGGCCGATGAATTGGAGCACATCGAGGGGCGTGAGCGCGAGAATCTCGAGGGTTGGATTCCGGCCCTGGCCTCGGAGGCCGAGGTCCGCGAGGCTCTGGAGAAGGCATTCGACTATCGTGGCGACGTCACCGTGACTCGCAAGGATGGGACCACGGTCGAGGGCTACGTCTATGACCGGCGCAACGGCAGCTCGCTGAGCGACTCTCTGGTCCGCATCATCCCGTCGAACGGCAGTGGCCGACTCAGCATCCCCTACTGTGACATTGCAGCGCTGGCCTTTACCGGCCGCGACACCGCTGCGGGGCGCACCTTTGAGGCCTGGGTGAAGAAGTACTGGGAGAAGAAGGCTGCGGGCGAGACGAATATCCAGATTGAGCCTGAAAAGCTCGACTAGCTCCCTAACCACCCACACCAGGCAAGCGAGCAGACCGTGCAAGTATTCCTCACCGGAGCGACTGGCTTTGTAGGCAGCCACGTCGCACGTTGCTATGCGGATGCCGGAGCCAGGCTACGCCTGCTCACCCGCTCCAGCAGTCGGCTGGCGGCGCTGGAGGGGCTGGACGCGGAGCTGGTAACCGGCGACTTGTTGCGGCCGCAGGAGCTGCGCTCTGCGCTGGCGGGCTGCGATGCGCTGGTGCACGTTGCCGCCGACTATCGCCTGTGGGTGCGCGACCCTGACTCCATGTACGCCGCCAATGTCCAGGCCACGCGGGAGCTGCTGCAGCTGGCGCGCGAGGTTGGCGTGCCGCGCGTTGTGTATACCTCCAGCGTCGCCACCATGGGCTTCAAGACCGATGGCACCATTGTGGACGAGAACACACCGGTCTCGCTGGACGATATGGTCGGCCACTACAAGCGGTCGAAGTATCTGGGCGAGCAGGAGGCCATCCGCGCGGCGCATGCCGGGCAGCACGTCATGATCCTGAATCCGACTACGCCGATTGGCCCCGGCGATGCGAAGCCCACGCCCACCGGCCGCATCATCGTGGACTTTCTCAATCGCAACTTTCCTGCCTATGTTGACACTGGCCTGAACCTTGTCGACGTCAGCGAGGTGGCGCGCATGCATCTGGTAGCGCTGGAGCGGGGCACACCGGGCGAGCGCTACATTCTGGGTGGCGAGAACCTGACGCTCAAGCAGATTCTCGACCGCATGTCGGCAATCACAGGACTGCCTTCGCCCAGCACGCGTGTGCCTCACGCCGTAGCCATGACCTACGCATTTTTCGAGGAGACCATCACCGGTCGTCTGCTCGGCCGGGAGCCGCGCGCCACCGTAGAGGCTGTGCGCATGGGCAAGAAGAAAATGTTTGCGTCGTCGGCCCGGGCAGAGCGCGAGCTGGGCTTCAAAGTGTTGCCCATCTATCACGCGCTGCGTGCTGCGATCGAGTGGTTCGTCGCAGAGGGGTACGCGCCACGGCCATGAGAGTTGCGATCCTCGCTGCATTGCCCGGAGAGTTGAAGCCGCTGGTTCAGGGCTGGCTGCGCCTTCCGTCGCCAACGCGCGGCATCCGCCTGTGGACCCACACGCAAGGCAAGCTCGAGCTGACGGCCGTCTGTGGCGGCATGGGCTCTACCGCAGCCATGCGAAGCTTTGCCGCAGCAGAGCACGCGGGCGCGCCCGATATGGTGCTAACCCTGGGCTGGGTGGGCGGGCTCAGCTCCGAACTGACTCCGGGTACGTGCTATCGTCCCTCCGAGGTGATCGACGTGCAGACCGGCGAACGATTCGCCCTGGCTGGCGGCTCTGCCGGGCTGCGTCTGGTGACTACGCCCTACGTCGCCGGTGCAGCAGAGAAGTCTCGCCTGCAGGCCAGCTATGCTGCGGGCCTGGTGGATATGGAGGCGGCTGCGGTGGCCCGGCTGGCGCAGATGCGGGGCATCCCGGTCTTTGCCTTCAAGGCCATCTCCGACGGTGCCGGTGTGCGCCTGCCCGACATCAACCTCTACGTCAGCCCTGCCGGCACGCTGCGGATGGGACCGTTTCTAGCCCACGTGCTGCCGCGTCCGCAGTACTGGGCAGGCCTGGCCCACATGGGGCGCAGCAGTGCGCTGGCTGCACGGCAGATTGCCCGGGCTGTGCAACAGTTTCTGGCAGACGAGCTGCCCCAAAGCCAACCGACACAGGAGCACCGAATCTAGTGAGCCAATTGAAGTCCTTCGCCATCCCCACCACCATGCGCGCAGCCGTGTATCGCGGCATCGACGACGTCCGTGTTGAGACTGTCCCTGTGCCCGAGATCGGCGCAGGCGAGGTGCTGGTCAAGATTCACACCTGCGGCATCTGCGGAACCGACCTGAAGAAGATCCACACCGGCTCGCATGCCGCGCCACGCATCTTCGGGCATGAGATGGCGGGTACGATTGTGCAGGTAGGCGCGGGTGTCACGCAGTTTGCCGTGGGCGACCGCGTGATGGCGTACCACCATATTCCGTGCGGTGCCTGCTACTACTGTCGCAAGCAGACCTTTGCCCAGTGCGAGGTGTACAAGCACGTGGGATGCACGGCGGGCTTTGCGCCCTCGGGCGGCGGCTTTGCAGAGTACATCCGCGTGATGGACTGGATCGTGCGCGACGGCCTGGTCAGGATTCCTGACGGCGTGCCGTTTGAACAGGCGGCGTTTATTGAGCCCGTCAACACCTGCTACAAGGCCATCGAGCGACTGCACCTGCAGGCCGATGAGACGGTGCTGGTGATCGGGCAGGGTGCGATCGGCATTCTGCTGGCCGCGTTGGCTCAACGCACCGGGGCCACCGTCTACACCAGTGACCTGTATGCGGAGCGCCATGCGGTGGCGGCGCGCTTTGGCCTCAGCCATCCGCTGGATGCGCGTGGCGATGTGGTGGCGGCAATGCACGCCGCAACCGAGGGCCGCGGCGCCGATGTGGTGCTGGTGGCGGTGCCGGGCAATGCGTTGATCACGCTGGCCATGGCCGCAGTGCGGCCCGGTGGCAGGGTGGTGCTATTTGCCGCCACGCAGCACGAAGAGGCTCCGTTCGACCCGGCCGCAGTCTGCATGGATGAGAAGACGCTGATGGGCTCCTACAGCGCATCAGTCGCGATCAACAGCGAGGTGGCCCGGCTGGTGCTTGAGGGGTACAGCACAGGCTTTGACCTGACGCCGTTGATCTCGCACCGATTCTCGATCGAAGAAGCGGTCGCGGCAATTGACCTGGCCTCGCACCCGCAGCCAGACTCCATGAAGATCGTCATCCAGCCCGGCGCGTAGCGTCATTCGCGGATGCGCTTCTTCACCTCGATGTTCAATCGCTTAATCTTCTGGTTGAGCGTCGAGAGCGGAATCTTGAAGTGCTCGGCAGCCTCGGTCTGGTTCCAGTGGCAGCGCTCCAGCCGGTCGGTGATGATGCGGCGTTCGATCTCCTCCATCAGGTCAAACAGCGAGGCGTCTGGCTTGTGGTCCAGCATGCTGGCGGAGTAGGTGCTGCCGGTCAGCTGTGCAGGCAGCAGGTCTGGCGTGATGGTGCCCGTGGTAGTGAGCACCACACCGCGCTCCATGGCGTTCTCCAGCTCACGCACGTTGCCCGGCCACTCGTAGTCCATCAGCACGCGGAGCGCCTCCGGCGAGAGCGTGGGCACGGCCACACCGTTCTCCTCTGCGTAGTAGCGCAGGAAGTGTGCCGCAAGCAGCGGGACGTCCTCGCGGCGCGCGCGCAGGGGGGGGAGCTCCAGGCAGATGACGTTGAGCCTGTAGAAGAGATCTTCGCGGAACTTGCCCTCGCGCACGGCCTCCTGGAGATTCACGTTTGTGGCAGCGACGATGCGGACATCCACCTGAATCTCGCTGGTGCCACCCAGGTGCATGAAGCGTCGATCCTGCAGGACGCGCAGGATCTTGGCCTGCATGTCCATGGACATGGTGCCGATCTCATCCAGAAACAGGGTGCCGCCGTTGGCGACCTCAAAGAGGCCTTTCTTGGAGGCTACCGCCGAGGTGAACGCGCCCTTGACATGGCCAAAGAGCGTGGACTCCAGCAGGTCAGAGGGCACAGCCCCCGTGTTGACGGCGACAAACGGCTTGTCGCGACGTGACGAGTTGGCGTGGATGGCCTTGGCGATCAGCTCCTTGCCCGTGCCGCTCTCGCCCTGCAGCAACACCGTCGAGCGGCTGGGCGCAATCTGGGCGACCACGTCAAACAGCCGCAGCATCGGGTCGCTCTTGCCGACGATGTTCTCAAAGTTATAGCGCTGCTTCAGCGTGCGCTTGAGCTGGATAATCTCTTCTTCAGCGCGATGGCGTGCGATGGCTGTGCGGATGTCTGCGAGCAGCTTCTCGTTGTCCCAGGGCTTCTGGACGAAGTTCTCTGCGCCCGCACGGATGGCCTCCACCACGTTGCCCATGGTGCCGAAGGCGGTAATCATGATGACCGGCAGATTCGGCTGCAACGCGGTGATGCGGGGCAGCAGTTCAATGCCGGTCTCGCCAGGCAGAGCCAGGTCCAGCAACAGCAGTTCGTACTCATTGCGTGCCAGCAGGTCAAGACCTGCGGCTCCGTCAAAGGCCAGCGTGACGGTAAAGCCCTCCAGGGTCAGCAGAGTCTCCAGCGACTCCCGGATTGCAGCTTCGTCATCGATGATCAGAATGCGTGGACTCGGACCCGCCTTGCCGCCAGCGCTGGCTGGGGTTGAGGCGGTGTCCATCTCCAGAGTGTCAGACATTGATTGCCTTTCTTGCTGTCTCGTCGGCGGCGTGACTCTCGCCGGGGTGTGGGGTGCGGGGCGCCGCAGGGAACTCCAGGATGAACGTTGTGCCGCCGCCGGGCTCGCTCTCGGCAAAGATCTTGCCGCCGTGCTCCTGCATAATGCCGTAGCTCACCGCGAGACCCAGGCCGGTGCCTTTGTGCTCGCCATCCTTCGGCTTGGTCTTGGTGGTAAAGAAGGGGTCAAAGATGCGATGCAGGTGCTCACGCTCAATGCCGGAGCCGCTGTCCTGAATCTTCACCAGCACGCGCCCTTCGCTCTCCAGCGTGGTCAGGCGCAGCAGACTGGTTTCGCCGCCCACCATGGCATCCTTGGCGTTCAGCATCAGGTTCAGAATCACCTGCTGCAGCTTGCCCTGGTTGCCCTGGACGGGGGGCAGGGCAGCATCCAGCTCGGTCTCCACAACAATGCGGGCCGTCTTCATCTGGTGCTCCAGCAGGGTCAGCGTGTCGTGCAACAGTTCGTTCAGGTTCACGCTGGTGAACTCCGTCGCGCTGGTGCGGGAGAAGTTCAGCAGGCCGTTCACAATCTCTGAGGCGCGGAAGGTCTGCTGTGTAATCTTCTGCAGCACCGGCGAGAGCCGCGCATCGTCGCGGAGCTGCTTGGCCAGCATCTGCGTGTAGCTGGAGATAACGGCCAGCGGTGTATTCACCTCATGCGCCACACCCGCCGCCAGCAGGCCGATGGAAGAGAGCTTCTCCGACTGCGTCAGCTGCTCCTCCAGCTCGATCCGGTCGGTGATGTCGTCGATCAGGATGATGCGACCCACCGTAATGAAGTCGCGCGTGACGAGTGGCGCAATCGCGATGTTGGCTGTGCGCACGTCGCCCGTGGGCAGCTCCAGACGGTACTTGTAGAGCGTGTGCGTGCCATGCTCCTGTCGGACCGCGTCGAAGCGCTCCAGAAAGTCCTGCGGGAACACGGTGCTGAGTGGCTGGCGCAAAGCTTCCGCGCGCGGCTTGGCGTACATCACCTCCATCTGCGCGTTCCAGCTTTCGATCCGGTCGTCCAGGTCGACCGCGAAGATGCCGATGTTGATCGACTCCACGATGTTCTCGTGAAACTCCTTGAGTCGCTCGAACTCGGTGATCTTCTGCTCCAGCCGCCGGTAAAGCTGCGCGTTCTGGATGGCGATGCCGATGTAGCCGGCCAACGACTCCAGCAGCTCCATGTCTTCGCTGGAGAGAAAGTCGCCGTCGTTGGTGCGGCCCAGGCCCAGTACCGCCACGGTGCGCACGCCAGAGCCCTCGCGATTGGCCACACGACAGGGCAGGTAGTAGTTCAGGTCCAGCCGCGCGGCGCTGCGGCGCTGCGACTCTGGCAAGCGCAGCACCTGCTGCGGATTCTCCAGGAAGATGTGGTCGTTGGCGCCCGGGCGGTCAAAGTCCAGGAAGCGCACGTCTAGCCCGCGCAGGTCGCCTGAGGGCAGGTTGCTCAGGCCGTGCGAGGCGGCCAGCTGCAACTGCCCGGCGGAGTCCTCCTCGGCCAGAAAGACTGCGACGCGGGTGACCAGCAGGGTCTGTGGCAGGCGCTCCACAATGGAGTCCAGCAGGGTCCGCAGGTCGGTCTGCGAGTTCAGGCTGCGGCCAAAGTCGATCAGCGTCTCGCGGTAGTCAAAGCGCTTCTGCTCGAAGACCTTGTCCACCTGGCCCTGGATGGCGCGCTTGAGCGGGTCAAAGATGATGCCGGTGATGACGATGCCCGCCATCAGTCCGTAGATACGCAGGCTGGGCAGGCGCGTATGGACGATCTCCGCCATGACGGCGACGATGCCGAAGTAGAGCCCCACCAGCGAGGCCGTCGCCAGCGTGTAGGTGACGCCACGCTTGAAGATAAGGTCCACATCCATCAGGCGGTAGCGCACAATCGCCCAGCTGAAGGTAAGCGGCAGAAAGACCAGGGAGAGTCCTGCGACCTTGGTCAGCAGGTCGGGCACGGCGCGGTCTGCCATGTACGGAATGGCGTAGAAGACGGTGAAGGGAAGCACCGCCATCAGCGTTCCGCGCGTCAGCCACTTGAGTTGCTGGCGTTCCAGCGCCAGGTCCGCACGGCGGTAGCGCACGCGGAAGACCACCGCTGCGATGACGTAGTACAGAGCCAGGTAGCCGACCGAAATCTGATCCAGCCGGTGACGCAGGGTCTCCGTGGCGGCCCAGGCGTGGATGGCCGCAAACTGCAGTGCGATGAGCAGCACGCCCGGCACATACAGCAGGATGGTAGCCAGGGCCCGGCGCAGGCGCATCGCCTTGACTGACGCAGAGCTGCCGTAGAAGCTGACCGCGAAGTGCAGAAACAGCGCCGGTTGCAACGCCGTGGCGGCAACATTGCCCCAGTAGATGATCTCGTCCAGCAGGTCAAACTCGCCCGTGTACTTGAACGCGTACAGCACAAACGAGACCAGACAGAAGATGTAGAAGTGGGTGGACTTGGGCGCGGTCCAGCGTCGGAACAGAACGTAGATGCCGATGGACAGGTAGACCAGCGCGATGAACCGCATGCCCTGGTTGATCGAGCGGTCCGTCGGCTCCAGAATTACGTTGATGTCGAGTTTGGCGCCCTGGTCTTCCCTGGCTGCGTTTGGCAGGGGCCGCAGGATGGAGTACGTGGCATGGGCCCAGATGCCGCTGCGGAAGATCTCCTCTACAAAGGGGGCCAGCCGCGGCGTAGGCCGGTCGTTGATGGCCTGCAGGATATCGCCCGGGCGCACACCGGCGCGCTGCGCAGGGGAGTCCGTCGGCACGCGCTCGGCACGCAGGCCGTTGTCGGCCTTCACCCACCACACACCGTCCGTCGGCACGTCAAAGCTGCTCTCCTGCCGCAGATTCAGGGCCGACAGCACGCACACTGCCACAGTAGCCACAGCCAGCACGACGGCCAGAATCCGGGTTTGAAAGGCTTTAACCATTGCCCAACCTGCAAATGGATGCACGTAACGCGCCAAAGACTTAGGCGAATGCTTTCAACAACTAAGACTTACGGGGCACCGCTCTAAGCTACAAAAAATCATAACGCATGCAGATAACAGAATATTTCCACCGTCTGCCGCCAGGCAACGCGGAGAGCCTCGACCCACCGCACCCACTATCAATACTCTTCAGAGTCGCGCTTTTCCACGTTAAAAGTGAGCCCTGGTTACGGGGTGCCTTCCTGCGCGCTGGCGGGTTGCAGGTGGAGCACCTGCTGCAGCCATCGGGAGAGGTGCTGCTGCATGACGGGGAGCTTGCTGCCGGGGTGGGCTGCCGTACCCTGGAAGAAGTGGTCGGCCCCTGCCACCCACTCCACATGTTTGGGCTCGGCTGCACGGGCGATTACCTCCTCCACCTGCGCCTGCGGGCCATAGATGTCGCTGTCGCCGCTGAGGAAGAGCTTGGGCTGCGGGCAGCTCTCCAGAAAGTGATAGCTATAGTCCCGGCCCTCGGCGTGTACCGGCAGACCCAGGGCTACCAGCGCCGCCACCCGCGGATCGCCGCAGGCGGCCCTCATTCCCACGCTGGAGCCGAACGAGAAGCCCGCCAGCAGGATTGGCCTGGCTAGATTCTGCTCCACCCAGTCCAGGACGGCGCGCACGTCGTCGCGCTCCCCGTGACCGTCGTCGTGCGTACCTTCGCTCAGGCCCACGCCGCGAAAGTTGAACCGCACCACGGGCAGCCCAAAGCTGGAGAGGGTCTTCATCGCGTGGTACACCACCTTGTTGTGCATGGTGCCGCCGCCCTTGGGGTGGGGGTGGCACACGATCGCTGCGTACGGCGCGGCGTCGCTGCCCGTGTTCAGCACGGCCTCCAGCCTGCCTGCGGGGCCCCGCAGGTCTTCGATGGAGCGGATATGCGAGCTGCCGCCGGTGGATGTCGTCATACCTATCAGTTTACCGTTGCGGCTTGCTGGCGGTGGTGCTGGCCGCGTGCAGTATCCTAGTCGCATGGCGATCGATCCCATTGCACTCACACGGCAGCTGGTCAACCTTGAGTCCACCACGTATCACGAGGCCCCGGCCGGCTACTTTCTGCGTGATCTGCTGACGGCAGAGAAGTATGCCGTGGAGTGCCAGCCCGTCGCCCAGCCTGACCCGGCACGCACGCCGGGCGGCGGCACCGGGGAGCGCTTTAACGTCTACGCCGCGTTGCCGGGCGTGACCCCCGATGTTGTGCTCTCCACCCATATGGATACCGTGCCGCCGTTCTTTGGCTGCACGGAGGACGATGCGTTCCTGTATGGCCGGGGCACCTGCGACGCCAAGGGCATCATCGCGGCCCAGGTAGCCGCTGCAGACCAGCTGCGCCAGGCCGGTGTGAAGGTGGGGCTGCTGTTTGTCGTGGGCGAAGAGCGCGACTCCGCCGGAGCCAAGGTTGCCAACCAGAACGCCAAGGGCTCGCGTTTCCTGATCAACGGCGAGCCAACGGATAACCGCCTGGCGCTGGCCAGCAAGGGCGCGCTGCGTGTGGAGCTGCGCGCCAAGGGCCGCATGGCGCACTCGGCGTATCCAGAGCTGGGCGAATCCGCAATCGACAAGCTGGTGGCCGCCTTGCACGATGTGCTCGCGATGCCGCTACCGGTTGAGCCGGAGATCGGCCCCTCCACGCTGAACATCGGCCTCATCCAAGGTGGCCGTGCGCCCAACGTCATTGCAGATAAGGCCGAGGCGCATCTGCTGATCCGACTCGTTGGACCGGCCGATGAGGTTAAGCAGGCCGTCATCCGCACCGTTGGCGACCGCGCCGACGTCGAGTTCAGCCTGGAGCTGCCCTTCGTCCGCATGCGCAAGGTCGGCGACCTGCCCACCATGGTGGCCAAGTTCACCACTGACATTCCCTCGCTCACCAACTGGGGCGAGCCGTTCCTGCTGGGCCCGGGCTCCATCCACGTGGCCCACACGCCCGACGAGAGAATCGCCAAGCAGGAACTGCTGGAGTGCGTGGA
The DNA here is from genome assembly GCA_028872955.1 of Acidobacteriota bacterium. GTDB lineage: Bacteria > Acidobacteriota > Terriglobia > Terriglobales > Acidobacteriaceae > Edaphobacter. Next base: position 12,656 of record JAGWNX010000069.1, read on the forward strand.
CCTGTACGTGAACCTTGCGACCTCGCTGGTGGCAGGCTAGGCACCAGGCAGCACACGAAAGCCCAGCCCGCCTGCTTCGCCGCTCGCCTGGTTGTCATGGTTATCTTCGTTCAGCACTACGTTGGTGTCAGGGTGCGCAGGGTTGTACCGTACCTGTAGGCGCGGAGCGCCATCGGCAAAGCGCTTGGCGTCGGCACGCGACAGAGGCTCGCTGCGCAGGTAGCCGCCGTAGTACTCGCCATCCAGCACAAAGTGGAACGCGGCCTCAATCTGGCTTGGCGTGGCGAAGCTGGCGATCTCTTCGGGTGCCTCCAGCAGCTTCCAGTGGTTTACTTCGGCGGTGGCTACAGGCCACTGCGCGGCTGTAGCCACCAGCCTTTGCCGCTTCCTTTCGTGCAGCCAGCGACGTAACGGTTCCAACACAAAGCCTGCCATGGCACAGGATTCTATACCCGCCGGGCCTATCAGGTTTGGGACGTGTTTTCCTAACCAGCACTTCGCCTTAAACTAAGGATATGGCCGCCGAGTTTACCCACCTGCACATCCACACCGACTACTCTCTGCTGGATGGTGCCTGCGACGTTGACAAGCTGGCTGCGCACGTTGCCAGCCTGGGCCAGACCTCGGCCGCGATGACCGACCACGGCAACATCTTTGGCGCGGTGCACTTCTTCGACGCCATGAAGAAGAAGAACCTGAAGCCAATCCTCGGCTGCGAGCTGTATCTCTGCCAGAACGAGGACCACCGCGCCGAGGGCAATGGCGACAAGTACAACCACTTTCTGGTGCTGGCAGAGAACGAAGCGGGCTACCGCAATCTGGTTCGCTTGACCAGTGAGGCCGCGCTGCACGGCTTCTACAAGAAGCCGCGCGTCTCCAAGAGCTTTCTGGCTCGCCACACGGAAGGGCTCATCGGCTTCTCCGGCTGCCTGGCCAGTGAGGTGAACCAGCACCTGATGGCGGGCCGCTATGACGAGGCGAAGCGCACGGCCGGCCAGTTCCAGGACATGTTTGGCAAGGGCAACTTCTTCCTGGAAGTGCAGGATCACGGACTGGAGCCAGACAAGCCGGTCTGCGAGTCGATCTTCCGCATGGAGCGCGAGCTGGGCATTCCCGTCGTCGCAACCAACGACAGCCACTACGTCTCGCTGGATGACTCGCGCGCGCACGAGATTCTGCTGTGTGTGCAGACCGCGGGCAGCATGAACGACCCCAATCGCTTCAAGTTCGACACGCAGGAGTTCTACATCAAGTCGGCAGACGAGATGGCGCGGCTGTTTGCCCACGCGCCTGATGCGCTCCGCCGCACCATGGAGTTTCCTGAGCGTTGCAACCTGAAGCTCTCCAAGGTCGACAATCCCTTTCCGGAGTTCGTCGTCCCCGAGGGCGAGACGCTGTACAGCTACTTTGAGCGGGTCTGCCGCGAAGGTTTGCAGAAGCGTCTGGACACCGCCGTGGCGCACCTGCGCGAGCGTGGCCTGCTGCGCAAGACCATCGACGATTACCACGCGCGTTTGAACCGTGAGATCGACTGCATCAAGCAGATGAAGTTCCCCGGCTACTTCCTCATTGTGTGGGACTTTATCCGCTACGCGCGCGAGCAGGGCATTCCTGTTGGGCCGGGCCGTGGCTCGGCGGCGGGCTCGCTTGTGGCCTACTGCATGGAGATCACAGACGTCGATCCGCTGCAGAACGAACTGCTGTTTGAGCGCTTTCTGAACCCCGAGCGCATCTCGATGCCGGATATCGACATCGACTTCTGCATGAATCGCCGCGGCGAGGTGATTGAGTACGTCAAGCGCAAGTATGGCAATGACCAGGTTGCGCAGATTATCACCTTCAATACGATGGCCGCGAAGGCCGCAATCAAAGACGTCGGCCGCGCGCTCGAGATGCCCTACGGCGAGGTGGATCGCATCGCCAAGATGATTCCGCCGACGATCGGCATCACCATCGAGCAGGCTCTAGCGGATAAGGGGCCACTGGCCCAGGCCTACGAGAGCGACAGCAAGATCAAAGAGCTGATTGACACCGCGATGCGCCTGGAAGGGCTGGTGCGCGGTGCAGGCGTGCACGCCGCCGGTGTTGTGATTGCGCCGGAGCCCCTGACCGAACTGGTGCCGGTCACGCGCACCAAAGATGAAGCCATCGTGACCGCGTATGACATGAAGGCCGTGGAGAAGATGGGCCTGCTCAAGATGGACTTCCTCGGCCTGACCACGCTGACCGTCATCCACGACTGTCTGCGGCTCATCCACGGGACGACAGGGCAGGTCATCGATATGGCCACCATTCCACTGGACGATGCGAAGACCTACGAGCAGGTCTTCCACCGTGCGCTCACCTCGGGCGTCTTTCAGTTTGAGTCTGGCGGCATGCGCGATGTGCTGCGCCGCTACAAGCCGAACTCTGTGGAGGACTTGACCGC
>JAGWNX010000009.1 GCA_028872955.1 Acidobacteriota bacterium
AGGTGTTGCGCGCGCAGACCATTCTGGCTGAGAAGTATGGAGTCGAGGCCGACGTGTGGAGCGTGACCAGCTACACCGAGCTGCGCCGCGACGCGCTGGCCACTGAACGCTGGAACCGGCTGCACCCCGCAGAGAAGGAGCGCAAGAGCTACCTGCAGACCCTGCTGGAAGGCACCGAAGGCCCCATCATCGCCACCAGCGACTATATGAAGGTGCTGCCGGATGGCCTGGCGCCGTGGCTGACCAATCGCCTGGTGACCCTCGGTACGGATGGCTTCGGACGCAGCGAAAACCGCCAGCATCTGCGCCAGTTCTTTGAGGTCAACGCGGAGTCCGTGGTGGGCGCGACGCTCTCCCGACTCGCCCGTGAAGGCAAGATCAAGCCGAAGCTCGCACAGAAGGCGCTGACTGACCTGGGCCTTGATCCTGAGGCGCCGGAGCCCAGCCGCCGCTAGCTGCACCATTCCCCCACACGGCCAGGGCTCCCCCTGCGGAGCCCTGGCCCGGCACTCGCTCTACCATCCCACCTCATCTCGCAGGAGAGCACCTCGCGATGTCCGATCCTCAGCAGGCAGAAGACGCCCTGGCCCCCGGCGAGAATCCCCTGGTCCGACATCAGACGCTCGAACAGATGTACCGCCGGCTGGTGGAGCTGGACGCGTTGCAGTGCGCGCTGGCGGCGCTGCAGCCGGATCGCGCCGGCCGCCGTAACGCTGCGACCTACGCGGCCTGCCGGGTGGGCGTGCTGCAGGGCTGCACAGAGCAGGACGTGGTGCTGGAGTCGGTCGCCGATGGCAGCACGGCCTGTCTGCTGGGCGTCAAGCCGGCGGCTGTCCTGCGCGCACGAGCCGCTGAGCTAGCCGGTCGCCGCTCGCGCTTTGCGGGCTCCAGTCAACTTTTGCCCTGGCTGCCGCAAAACGACGCCCGGCTGCAGTTGTCCCTGGGCGCCGCGGCCCTGCTGCAGCGTCAAGGCAAAGGCGGCGTGGTCGTGGTCTACACCGATGGCCCCGCCACCAGCAGCGCCACGTGGACCAGCGTACTGCGGCAGGCGCAGGCTTTGTTGCTGCCCATTCTCTTTGTGGCCACGCCGGGCGCACGCGGCTGGCAGCCGCTGCAGCCTGAGGAGCTCTGCCGCCTGTCCCGGCGGTGTGGCGTCCCAGGCATCCCCGTCGATGCCCACGACGCCGTGGCTCTGTACCGCGTTGCGCAGGAGTCGCTGATGCGCCTCCGCAGTGGTGGAGGTCCGGTGCTGGCCACCGCAGTGCCATACCGCATCCAGGGCAAGCGCAGCCCTCAGCTAGAAGACCCCATCCAGGTGCTGCGCAGCTTCATGCGGGTTCGCAACATTCGGCCTGACCGCTGGTTCGAGGCTATCGCGACCCAGACGCAGCGGCAGCTTCAACCGAAGGCAACACGCTGATCGCCGGTACCTCCGCTGAGTCCTGAGGCCGTACGGCCCATTGCTTGCCGGTACACTGAACACATGGTTCGGGGCTTTCATCGTACGCGTGCGCAGGTGCGACTCTCGCTGTGGCTTGCGCTGAGTGCCGTCTCATCGTCGTTAGCTGCCCAAGCCCCATCGACACCTCCGCCGCAGCCCTCGACGCAGGCGATTCCGGCTTATCCTGGCTATGACACCCGGTCGCAGCCAGCTCCTCAGCCGCCTGCGCCCCCCCAGAATCCGCCAGCGGGAGGAACCGCCGCACCCGCTCCTGCAGCCGCGCGCCCAGCCGTGGAGACACCCCAGGCCTACGCCCCCTACGGCCCGGGCGCCAGTCTGGACGAGCAGCAAGATCAGGCGCTCGGCTCCACCTACATCCCGCTGGATAGCTGGATCTACCCGGCGATGTCGCGGCTCTACTCCATGGGCTACCTGGACACTATGTTTCTGGGCCTGCGCCCCTACACGCGGCGCAGTGCGCTGCACATGCTGCAGGCGTCGCAGTCGGCCATTGTGCGCGGGACGAACCTTGAAGCGCAGCAGATACTGGCCGCTCTGCTGGATGCGCTGAACGAGGAGACTGTTCGCTGGAATCGTTCGCGTGGCCCGGTCTATGGTGTGGAGTCCGTCTACGCGCGCGCCACCAGCATCACAGGCCCGGTGCTGCGTGACAGCTTCCATCTTGGCCAGACCATCAGCAACGACTATGGCCGTCCCTTCGAGCGCGGCTTCAACAGCCTGCTGGGCGTCTCCACGGTGAATGAGATGGGGCGGTTCTCGCTCTATGTGCGCGGCGAGTATCAGCATGCGCCCGCGGGCACCGGGTACAGTGCAGCCCTGGCCAACCAGCTCTCGGTTGCAGATTACGTGGGGACGTACGCGCCTCCCAACGCTCCCCAGGCAACCATCCCCGCAGGAGCGCTACCCAGCCAGAACAACTTCCGCCTGCAGGAGGCTGCGCTCTCCGCCCATCTGCTCGGCCACGAGATCTCGCTCGGCAAGACCGATGCCTGGCTGGGGCCGGGCCAGGGCGGAGCCGGTGCGTGGTCCAACAATGCAGAGGACATCTACTCCTTCCGCATCAACCGCGTGGAGCCCGTTCGCATTCCCCTGCTCTCGCGTGTGCTGGGGCCAGTGCGTTATGACTTCTTCTACGGCAGCCTGAAGGGGCACACCGCACCGAACCATCCGTGGACCCATTCGGACCAGTTCTCCTTCCGTCCCACCCGGAATGTTGAGATCGGCTTCCAGCGCACCATCATCTTTGGCGGCGCAGGCCATGAGCCGGTCACCCTGCGCACCTTCCTGAAGGGATTCTTTGACCCCAACGACACCACGTCGGCGGAGAAGTACTCGCGCATGGATCCTGGGGCACGCTTCAGCGACTTCACCGCCTCCTGGCGTTTGCCTGGAGTACGGCAGCATCTCACCTTTTACGTGGACTCCTTTGTCCACGACGACGTGACTCCCATCAGCGCGCCGCGGCGCTCGGCCTTCCGTACCGGCTTGTACCTGTCGCAGGTGCCCCGGCTGCCCAAGCTCGATCTGCGCGTCGAAGCTGTCTCCACCGACCCGGATACCGGCCGCAGCCTTGCCGGCCAGTTCTACTATTGGGAGGTCATCCAGAATCAGGGCTACACCAACAAAGGGCTGTTGATGGGCGACCCCATCGGCCGCGAGGCCAAGGGCGGGCAGGCCTGGCTGACCTACCACCTGAGCGGCGCCGAGTGGGTTCAGCTCAGCTACATGAACAAGAAGATTCCCCACGACTTCGTGCCAGGCGGCACAACGCAGAATCAGTTCCGCATCGATGTCGTGAAGCGTCTGACCAGGGACGTGGAGCTGAAGGCCTGGCTCCAGCACGAGAGCTGGAAGGCACCGGTCTATCTGCCGGGTGCCCAGGGCAATACCGTCACCGCCTTCCAGGTGACCTGGTACCCCAAACTCAAGACCGCAGTCGAGCCTTAGTTGTTCACGAAGCTGCGGAAGTAGTCGATGGAGCGCTCCAGCCCCTCGCGCAGAAAGACGGTGGGCTCCCAGCCCAGCAGCGTTTTGGCCCGGGTAATGTCTGGGCGCCTGCGGGTGGGGTCGTCCTGGGGCAGCGGGTTGAAGATGATCTCTGACGCGGAGCCGGTCACGCGCAGCACCTCCTGGGCGCACTCGAGAATCGTCCACTCCACGGGGTTGCCGATGTTGACCGGCATATGCTCCTCAGACCGCGCCAGCCGGACAATGCCCTCGATCAGGTCAGAGACATAGCAGAAGCTGCGTGTCTGCGAGCCATCACCATAGATGGTGAGCGGCTTGCCCTGCAGCGCCTGCATCATCAGGTTGGAGATAACCCGGCCATCGTTCGCCTGCAGACGCGGACCGTACGTGTTGAAGATGCGGACCAGATGCGTGTTGACCCCGTAGTAGCGGTGGTAGGCCATCACCGCCGCCTCAGAGAAGCGCTTCGCCTCGTCGTACACCGAGCGCGGCCCCACCGGATTGACGTTGCCCCAGTAGGTCTCCACCTGCGGATGAACCTCAGGATCGCCGTAGCACTCTGAGGTGGAGGCATGTAGATAGCCGGCCTGGTACTTGCGCGCGATGTCCAGCGTGTTCATGGTCCCAGCCGAACCCACCAGCAGCGTCTCCACGCCGAGCCGGGCGTAGTCCACCGGGCTGGCGGGCGACGCCAGATTGAAGACATAGTCAACCGGGCCGGGATCAAACGGCTGGCAGATATCGTGCTCTAACAGGCGGAAGCGCGACTCCGTGCGCAGATGGGCGAGGTTGGCCAGGTTGCCCGTACACAGGTTATCGACGCCCAGAACGCTATGGCCCTGTGCCAGAAGTGCATCGGTAAGGTGCGACCCCAGAAAGCCAGCTGCACCCGTCACCAGTACGGTTTGTTGAGACATGCGCGTTCCCTTGTTGGCTATCGTGTTGATTCTAAGACTATACCGCAGACTGCGGCCGGGCACGGCCCGGGTTGCGGCTAGGCAGTCACGGAGCTCCGCGCAGGGTAGGCTGCCGGTCGTCCGATGCTGAGATAGGTAAAGCCATGCTCGGCCATCTTCGCCGGATCATACAGGTTGCGACCATCGATCACGATCGGGTAACGCAGCGCATTGTTGAGCCGCGTCAGATCCAGCGTGGCAAACTCCGCCCAGTCGGTCAGCACGATCAGGGCATCGGCGTCCTCGGCTGCCGCGTAGGCGTCCTCCGCGTAACGCAGCTGATCGCTGGCAGGCAGATGCTGCTGCGTCCGCTTGATGGCAGCCGGGTCGTAAGCCGTCACGCTGCATCCCTCAGCCAGGAACATCTGGACCAGCTCCACAGCGGGGGAGTCGCGAATGTCGTCCGTCTCGCCTTTGAAGGCGAGTCCCAGTACGGCAAGGCGCTTGCCGCGCAGCGTCCACAGGGCCGAACGCACCTTGCTCAGGAAGCGCTTTTTCTGCTGCGCGTTGATGGACTCGACCTCAGCCAGCAGGTTGAAGTTCAGCCCCAGCTGCTCTGCCACGGAGCGGAAGGCAGCGACGTCCTTCGGGAAGCAGGAGCCTCCGTACCCGATGCCGGGGCGCAGAAACCGCGGCCCGATGCGAGCGTCCAGCCCCATGCCGCGGGCCACCTGCTCCACGTTGGCATCGGTTGCCTCGCACAGGTTGGAGACCGCATTGATGAACGAGATCTTCATCGCCAGGAAGGCGTTCGAGGCGTGCTTGATGATCTCGGCGCTCTTGGTAGAGGTGTGCAGCAGCGGCGGCGGCGCGGCCACAGAGCAGCCGCCCGGGATCGCATCTGCGCGCTGATAGTATGCTCCCGTCGTCAACGGCGCGTAGATCGCGGCCAGCAGATTGGCAGCGGCCTCCTGATCGGCACCCACAACGATTCGGTCCGGGTGCAGGAAGTCCGAGACGGCTGTGCCTTCGCGGAGAAACTCCGGGTTGGAGACCACGTCAAAGAGCTCCCGGGCTACCCCGTTCCGCTCGATCGCCCGGCGAATCCACTCGTTGGTATAGACCGGCACCGTGCTCTTCTCCACGATCACCTTATAGGTGTTCAGGGAGCGCGCAATCTCGCAGGCTACGGCTTCGACATAGGAGAGGTCCGCGTCACCGGTCTCGCTCTGCGGCGTGCCTACCGCGATAAAGATCGCGTCGCAGGCTCGCGTGGCGGCTCCCAGGTCCGTGGTGAACTGGATGCGGCCGTTCCGGTAGCGCGCAAGCAGCTGGGGCAGAAACTCCTCGTGAATCAGCGTGTCGCCGGCCTGCAGCGCATCCACCTTACGGGGATCGTTGTCGACGCAGATGACCTCATGGCCAATCTCAGCAAAACAGACCGCTGCAACAAGACCCACGTAGCCGGAACCAATGACCGCAATTCGAATAGGTTGACTCATACGCCTGGTTGAACACCCTCCACCCGTAGCATAGCCGAGTTCTGCCCCGGCTGGTGTGACACGAACGGGGGGGTTAACAACTCTTATGTGAGCCCACTACTATTCTGCAAGGCATCTTGCGCAATAGGTAGACTAGGGAACGATGGGACCACAGAACTCGCAGCCGCAACCCGGAACCGGCGGTCTCGCGGACTACAACCCTGCGAACTACTCCAGTTCGATCTCGGACACGACGCTCTCTGAGACGCTGATCATCCTGCGCAAGCGACGCTGGATTCTGGTGGCTGCCTTCGTCTTTGGAACCCTGTACGGGGTCTTCCGCGCGGAGACCCAGCCGCGCATCTTCCAGGCCGATGGTCGCATTCAGGTGCGCTCCGGTGCCTCCAATGAGTACCGGGTGAGCGCTGTCGAAGGTGTCTCCGGCGATAACACCACGCGCATGATGACGGAAGTCACGATTCTGACCAGCGACAGCCTGATGCTGACGGTGGCCCGCCAGATGGACCTGGTGAACAATCCGGACTTTGTCGGCGCCAAGGGACCGGTGCCGCACCAGAACATCGACGACCCCGCCGTGAGGCAGGCGACGATTCACCAACTGCAGAGCAATCTCAAGGTGCAGATGGTGCCGAAGACAGACATCATCCGCCTCAGCTATGTCGGCAGCAATCCAAAGCTGTGCGCCGATATTGTGAACAAGACGATCTCCGCCTACATTCAGCGCAGCTACGAGACCCGGTTCGCCTCCACGCAGCGTGTCTCCAGCTGGCTGCAGAATCAGCTGGATGATCTGAAGCAGCAGGTCGAGACCTCGCAGGCGCAGATGATGGAGTTGCAGCGGCGACTGGGCATCCTGGGCTTTGATCCCGCGCACAACCAGATCAGCACAACGCTGGAAGACCTCTCCAAAGCGGCAGGGGACGCAAAGATCGCGCGCATCATTGCGGAGTCTCGCTACCGCGTGCTGATGGGCATGGATCCTGACTCCATCGAGAGCACCATCGACACCACGCCGGGCACCACCCCTGCCGGGTTGACCCAGCTGCGTTCGCAGTTGGCCACGCAGCGAGCCCAGTACGCCCAGATGGAGGCCAATCTGGGGCCGAATCATCCCGAGGCAAAGGCTGCCAAGGCGCAGATCGACGAGCTGACCAGCGAGATCCAAAAAGAAGAAAACCGCATGATGCTGCAGGCCAAGCAGAACTATGTTGTGGCCAAGGCAAACGAACAGCAGACCTCCGCCGCGTTGGAAGTGCAGAAGGAAGATGCCTACAAGCTGCGCGACGATCTGGTGGAGTACACGCTGCGGCAGCGCGAGTTTGAGTCGAACCGCACCCTGTATGAGGGACTGCTGCAGCGCCTGCGCACCGCCGGCGTGCAGGCCGGGCTGGAGTCCCTTGAGATCGACATTGTGGACCAGGCACTGCCGCCGGCCAACCCCATGCGTCTGCCGCAGTCAACGATCATCCTGACCACGCTCATCTTCAGCATGCTGGGCGGCATCTCCCTCGCGTTCCTGATGGAGAGCCTGGATACCGGCCTGCGCAGCATCACGGAGATTGAGAAGATTACGGAGCTGCCATCGCTCGCTGTCGTCCCCCGTGCCCGTCGCGCCTCGGCAGACGAGTCCGCCACGATGACCACGGCGCAGCGCAACATCACGGTGCTGACGCAGCCCAAATCGCAGTTCTCTGAGGCCTTCCGGGCGCTGCGCACCGCGCTGCTGCTCTCATCCACGGGTCGTCCGCCCAGGTATCTGCTGTTTACCTCGGCAACTCCCTCAGAGGGTAAGACCACGGCGGCGAGTAATCTGGCGTGCATCCTGGCCCAGGGCGACAGCCGTGTGCTCATCATTGACGCGGACCTGCGTCGGCCCAACGTGCATCATCGCTTTGGGCTCAGCGGTCGCGTGGGGCTGACGACCGTGCTGACTGGCTCCACGACGCTGGAGAGTGCCGTGCAGAAGATTCCTGACGCTCCCAATCTGGACATTCTGCCCAGTGGACCGGTGCCGCCATTCCCCACCGAGATGCTCTCCTCCGAGGCGATGCAGACGCTGCTCAAGCACTGCGGAGAGCTCTATGACTACGTTGTGCTGGATACCCCGCCGATCCTCTCCGTCACGGATGGTGTGATCCTCGCGCGCTACGCGGATGCGGTCGTGCTGGTGGTGCGGCATGGCAAGTCCAGCAAACATATCGTCCGCCGCGCACGGGATCTGCTCCTGCGCTCTGGAGCCACTATTACGGGCATCCTGCTGAACGCAGTCGATATGAGTTCGCCGGAGTACTACGGCTACTATGGCTACTCGGGCTACTCCTACTCGAGCGTCGATGCTGAGGGCTGGGAGACGCAGCGAACCAGCAAGAGCGACGCCGGAAAGGGGGAGGCGTGATGCGATCCGTAATGCGATCCCTGATGCAATTCAGGCTGCGATCCCGGACACAGCAGCTCTGCTGGCTGGTGTGCGTCATGCTGCTGCTCTCGCTAGCGGCCCAGGCCCAGTTCAGCGGTCCGGCGCAGGGGCGGGATACCCCCATCAACACGCCCGTGACCTTGACCACAGACCCTGCGATCCTCTTCCCGCCTGCTCGCGAGATCCAGATCGGCGTGGGTGACCTGTTGAACGTTCATCTGTATCCCGTCACCGACTACGCACCCACGGCACGAGTGGCGCTGGATGGCACCGTGCAGCTGCCCCTGATTGGTGCGATCGCCGTGGATGGATTGTCCGTTCATCAGGTTGAGAACCTGATCGCGCAGAAGTTGACGGACGCGGGCATGTACCGCAACCCACAGGTCACCGTCCAGGTGGCGGAGTCTCCCAACCAGGTTGCGACGCTCTCGGGCGAGGTGCATGCCGTGGTGCCAGTGGCCGGGGGCAAGCGGCTGTTGGATGTGCTGGCCGCAGCGGGCGGTCTGCCACCGACGGCCAGCCACGTGCTGACCATCGAGCGCCCCGGGCTGGCGACACCGATCGTGGTCAGGATTGATACGGATCCGACCCGCAGCAGCAGCTACAACATTCCCATCTTCGCGAAGGACACCATCATCACGTCGCGCGTGGGAGTCGTGTATATGCTGGGAGCCTTCAAACAGCAGGGCGCAATCCCGCTCCAGTCGAACTCTCCCCTGACGCTGATGCAGGTGGTGTCGTTGGCAGGCGGTGCCGGCTACGAGGGGCAGTACAACGACATGCGCCTGGTGCGCACCATCGGGACCAGCCGCACGGTGGTCAAGCTGAATGTGCAGCGCGTACTGAATGGCAAGGATCCTGACCCTGTGCTGCAGGCCGATGACATCGTCTTCCTGCCATCGAATGCGATGAAGGCTGCCATCAAGGTGGGTGGCCTGTCGACCGTAATTGCCATCGCCAGCGTCCTGTTGTATACCTTCCACCCCTAGCTGGCCGCGGCAAACGAGGACATCCGTGCAGGACGAAGCGAAGACAAACCGCATCCGTCTGGCCTATCTGGTCAGCCACCCCATTCAATATCAGGCCCCTTTGCTGCGCCGCATCGCACTGGAGCCGGATATCGACCTGACCGTGTTCTTCGGTTCGGACTTCTCTGTGCGCGGCTATCAGGACAAAGGCTTCGGCGTCGATGTGAAGTGGGATGTGCCGCTGCTGGAGGGGTATCGCTACGAGTTTCTCCCCAAGCTGCGCGACACGGCGACCTACAGCGTTACCAGTCCCCTGAGCTACGGCATCTGGAGCCGCCTGCGTGGTCGCAACGGCGAGCCCGCCTTTGATGCCCTGTGGACCCATGGCTACGCCACGCTGAATGCACTGCACGGCATGTTGGCTGCCAAGTCCCTGGGGATTCCTGTGCTGGTGCGGGCCGAGAGCTGGCTGGCAGACCGCAGCCGCAGCCCCTGGAAGCTGGTCGCCAAGCAGGTCTTCTTCCACGCACTCCGGCCTTTCGTCGATGCCGTGCTGCCGATCGGCTCGCTGAATGCCGAGTACTGGCGCCACTACTTTGGCCCACAGATGCCTATGTTCCAGATGCCCTATGCGGTGGATAACGCCTACTTCCAGCATCAAAGCGAGTTGGCCACAAACCATCGCGAAGCGCTGCGGCAGGAGCTTGGCCTGGAGCCCGGCCGCCCCATCATTCTGTTTGCCAGCAAGCTGCAGACGCGCAAGCGTTGCTCTGATCTGGTTGAGGCGTACCGCCGCCTGTGTACGCAGCGCAAGCAGACGCCTGTTCCCTACCTGCTGATCGTCGGAGACGGCGAAGAGCGCGCCGCGCTGCAGCAGCAGGCCAGCGCCACGGGCCTGGAGGGCATTCGCTTCTGCGGATTTCGTAACCAGTCGGAGCTGCCCCGATTCTTTGACCTTGCCAGCGTCTTCGTCCTGCCCTCAGAGCATGAGCCCTGGGGCTTGATCGTCAACGAGGTGATGAACGCCGCGCGTGCCGTGATCGTAACCCAGGATGTCGGCAGCTACGTTGACCTGATCGCCGATGGTGTGGAGGGCTGTGTCTATCCGGTCCGCGACATCGGCGCACTGGTGGTTTGTCTTGAGCGTGTGCTGGCCAGTCCGGAGACCGCTGCGCAGATGGGCGAGCGAGCCCGCCAGCGCATCGACCAGTGGAGCTTTGAGCAGGATGTAGCCGGGCTGCGCGCGGCGCTGGCCCACATCACCCATCGCCTGCCGGCGGAGCGTTGCCACAGCACGGCCGCGCAACCCAACTGATATCCTCAACAGGTCAAGGCAGCCATGAGAATTCTGCACATAATCGCGACGCTGAACCCGGAGGCTGGTGGACCTACGGAGTCCGTACGCGTGCTGCTGAGCTACGGCCCCATCGGCTACACCGGCGAGGTGGTTACGCTGGATCCGCCAGACGCGCCCTACCTGCGAGATGTCGGCTTTCCCGTGCATGCCCTGGGGCCTACCGGGCTGAACTACGGCTACACACCCAAACTGCTGCCCTGGCTCAAGGCGAATCGAGACCGCTTCGACGGCGTGGTCGTCAACGGCCTGTGGCAGTACTGCGGCCTGGCGGCCTGGTGGTCGCTGCGCGGACGCGTCCCCTACGTGGTCTTTACCCACGGCATGCTGGACCCATACTTCCGCCACGCCTTTCCGCTCAAACACCTCAAGAAGTGGCTCTACTGGGTGCCGTTTGAGTATCGCGTGCTGCGCGACGCGTATCGCGTGCTGTTCACCTCCAAGGCGGAGAAGGAGCTTGCCGAGCAGAGCTTCTCCCTGCACCGCTGGACGCCGTACGTCGTCCCCTACGGTGCCAGTGGGCCCACCGGAGACCCGGAGCAACTACGGGAGGCGTTCTACGCTCTGTGCCCGCAGACATGCGGCCGCCGCTTCCTGCTCTTTCTGGGGCGCATCCATCGCAAGAAGGGCTGCGATCTGCTGATTCAGGCGTTCTTGCGGCTGGCCCCCACCGACCCTGAGCTTTTCTTAGTGATGGCCGGACCAGACCAGCAAAAGTGGGTTGCAGAGCTCAAGCAACTGGTTGCCTCGGCCGGGTTGCAAGATCGGGTGATCTGGCCCGGAATGGTGCGTGGCGATGCCAAGTGGGGTGCCTTCTTTGCCTGCGAAGCCTTCATCCTGCCCTCGCACCAGGAGAACTTCGGCATTGCAGTTGCCGAGGCGCTGGCCTGTGGTCGTCCGGTGCTGCTGAGCGACAAGGTAAATATCGCGGCGGATATCGCCGAAGACAACGCAGGCCTGATGGAGCTGGATACCCTGGCGGGTACATGCCGCCTGCTGGAGCGCTGGATCGCGATGTCGCCCGACGAGCGCGCGGCGATGTCTGCACAGGCCACCCGAACCTACGTGACGCGGTACGACATGCAGGAGAACGCAAAGACCATCATCCAGCTTCTAGCCACCGTCAAGCATCAGGGATCAGCGGAGGTCTGATGGCGAGGTCGCCCCACTACCACGCTGCGCAACACATGGGCGAAGGTGCGGAGCCCGATCCTTATCTGAGACCAGCGTTTCCCCTGGGAGATCGGCTGCGTCGCGTCGTCTGGCAGGCGTGCTGGTTGCTGCTCTATCGCACCTCGCCGCGTCCGCTGCACGGCTGGCGGTCCATGCTGCTGCGTCTCTTTGGAGCCACCATGGGACCGAACTGCCACTTCTATCCAGGCTCCAGGATATGGGCCCCGTGGAACCTGCACTGTGCCGACCAGGTGACCGCCGCCAACGGCGCCGAGATCTACAATCCTGCTCCGGTGACGCTCGGCTCGCACGCCATTCTGTCGCAGGATGCCTACCTGTGCGGCGCGACCCATGACTACCAGGACCCTGCATTCCCTCTGCTGGCCTACAGCATGCAGGTGGGTGCCTATGCCTGGATCTGCGCGCGAGCAGCGGTCGCGCCGGGGGTGCAGGTTGGAGAAGGGGCCGTACTGGGGCTGGCTTCGGTAGCAACCCGCGACCTGGATGCATGGACTGTCTATGCGGGCTCCCCGGCCGTGGCCGTCAAGCCACGCCGCCCCATCACCGGCGCCGAGCCCCCGGCCTAGGACCGCAGCCGATGCAACAGATCGGTGGGATGCACGGGCTTGGCGAGAATCTCGAACTCATACCCCTGCGCCTTGGCCTCATCCAGCAGACCCGCCGTAGCAGACTTGCCTGAGAACAGCAGAATCTTGCAGCGAGGATAGCGCTTGCGCGTGATGATGGCGGCTTCAATGCCCGATATGCCCGACATGATCACGTCCGAGATCAGCATATCCGGCTCAAACTCCTCCAAAGTCTCAACGATCTGCTCGCCGCTGTAGACCGCGCGTGCTTCGAATCCTGCCTGGCTCAGGATGATAGCCAGGGTGCTGGCGATCAGTCGTTCATCGTCGGCAATGATAATCTTCGGCTTGACTGCGGTGGGTAGTGCTTCAGACATGCGGTAGGTCCCCGGTAGAGCTCTATGATTTTGTGCGGTGACTTACGAGGAATTCGTAGGCGGAATGCCTTCACCCAAAATTTGTTCTCTGGTAATGATACGCTGACGCCAGCGTTGCTAGGGTTAAGGCTTCCTTGGACGACTGAGCCCGAACATCAGGACCATTCATTTCATGCCAGAGACTATCATACGAGCGGAGCGGGTGGAGAAGTACTACGCTCAACCCAGCGAGAACCGTATCCAGGTGATCGCGCCCACCGATCTGTCGATCGTTCCGGGAGAGATCGTCGCTGTGCTTGGGCCCTCAGGCTCGGGCAAATCGACCCTGCTGCGTATGCTGACCGGGCTCTCCCGTCCCTCCGCGGGTCAGGTGTACTGGCACGAGGCACCGATCTCCAACGCGCAGATCAACGTCTCGATCGTCTTCCAGAGCTTTGCCTTGTTCCCCTGGCTCACCGTGCAGGAGAACGTCGAGGCACCGCTGAAGGCGCGCGGCATGGAGCCGGGGGAGCGCCGCAAGCGCGCCCTGAAGATTCTTGACACGGTTGGCCTGGACGGCTTTCAGGCCGCGTACCCGAAGGAGCTCTCCGGCGGCATGCGCCAGCGGGTAGGCTTTGCACGCGCCCTGGTGGTGGAGCCCGAGGTGCTCTTCATGGATGAGCCCTTCTCTGCCCTGGACGTCCTGACCGCAGAGAACCTGCGCAGTGAGCTGCTGGAGCTGTGGCAGAACAAGACCATTCCGACGCGTGCCATCTTCCTGGTGACCCACAACATTGAAGAGGCCGTGCTGCTGGCCGATCGCATTATTGTGCTGGGGCGTAACCCCGGGCACGTGCGTACGGACTTCAAGGTCACCCTGCAGCACCCGCGCGACCGCAAGGCCACCGCGTTTACGCAGCTGGTGGATTACATCTACAAAGTGCTGACCCAGCCGGAGGCCAAGCCCCCCGCACTGCCCCAGACGCCCGAGGGCAAGCGCGTTCGCGACCAGCGGCAGATGCACTACCAGATGCTACCTCACGCACGGCCTGGCGGGATTGCGGGCCTGCTGGAGCTGCTTCTGGACCACAACGGCAAAGATGACATCTACCGCCTGGCCGACGATCTGGCCTTTGAGATCGACGACCTGCTGCCCATCGTCGATGCCGCTCAGCTGCTGGGTTTCCTGACCGTGAATGAGGGCGATGCCGCCATCACCCCCAAGGGCGCGGAGTTCGCCAACTCCGAGATTCTGCGCCAGAAGGAGCTGTTCCGCACCGCTGCCGTCGAGAACGTGCTGCTGCTGCGACAGATCGTCCGCGCCATTGAGGCGAAGAGCGACCATACCGTAGCAGAGGACTTCTTCCACGACCTGCTGGACGAGCAGTTCAGCGAAGAGGAGACGGTGCTGCAGCTTGAGACCGCAATCAACTGGGGCCGCTACGCCGAGCTGTTTGACTTTGACGCCTCGCGCCGCCGCTTCATGCAGATTGAAAAGCTGGCCCCGGAGAGTGACACGCCCTCTGCCGAGGAGATCGACGCGTGATTCCACCGCTGGGCACGCAGCACAGCCGCGGCCGGGAGATGCTGGGCCGCTCCCAGGTCTTGCGGCGCAGTTGGCCCTTCCTGCTGGACGTCACGGTCGCCATCATCGGACTGGCCTGCTTCTATTGCATCGTGCTGATTGCAAAGTTCTGGGCCGGGCCGCCGAATACCTTGATGGTGGTATCCCTCAGCCCGCGGGCCCTGCCGCTGTATGCCTTCTACTCGGTGGTGCGCATCGGGCTGGCCTACCTGCTAAGCCTGGCCTTCGCCATCAGCTACGGGTATATGGCGGCCTACACGCCCAGGGTTGAGGCCTTCATGATCGCGGTGCTGGACATTCTGCAGTCCATCCCGGTGCTCAGCTTTCTGCCTGGTGTCATGCTGGCCATGGTGGGCCTGTTCCCCACGCGTCACCTGGGCGTGGAGCTGGGTGCCATCGTGCTCATCTTCACCGGCGCGGTGTGGAACATGGCCTTCAGCTTTTACTCCTCGCTCAAGAGCATTCCACGCGAGTTGCGCGAGGCCACCGAGATCTACCAGTTCTCCGCCTGGCAGCGGCTGGTGCAACTGGAGCTGCCCTACGCAGCCATCGGCCTGCTGTGGAACTCCATCATGTCGGTCGCCGGGGGCTGGTTCTTCCTCATGGCCTGCGAGATGTTCCACTTCCGCTCGCGGGACTTCCGCCTGCCGGGCCTGGGCTCGTACCTGCAGACGGCGGCGGACCAGGGCGACCTGCGCGCCATCCTGTGGGGCATGGGCACCATGGTCGCGATCATCGTCGCCACAGATCAGCTGGTGTGGCGGCCACTCATCGCCTGGAGCGACAAGTTCAAGTTTGAGCAGGTGGAGAGCTCCAAGCGCGTAGCCTCGCCCATCCTGCACCTGTTTACACACTCCAACGCGCTGCAGGCGCTGCGCCGCAGCACCATCGACCCGCTCAGCGAAGGCATCTATGCGCGGCTGGCACAGCATCGCGACGAAAAGCGCAAGCAGCCACCGCAGCGCAGCGAGGAGCCCCGCCGCTCAGCTCGCGCCGCCCAGGCCGGCCTGGCCGTACTCGTCGTCTCGCTGGTCATCTACCTGGCGTGGCAGACCGTCGTCCTGCTTCGGCCAGTGACGGGAGCACAGTACATCCGGCTGCTGCAGGGAGCGCTCGCCACCTTCCTGCGCGTCAACCTCTCGCTTCTGCTGGCCGCGGGATGGACGATTCCCGCCGGCGTTGCCATCGGCTTTCATCCGCGGCTGGCCCGCCTGGCGCAGCCGCTGGCGCAGATCGCGGCCTCCGTTCCGGCTACAGCGCTCTTCCCGGTCATCCTGCTGGCGCTGGTGCGGCTGGGCGGCGGCCTGGGCCTGGGCTCCATTGCGCTCATGCTGCTGGGCACGCAGTGGTACATCCTGTTCAACGTCATCGCCGGGGCGCTCGCCATCCCCACCGACCTGAAGGAAGTCGCCACCCTCTTCCGGTTCGGCACCGTGCAGCGGTGGAAGACGGTGATTCTGCCCGGCATCTTTCCCTTCCTCATCACCGGCATGGTCACGGCCTCTGGCGGTGCCTGGAACGCGAGCATCATCGCCGAGTACTTCCGGCTGAACAATCAGACGCTGGAGACGATCGGCCTGGGGGCACAGATCAGCGCCGCCACCGAACACGGCGAGTTCCCCATCCTTTTGCTCGGCACCATCCTCATCTCGCTGATGGTGGTGACCACCAACCGTCTGCTGTGGCGACCACTCTTCCGGCTGGCAGAGACCCGCTACAAGCTCGGCGCCTGACCCCGGAACCCACCGTTGCCGGTGATATCCTGACCCTATGAAATTTGGTGTGCTCATCTTTCCGGGGTCCAACTGCGACCACGACACCTTCCACGTCGTCGAGTCCGTCCTGCAGCAGCCGGTCACCTTCCTGTGGCATGCTTCAGAGGACCTGCAGGGGTGCGACGCCATCCTGGTGCCGGGCGGCTTCTCCTACGGCGACTACCTGCGTACGGGCGCCATCGCCAAGTTCGCCCCGGTCATGCAGTCGGTGGCGCGCTTTGCCCACTCGGGCGGCCTGGTCATGGGCATCTGCAACGGCTTCCAGATCCTGTGCGAGTCTGGCCTGCTGCCCGGCGCGCTGATGCGCAACGCCAGCCAGCAGTACATCTGCAAGCAGGTCAATCTGCGCACAGAGACCTCCAACTCACCATTTACGCAGGGCATTGCCCGCGGCGAGGTGCTGCGGATGCCGATTGGCCACATGGAAGGTAACTACTTCTGCGATGCCGAGACCCTGGCCCGCCTGAAGGCCGAAGATCGCATCGCCTTCCGCTATGCTTCGCCGACCGGCGAGATCACCGCCGAGGCCAACCCCAACGGCTCGCTGGAGAACATCGCCGGCGTGCTGAGCGAAGGCCGCAACGTGCTGGGCATGATGCCGCACCCGGATCGCTCCAGCGAAGGGCTGCTGGGCTCTGCCGATGGCCTGCGGCTCTTCCAATCCATCGCCACCAGCCTGGCGGCGGCACAGTAACCGGATCACCGAGGCGACGCAGACGATGATCGACATCCACCATCATCTGCTGTGGGGGCTGGACGACGGCTCCACGAGCCTCGAGACGTCGGTCGAGATGGCTGCGATGGCCGCGCAGGATGGCATCACCCACATCGTCTGCACGCCACACGCCAACTCGGAGTACAGCTACGATCCTGCGGTGGTCGAGGCGAAGATCGCCACCCTGCAGGCCAGCCTGAACCAGCGGCAGATTCCCATCACGCTGGGGCGGGGCTGCGACTTCCACCTCTCCTATGACAACGTGCAGCAGGCGCTGCACCAGCCCGGACGCTTCAGCATCAACGGCCTCGGCTATCTGCTGATCGAACTGCCGGACTACGGACTCTCCCAGGCCCTGCCGGAGACCCTCTATCAGCTTCGTCTGGCCGGAATGACGCCTATCCTGACCCATCCCGAGCGCAACGCCACCCTGCAGGCCGACCCTGACCGCATGATCGAGTGGCTGCGCAGCGGATTACTGCTGCAGGTGACGGCCAGCTCCGTGACCGGGCAGATGGGGCGTCGCGCGCAAAAGGTAGCCTGGCAGCTGCTGGAGAGGCGCTGGGTCCACTTTCTGGCGACGGACGCCCACAACCTGGGCTCTCGCCCGCCCCGCATGCGGCAGGCCCACGACCTGGTGGCCGAAAAGCTGGGCCCGGAGTATGCCCACGCCCTGTGCCTGGGCAACCCGCTGGCCGCCTTCAAGGGCAAGCCGCTGGCGCTGCTGCCGGAGCCGGACGGCGTCTTTGACGACAACAACACGAAGCCATGGTGGAAGCGCGTGCTGGGAAGATAAGCGTGCGCCGCGCCAACGCCGAGGAGCTAGAGGCCCAGGCCGCCATCGACGGCCAGGAGTTGCCCGGTAATGAAGTGGGGCGCGGTGGCAAAGAAGAGCGCCGCTGCGGCTACATCGGCAGCCGTGCCGTTGCGCTGCATGGGCGTTTTGCGCGCAAACTGCTCGTAGGCCTCGCCCACGTCACCCTGCACAATCATGCCGGGCGCGACGCAGTTGACACTCACCTCAGGGGCCCAGGCCTTCGCCATCGTCTGTGAGAGCATGTGCAGCGCAGCCTTGGAGGTGCAGTAGTGACCGTGGGTCGCCCAGGGATGGAGCCCGCCCAGCGAGCCGATATTGAGGATGCGTCCGCGGGTGGCCCGCAGGTGCGGCAGTGCCGACTGCGCCACCAGAAACGGTGCCCGCGTGTTGGTGGCAAACATCTGGTCCCATTCCGCCACCGTGATAGACTCCAGCGGCTCTGAGGCAAAGACGCCAGCGTTGTTTACCAGGATGTCGAGTGCCCCCAGGCGCTCTACGGCGGCCTGCACCGTGTGCTGCACACTGGCGGGGTCGCGCAGGTCGCAGCGCAGGGCGGTCGCTGCCGCTCCCAACGCTGCCAGCTCCCGCACGGTGCGCTCAGCGTCCTCGGCCGACTCCAGATAGGTGATGGCGACATCCGCACCCGCAGCGGCGAACTCCAGGGCGATCGCCCGGCCAATGCGGCGGGCCGCCCCGGTCACCAGCACCCTGCGATTGGCCAGCGGCCGCTCTGCAGATGTGCTCACGCCTACTTCTGCGCTCCGGCCGCACTGGCCGTTGGCTTGGTGGCCGCAGGTGTGGTGGCCGGCTGGGTGGGTGCCTTCTGGTCGTCGGAGTGGACAGGCTCCTGCACGCCAGCGGCCCGGTGCGAGGCCTCGCCGTGGGTATCCACATAGGTAGAGATCTGCTCGCGTGGCCGCTGCATCACCACCGCGATCGATCGGGTTGCCTCATCGATCTGGAAGTCCTGCCCGAAGGTGGCAAATCCATCGGCCAGCACCTGAATGCGCACCAGGCTCCCGGTCGGGATCACGTCGATGATGGCCTTGCCCTCGGGGTCCGTCTTCAGCTCCAGGCTGCCGATATCCTTGCCGTCTTTGAACGGGTTGAACACCACAGCGGCGTTCTGGATCGGCTTGCCGTTGTAGCCCTTGGTCACCAGCACTTCAATGTGCGAAGTGGCCGGCGGAGCCTTGTACTTGCGCGCGCGGCGCGGGGACTGGTCCTGCGCGTGCAATGGCTGCGGAGCGGCGATCAGGAGTCCGAGGGAGAGAGAGAGACCGAGGGCGAGGTTGCGGGCGAAGCTCATAGTCGGCATTTTACGCCGAAGTGGGCGGCCTTGCTGCGGCACCGGAGCACACAACGCAAGAGTCAAACAAATATGCGCGCGATTCACTCATATTTCATCGACGCACGCTTGACATAGATCCTCGGCATCCGCTACCTTTAGCAATCGTAGGGCAAGAGTGCTAACAGGGTCCTTCACCCTATGCCTTGCCTTCCTGCTGCCAGAGGAGCTCTGGCTGCAGGTGCAACGACGGGCCTGCGGGCCCGAATCCGCAGTAAGAGAGATACAAGGAGACGTCTAGCAATGGCGACAACATCGTTTACACCGCTTCACGATCGCATCCTCGTCCGCCGCATCGAAGAGGGCGAGAGCATCCGTGGCGGCATCATCATTCCGGATTCCGCCAAGGAAAAGCCGCAGCAGGGCGAGGTCATCTCGGTGGGCAAGGGCAAGTCGAACGACGAGGGCAAGGTGTTCCCGCTCGACGTGAAGGCCGGCGACCACATTCTCTTCGGCAAGTACTCCGGTACGGAGATCAAGCTGGACGGTGAAGAGTACCTGATCATGCGCGAAGAGGAAGTGCTGGGCATCCTGAAGAAGTAAGCCAGCCGCAGGTGCCAGGCCCGGCGGCAACGCTGCCCTGCCCGCGCACCCCCTACGACGAACGTAAGACCTATTTCCAGACCGGCCTATATGGCCGATGACAGGAGCAAAGCAAATGGCTAAGCAGATTCTGCATGGAGAAGACTCCCGGCAGGCAATTCTTCGCGGCGTAAACACGCTGGCGGACGCAGTGAAGGTCACCCTTGGTCCGAAGGGCCGCAACGTGGTGATCGAGAAGAAGTTCGGCTCGCCCACCATCACCAAGGACGGCGTAACGGTCGCCAAGGAGATCGAGATCGCTGATCCGATCGCCAATGTGGGTGCGCAGCTGGTAAAGGAAGTCGCCTCCAAGACCTCCGACATCGCCGGCGACGGTACCACCACCGCCACGGTGCTGGCGCAGGCCATCTTCCGCGAGGGCGTGAAGACTGTGGCCGCCGGTGCCAACCCGACCGCGCTGAAGCGTGGCATCGACAAGGCGGTTGAGGCCATCATCGGCAAGCGCGATGAGCACGGCGTCATCCAGGGCGGCGCACTCAGCCAGTTCTCCAAGCCCGTCTCCGGCGACATGATCGCCCAGGTCGGCACCATCTCGGCAAACTCCGATGCGCAGATCGGCACCATCATTGCGGAAGCGATGAAGAAGGTCGGCAAGGACGGCGTCATCACCGTGGAGGAGTCGCGCACCATGGAGACGCAGCTGGATGTGGTGGAGGGCATGCAGTTTGACCGTGGCTACCTCTCGCCCTACTTCGTCACCGATGGCGACCGCATGGAGGCGATACTAGAGGAACCCTACATTCTCATTTTTGAAGAGAAGATTGCTGCCATGAAGGAATTGTTGCCAATTCTTGAAAAGGTCGTTCAGACCGGCAAGCCTCTACTCATCATTGCAGAGGATGTCGAAGGCGATGCGCTTGCTACTCTCGTGGTCAATCGGCTCCGCGGGAATCTGAAAATCGGCGCTGTCAAGGCTCCTGGCTTTGGTGATAGGCGTAAAGCCATGTTAGGAGATATTGCAACTCTTACTGGTGGACGGGCGATCACAAAGGACCTCGGCATCAAGCTGGAGGGTGTCAAAATTGAGGACCTCGGGACCGCGAAGCGTGTGACCATCAATAAGGACAACACCACCATTATCGACGGCGGTGGCAATGGCACCGAAATAGCTGCCCGTGTGAAGGAGATTCGCGCGCAGGTAGAGACAACCACCTCGGACTACGACCGTGAGAAGCTGCAGGAGCGCCTGGCCAAGCTGGTGGGCGGCGTTGCGGTGATCAAGGTTGGCGCAGCCACTGAGACCGAGATGAAGGAGAAGAAGGCGCGCGTGGAAGATGCGATGCATGCAACCCGCGCGGCTGTGGAAGAGGGCATCGTCCCCGGCGGCGGCGTGGCGCTTGTGCGCTGCACTCCGACGGTCGATGCGCTGATCAAGACCCTGGAGGGCGACGAGAAGATCGGTGCTTCGATCATCCGCCGCGCCATCGAGGAGCCGCTGCGCACCATCGTCTCGAACTCGGGCGAAGAGGGCGCTGTGGTGATCGGCAAGATCCTGGAGTCGAAGGATGCAAACTTCGGCTACAACGCCGGCAGCAGCACCTACGAGGACCTGGTGAAGGCCGGCGTCATCGACCCCACCAAGGTGACCCGCACGGCGCTGCAGAATGCCGCGTCCATCTCGGGCCTGTTGCTGACCACCGAAGCGATCATCGCCGAGATTCCTGAGAAGAAGGAAGCCCCGGCCGCTGGTCACAACCACGGCGGCGGCATGGACGGCATGTACTAAGCTGTTGCCCTGCAAACAGGAAGCGCCCCGGAGAGCGATCTCCCGGGGCGCTTTTCCTTTGCCCGCAAAAGCACATTTACAGCGCTTTAGCGTATGCTGGTCGGCGGCACCAGCAAGCCAACAAAACGCAACGGAGAGCGTATGGACAACGTGACACGCAGAGAGTTTACGAAGCTGGGCGCGCTGGGGCTCGCCGCCCAGGCGATGCCTGCCGCAGTGGCGCAGGCGCAGCAGGCTGACGCGCGGACGGGCTACGCCGTCATCGGGCTGGGACGCATTGCGGACCACTTTTTGCGGGCCACCCGCGACAGCAAGACCTCGCGCGTGACCGGCCTGGTCAGCGGCCACCGCGACAAAGCACTCAGAATCGCCGCCGAGTACGGCGTGCCGGAGAGCGCCGTTTACAGCTACGAAGATATGGATCGCATGAAGGACAACCAGCAGATTCAGGCGGTCTACGTGGCGCTGCCCAACAGCATGCACGCGGAGTACACCCTCCGCTCGGCCAAGGCGGGCAAGCACGTCCTCTGCGAAAAGCCGATGGCCATCTCGGTGGCGGAGTGCGAGGCGATGATCGGTGCCTGCAAGGCCGCTAACGTCAAGCTCATGATCGCGTATCGCTGCCAGTACGACCCGCTGCATCTGAAAGCGATTCAGCTCATTCGTGACGGCAACATCGGCACGCTCAACGTCATCCAGGGCGCATTTGGCGGCCCCCAGCCGGTGGGCGAGTGGCGCATCACCAAGAAGCTCGGCGGTGGTGGGTCGCTGATGGACCTCGGCATCTATCCGCTGAACGCCTCGCGCTATCTGGCTGGCGAAGAGCCTGTCGAGTTCAAGGCCTTTACCTCGACCAACGACCACGACGGACGCTTCAACGAGGTGGAAGAGAACATCACCTGGACGATGCGCTTCCCTTCCGGCGTACTGGCCAACTGCACCAGCTCTTACGGTGCGCACATGCCGGGCTACTTCAAGGTCGCAGGCTCCAAGGGCTGGATTGAGATGGCCCCGGCCTACAACTACGATGGCATGCGGCTGCGCGCCAGCTATCGCAATGCGGATGGCCACTCCGAAGAGATCGACGAGACCAGTCCAGACAAGGACCCGATCGAGTTCGTCCGGCAGATGGATCACTTCACCACCTGCATCCGCCAGAACCAGACGCCCCATACGCCCGGAGAAGAAGGGCTGCGCGATATGGAGCATATGAAGGCGATCTACAAGAGCGCGGGCATCGATATTCTGTAACAAACAATGGAACAAAAAGCCCCGGAGCCATCAGGCCTCCGGGGCTTTGTATTCCGGGTGGATTTACTGCTTGAACCCGGCCAGACGCACCTTCAGCCCGGCCTGCACCGTAAAGGGCAGGCTGGGATAGCCGATGGGCCCGATGTGCTGCTGGTTCAGCAGATTATTGAGCTGCGTGAACACTGTGATACGCCGGGTGGCCGCATAGGTCAGGCTGGTGTCCAGCTTGGCATAGCCGTAGTCCAGGTTGCGATTGGGCAGTACCAGCGAGTTGCCGAAGTTCATATCGAAGCCATCCAGGAAGGTGGAGTCATCAGACCGGCTCGCCAGGGCTCCGGTGAGTGCTGCGGTAAACTTGCTCGCCGTGTACTGTGCGGAGAAGAAGCCCGTGTGCGGCGGGCGGCGGAAGGGTCGCGCGCCGACCAGTGGCCCCTCTGCACCGATGGCAATGCCGGGCAGGTTCGGGTTGGGGTTGTAGGCTCCGTTGTTGTAGGCATCGCTGGTAAACGAGTGCAGCACCACCGCGTCCAGGTAGCTATACCCGGCGTGCAGAAAGAGGCTGCGCAGCGGCTGATACTGCACCTCGGCCTCAATGCCCTGCGCACGGAAGGCCAGCGAGTTGAGGTAAGGCGTGTAGACCGTGGTAACAACGGCGGGAGAGAAGCCGAACACCTGCTCCAGGGCTCCCGTGTCGACGCCCTCCATCTGGTGATCGAAGATGTTGTGGAAGTAGCCGAGCTTGAAGATCAGCTTCTCGCCCAGGATGTTCTGGTCGATGCCCAGGTCGTAGGTTCGCGAGCGCTCCGGCCCGGCGGGGGAGACATGATAGAGCGCGATGTCTGCGGTATCGCCGGCCTGCAGCAGCTGCGTGTACAGGCTGGCAAACTCCAGCGCGAGTGACGGCTCCTGCACGCCGGTGGCGACGTTGCCACGCACCTTGGTGCCCCGGAACCAGCCAGCCGCAGGACGCACGGGCACCCACGCCAGACCTAACCGCGGCGTGCCCGTAATGCCGTACAGGTGGTTCTTCTGGATCGCTCCGCCCAACGAGTAGAACAGGCGGTTACGGATGTCGCCCTGAAACTGCAGTGACACCTGGTAGTTGGTGCGCTGAATCGTCTCATTGGAGTAGGAGGTGACGAAGCTTCCGCGTTCATTCTCGTACCAGAAGCCGCCCAGCGCCATGACGTGATACGGCAGCGCGTAGTCCGTCTGGTAGGAGAACTCGTCGCGATTCGAGACCGACTTCTCGTTGGGGATAAAAAACGAGGCCTGCCCGGTCGCGGAGTAGCCGTTGGCTCCTTGAATCGTAACGGTGTTGCCGAAGTACTCCGTGAACGGCGTGCCGAAGTTGTAGGTTACCGGCGTGCCCACGTTGTTGAACTGCTGCTCTTGTTCGCGCTTGCGGGCGATGCCGTAGCGGAAGACGTTGTGCCAGTTGCCGGCGCGTCGGTCCTCCAGCGTCAGGCCAGAGTAAAGGTCCTGATCGCCCTGCTTGCCGTCGGCCGAGATGCCGTAGAAGTCATGCGCGCCGGGCAGTCCGTTGGCGTTATCGGCATTGCGCAGGGTCAGCCGCAGTTGGGTGTTGCCCGAGAGGTTGTACCCCAGGTTGGCCGCCGAGGTGACCGCGTGGTACTCGTCGCGTGGCAGCGCATTGGCAGAGTTGAAGCGGCTGAACGACAGGTAATAATCCGTCTTGCGCCAGGCACCGCTGAGATCTGCCAGATTGCGATAGCTGTGCAGATTGCCGCCGCTGCCCAGGTAGTTCAGCACCGGGCGCAGAGAGTTGCCACGCGGCGTGTTGATGCTGACGACGCCCGCACCGGCGTCCGCTCCGTACAGCACAGAGTCCGGCCCGCGATACAGCTCCATGCTGTGAACCGCCGTGGAGGAGACACTCGAGTAGTCGAAGACGCCGCCAATATCCTCGACGGGAATGCCATCGAGCAGCACCTTGTTGGCCGTCGAGTTGCCTCCGCGCACAAACAGCGAGGTGACGCCACCGTACTGGCCGGTCTGCACCACGGCGACGCCCGGAGACTGACGCAAGGTGTCGTTGATGCCTACCTGATTGCCCAGATCCTGCGCGGCAAAGAGCGTGACCGACGAGCTGAGCTGCTGCAGCGGTGTGGGCAGGCCGGTGGCAGTCACCGAGACCTGCTCCGTAACCGAGGCTACCTCCAGCGTGATGTTGCGCACCACAACATCGGTTCGGCCGCCGTAGAAGTCCTCACTGATGCCCGGCGTAAAGGACGGTGCCGAGGTGAGCAACACAAACCGCCCCGGCTCCGCGCTGCGAATCTCGTAGGAGCCGTCTGCCCCGGTGATAACCGCAGCGGCAACATTGGGCCCATAGATGAGCTGAACACGTGCGCCCATGACCGGTGCCCCCAGTGGATCGCGAACCACACCGCGCACAACCACGGCGTGGCCTGCAGCGGTGCCAAGTGAGAGCAGGAGGAGCAGGGCGGCCAGCCGGCCGGCCGAGCAAGGTAAGGACTGCAAAAGGTGTACGAGTGTGGCCGCAAGGCGGCGCGCCTTCGAGAGCATGCGTATGGCTCCTCCGCTCCCCCCTCGGGAGCGTGGTTGCTGTACGTTGCGAAACCGGTCTCCTGACTTACGCGATTCATGCCGTGGTTGAGTGGCATCTCCCTTCCCGCGCCATGCAGCAGCAGTGGGAGAGGCCGACGGCATTCACAAGTCTCGCCGCAGCGAGGTTGTGCGCGAACACAGTTGCGGGGCAGTGGCGGAGTCTAACCGCGCTTCCCGAACATTCCGTAACGGGACAAGGGTGAGAGAACACGACCAGAGTCTCTGCCGGTCGCAGGTTGTGTGCGAACAAAAAAACTACACGCTTTTTTAATCGCAGGATTCCAGTGTACACGTGGCAGAAGGACGGCAGGCTATGGGATCAGCAGCAGCTTGCCTGTGGTCCTGCGGGATTGCAGGTCGCGGTGCGCCTGGGCAGCCTCAGCCAGCGGATAGGTGTGCTCCGTACGCAGGCGCAGGTCACCACTGGCCACCATGCCCAAAACTTCGGAGGCGCGCTGCAGCAGCTCCTGCCGCGTGGCCACGTAGTCCTTCAGCGTGGGGCGCGTGACGAACAGTGAGCCGCCTGTCATCAGACGCATCAGATCCAACGGCGGCACCGCACCCGAGGACGCCCCAAACAGCACCAACGTACCGCGCGGCCGCAGGGAGCGCAGCGAACCGTCAAACGTCGTCGCACCGACCGAGTCATACACCGCAGCCACGCCACGTCCTGCGGTCAGCCGGCTCACCTCCGCAGCAAAGTCGGTCTCGGTGTACAGAATCACGTGATCCGCGCCCGCTGCGCGCGAGAGCGCGGCCTTCTCGGGCGTGGAGACGGTGGTGTAGACGCGTGCGCCCCGCGACTTCGCCATCTGCGTCAAGAGCAGTCCGCTGCCGCCCGCACCGGCGTGTACCAGCACCTCGTCGCCGGGAGAGATGCGGTAGGCAGCATCCGCCAGATAGTGTGCGGTGCAGCCCTGCAGCATCGCCGCAGCCGCCTGCTCTGCACTCACCTGGGCGGGGATGGGCACCAGCCGATCCGCGGGCACAGTGCAGAACTCCGCATAAGACCCCGGCAGCATGCACCAGGCGACGCGGTCTCCGGGCCTTACGCTCTCCACGTCGCTGCCCACAGCCTCCACCGTGCCTGCGCCCTCCTGCCCCAGCGTGTACGGCAGCGGCGCGGCATAGCGGCCCTCGCGAAAGTAGACGTCGATGAAGTTCACCCCGGCCGCTTCCACGCGGACCAGAGCCTCCTGCGGCCCCGGAACAGGCGCAGGCACCTCGGCCAGGTGCATCACCTCTGGCCCGCCCGTGGTCACAATCTGAATGGCACGCATGGCAGACTCCTCACCTCCGCGATCCAGTTCTCTCGTCCGCTACCTGTGGCTGCTCGCGACAGGCTAGTGCAGCAGACTCTCCTCCGAACGGAGACGAATCACCCGGTCGATGGCATACGGCGCACGATGCTGTGCGGTGAAGTAGTGCCGCACCTGCAGTTCGCCCAGCAGACCAATGCCGATCATCTGGATGCCCGCCAGTACCAGTACCGCAGCCAGCAGCAACATGGGGCCGTGCTGCTGCATCACCGGCCCTCCGGTCAACAGCTTCAGCACCACCATCCAGGCAGACAGCCCCAGCCCCGCGACCGCACCCAGGGCGCCGATCGTCCCGAAGAAGTGCAGCGGACGCGTCATGTACTTGAGCAGGAAGCGGATGGTCAGCAGATCAAAGAAGACCCGGAAGGTACGCGAGATGCCGTAGTGGCTGCGTCCGTGCTCGCGCGCCGGGTTGCTGATGGGGATCTCGCAGATGCTGGCGCCATACCAGGAGGCGAGCGCCGGGATGAAGCGATGCATCTCCCCATAGAGCGGGATGTTCTGGATCACCTCGCGCCGGTAGGCCTTGAAGGTAGTGCCAAAGTCGTGAATGTTGACCCCGGAGAGCACGGCCATCAGCCAGTTCGCAGCGCGGGATGGGATGCGCCGCAGCAGGAAGTTGTCGCCCCGCTGGCTGCGCCAGCCGCTCACCACGTCGTAGCCCTCTTCCAGCTTGCCCAGAAACGCGGGAATCTCGGCCGGGTTGTGCTGCAGGTCGCCGTCCATGGCCAGCACAAAGTCTCCCTGCGCGTGATCAAAACCGGCGGCCAACGCCGAGGTCTGGCCAAAGTTGCGGCGCAGTTTGATGACCAGCACCCGCGAATCCACCGCTGCAATCTCCTCCAGCAGGCGATAGGTGCGGTCACGCGAGCCATCATCGACAAAGACCAGCTCAAAGGTCTGGCCCACGTGCTCCATAACGGCCTTCAGCCGGTCGTACAGCGTGGTGACATTCTCTTCTTCGTTATGGAATGGAACGACGATGGAGTATTTAGGCACAGACGTATGATAACGCCAGCCGCGCCGCAAAACGCCAGTCGATCTGCAACGTGGCTGCCTTGTGCCGTCCTGGGACGCCACACCCGCCGCATCGCCACCGCTTCCCTCCGTCGGCCAAGCCGAATCTGCGGAGTGACGTCCGCAGCGGATCGAAAGCAAAATCATGATTCATCGATACCTTACACGTTGTATATGATGATGCTGTAACGAACCGGGGAGCGCGGTCCGCAGCATGGCAGAAAAGTCAAAACTAGGCAAAGGCATCCTGGTAGCTGCGGTGCTGGCGCTCGTCGCCGCCTTCATCTACTTTGAGTACTCCAGCTATGACGCCAGCCGGGCCGGGGCCTCAGGCGACGTCTACTCCGGCGACTCCGCGCCCAGGTCCATGCGGGTGGTCCCCTCAACTGCCCCCGCCGCCAGCACCACGACCAGCACGGATTCCCGCTCCAGCGACCTGCCCACCCCGGTGCCAGCCACCGGAGGCATGACCGCGCCAGCCGCAACCACCAGCACCCCCGCCGATGGCGCCGCCCTGGTGCCGCAGCCCGGCGTGAAAGGCACGGCCGGCGAGCCGCCCGCCGGGGACACCATCTCCCCCAACCCGCCCAATGGCATGGCCTACGCGGGCAAAGGTCGCTACCAGCTCTACCGTCAGGGCAACCTGACCTGGCGGCTGGATACCGACACCGGGAACACCTGCGTCCTGTTTGCCACGGATGAGGAGTGGAAGAAGCCGCGCGTGTGGCGCGCCGGCTGTGGCAGCTCCCGACGCTAGCCCCGTACCCGCAACCGAACCTGCCGCTAGACGTGTTTGCCGCAGGAGCTGCGAACCACCAGTGAGGTTGGCAGCAGGATCTTGGCCGGCTCCTCAAACTCCCCCTGCGCCGTGCGGTTAATGCGCTCCAGCAACAGATGCATGGAACGCGCCGCCAGCTCCGCCGGAGCCTGCGCCACCGCCGTCAGCGGCGGATTCAACACCGGGGCCAGATCAAAGTCGTCAAACCCGACCACCGCCACCTGCCCGGGAATCGCGACTCCCCGCTCGGCCAGGGCCTGGTACAGCTGGGCCGAAGTACGGTGATTCAGCGTAAAGATCGCAGTGGGCGGCGTCTTGCTGGCCAGCACGCGGCCCAGCCAGGCACGTACCTCATCCAGTTGCCCCAGGCCCGCCGCCACCATCGGCTTCAGACGCGCCTGCTGCATGGCCCCACGGTAGCCGTCAATGCGCTCGCGAATGGTGTACACCTCTTCGTCGTAGCCGATGCAGGCGATGCGGGTATGGCCATGCTCAATAAGATGCTGCACCGCAGCCGCAGCCCCCGCCCGGTTCTCCACTAGGACGGCGTCGGTCTTCAACCCGGCCAGCGGACGGTCAAACGCCACCATCGGCAGGTCAGCCCGCTGCAGCCGCTCGTGGAAAGGCTGCGGATCCTGGATGGAGCTGACCAGCAGCAGGCCGGAGATCATGCGCTTGGCCATCAGCTCCGCCTGCTCCACCTCCAGCTCGGCGTCGCGGCCCGAGGCGACCACCAGCGTCATAAACCCATGCTGCCGCGCCAGCCGCTGAATGGTGTGGGCACAGATCGCAAAGAAGCCGTCGGAGAGATCCGGCACGATCAGCCCGATGATGCGTGCCCGCTGCCCCTTCAGCTGCCGCGCCGCTTCATTCTGCTGGTACCCCAACTGCGCAATCGCCGCTTCCACTCGCTTGCGCGTCGCGGGGCGCACCGAGGGCTGGTTGTTGATCACCCGCGAGACGGTCATCAGCGCCACGCGGGCCAGCCTGGCAACGTCCTTGATCGTTGGGTCCCCGGAACGGCGTTTACTCATAACGCTTGACAGCATACCGGATTACACGTGCCCGCCGTGCTGCCCCTTCCGTACAGCGCTCTTCGAGGGCCGTTATCCAGCAAGCTGTGGCGGCCGCAAGCCCACCTTAGGCGCGATACCGCCGCGCCGAAGATGGGGCACCCGCGCGTCATGCAATCAATATCAGTGCGTTTGACCTAGATGTGCGCGATACACTTTCTACTGCGTCCGAAACTATAGGCGAGATCGTTTCTGGCTGGTAGCAATCATTTTGTGGCATAAAGGATTGACTGTGCGGAATAATGCTTTCCCGAAAGGGCAGAAGTGGCATTTCGAGTGTGCCAAGTGGCACACGCCCGCTCCGATTGGAGTCCACCTGAACCCCGTAACGCTCGTGCCTGAAATGGGCCCTGAAACGGTTCTCATTTTGCGAGAAAAGCGGAAGTTCATGAATGAGCTGAGGCAGTTCGGCCCGTTGACTTTGAATATCAAATCGGGCGCGGTTCGCACGAGTGCTGGCCCTGTCGTGTTCATGACGTGGTGGTTTCCACCGATCGTAGCTTGCACACCGTATGCAAGTTATGAATTACTACTCAGCCCGCTACCGCAATCTGGCATTTCTCAACTAATAGAAGAAATTTCACGCCAGACTCACATACACCTGGTCATCTTTGACGAAAACCATGAGATCTTTGACGTCGTGGAATTCGAGAACGTTTATAACCTCGGTGGCCTACTCAATTTGGCGCACGAGATTGGGGCGCACTTAAAGAACTACACCTTCGATGAAGCGAAGCAGGCATTTTTCCAGGAATTCTCAATGGAGCGTCTCATGGCGCTGTAGGCGAGTGGCCCATCCTTACGTCTTTTCCCCAAAGCTAGCACAGACGTTTGGGTGGGTGGATTCAAGGAGCAAGTGCAACGGGTGTGATTATCTGTGACCAGTGTTGCACGAAGTCGAAGGCTCCATCTGGGAGGAAGAGTTCTGCGGGAGCTTTCCATCCGAGAGTTTTCCTTGGCCGGGTGTTGAGTCTCCATGCGATGTCGTGGAGCTGATCCTGGGAGAACACGGACAGGTCGGTTCCTTTGGGCAGGTACTGGCGGAGCAGTCCGTTGGTGTTTTCGCTGATGCCGCGCTCCCAGGGAGCATGGGGATGGGCGAAGTAGACATCGACTCCGGTGTTGCGGGTGAGGGTCTTGTGGTGCCTCATCTCCGAGCCCTGGTCGTAGGTCATGGAGCGGCGCAACTGGCTGTCGAAACGGTTGAGGATGCCGGGGAAGGCCTCGGCCGTGATGTCGGCCCTGCTGCTGTTCAGCTTGACCAGGGCGACGAACAGGGTGGTGCGTTCGACCAGCGTGCCCACCTGCGACAGGTTGCCCTTGCCGATGATCAGGTCGCCCTCCCAGTGTCCCGGGATCAGGCGCATCTGCACTTCCACCGGTCTCTGGTCGATCAGGACCATGTCCGGAATCGGCGGCTTGACGGGCCCGTGGCGGCCACGCTGCGGCCTGCGGGCACGATGCCGGCGGCGCATCAGCAACAGCAGACTGGAGCGCAGCTCGCCGCGCGGCATGGCGTAGAACGAGGTGTAGATGGTCTCATACGAGAGCCGGACGGGTTCAGCCATACGAGCCAGTGTGCGCGCGATCTGCGCCGGACTCAAGCCCTGGCGAAGATGCTCGACCACCATGACCCACAACCGGTTGCCCGGCACCAGCTTCGAGGGCACACGCGGTCTGCGGGCCAGCATACGCGCCCGCCGATCCGCCACCACGCAGCGATACCCTCCGGCGATCCGGAAACGGCCTCGTCCGGATAGCTCCGCCTCCGGCAGCCAGCCGTTGCGGCGGATCTCGCGTAGCACCGTGGAACGCGCCCGCCTGAGTCCGGCGGCGATCGCCGCCGGACTCAGGCCCAACCGCAACTGCGTCTCAATCAACGCTCGTTCCGACAACTCAAGAGGTACGTACCCTCCAGACATAAGCAACATCTCCTCTCTTGGAAATGTTGCACTTGTGCCTTGAATCCACCGTGCCCCATCCTTCGCGTCGTTTGCGAAGGGTGGGAGGTTAGTTAATTTGCTCGCCTCGAACACAGTGGCTGGGGTGCGACCTCCTGCTTAGGCATCGGCGACGATGGAGCACTCAGACCCTTCCAACGGAATGAGCTTCGGACCACCCGCTCGATCTTGACCCTCCCACCCTTGGCAAAAGACCGCCAAGGATGGGGCACCCGAGCAAGTGTGGCGGCTAAAATGCGCAGGCTAGGACATTCGCCCGTGCTCAACCACATTCGTCGCTGACATCGATGCATCGGTGGCCGCAGACTCAAGCGTCGGGGTGCTACTGGGCTGATACCAAGGAGAAGCAGATGGTGGCCCGGGCAGGAGTCCAACCTGCGACCTTCGCGTTAGGAGTGCGCTGCTCTATGCAACTGAGCTACCGGGCCTTGTCGCTAGTGTATCGCGGCAGCAGCCCTGGGCCAGGTGGTAAACTTAAGGGTGGGGAGAGTCATGGCAGAGATACAGCGTCGGCGGTCCGTAACGGTGAACGTGGGTAGTGTGCGTGTGGGGTCTGAAGCTCCGGTGGTGGTGCAGTCCATGACCAACACCGATACGGCAGACGTCGAAAGCACGGTGCAGCAGATTGCCGCGCTGGCCCGGGCAGGCTCGGAGATTGTCCGCATCACGGTGAACAACGAGGACGCCGCCAAGGCGGTGCCCTACATCGTGGAAGGCATTCAGAAGAAGGGCTGGACGACGCCCATCGTCGGCGACTTCCATTACAACGGCCATCTTCTGCTCACCAAGTTCCCTGCCGCCGCTCAGGCGCTCTCCAAGTACCGCATCAACCCCGGCAATTGCTCCATCGGCCGCAAGGACGACGACAACTTCCGCACCATGGTTGAGGTGGCAGTCAAGCACCAGAAGCCCGTCCGCATTGGCGTCAACTGGGGCTCGCTGGATCAGGCTCTGCTGACCAAGATGATGGACGACAACTCGAAGTCTGCCCAGCCGCAGGATGCGCGCGACGTGATGATGGAGGCCATGGTGGTCTCCGCCCTGGATAATGCCGCTGCCGCGGAGCGCTACGGCCTGCGCCGCGACCAGATCGTGCTGAGCGCCAAGGTCTCGCAGGTGCGTGACCTGATCGATGTCTACACGGAGCTGGCAGGTCGCTGCGACTATGCGCTGCACCTGGGCCTGACCGAGGCCGGCATGGGTATGAAGGGCGTGGTCGCCTCGACGGCCGGCCTGGCGCCGCTGCTGCTGGCCGGCATCGGCGACACGATCCGTGTCTCGCTGACGCCAACGCCGGGCGGCGACCGCAGCGAAGAAGTCCGCTGTGCCCAGCAGATTCTGCAGTCGCTGGGCATTCGCAGCTTTATGCCGCAGGTAACCAGCTGCCCGGGCTGCGGTCGCACCACGTCAACCTACTTCCAGGAGCTGGCCGAGCGCATCCAGGGCTACCTGGTGGAGAGCATGCCCGAGTGGAAGAAGATCTACCCAGGCGTCGAGGAGCTGAAGCTCGCCGTAATGGGCTGCATCGTCAACGGACCGGGCGAGAGCAAGCACGCCAACATCGGCATCTCGCTGCCCGGAACCTTCGAGGAGCCCAAGGCCCCGGTCTACGTGGATGGCAAGCTGCTGACGACGCTGAAGGGCGACCGCATCGTTGAGGAGTTCCAGGTCATCCTGGACGACTACGTTGCGAAACGCTACGGCAAGCAGTTGGTGGAAGCCTAAGCTTAACCGGAGGGCAGTTCTGGATCGGTATGCCGCTGCTACAGCAGAGGTGTGCTGTGCTTGCGCAGCTCGGCCAGCGGATAGAAGGTGCCGCGCCATACCACACCGCCCTGCCGCAGTGTCGTTACCATCGATCGCAAAAGCGTGTAGGTAAACAGCAGGCCCGCCACCGGTGCCAGCAGGCCATTGCGGGCAGGAATGCCCGAGGTAGGCCGCAAGAGCATGTAGCCCCAAACCGTGCACGCCACAGCGATGCCTGCAGGCACGCGCACAGCCGCAAAGCAGAGCGCCGGCAGTGGAGCCACAAAAAACAGCAGCAGCCAGATGCATGCGCCCAGTGCCAGAGAGATGTGGAAGCGAAAGGCGGAGAAGATATTCTTCGTCATCACCTCCACCAGGCCAAAGGCTCCGGAGGCCCAGTGAACGTTGGCCAGTCCGCGGCCAAAGGCGATCCGCTGGCGAAGCCCGGCACGCTTCACACGGCGACCCAGGGTGATGTCCTCCAGCACGTCCAGCCGTTGCGGCTCCAGGCCACCGATCTGCAGATACGCCGCGCGCCGCAGCAGATTGAAGGAACCGATCCCGATGGAGTCCATGCGTGCGCGCGGGTCGGCGATCTTCCAGGGACGTGCGCCCCACAGGCTAAAGGTCTGGAACAGGCCCAGCACCATGCCCTCATCCCACCGACGCAGGATGGTCGTCGGCAGCGTCACCAGGTGGTCGGCACCTGTTGCCACGGCATACGCCAGAGAGCGCCGAACTGAGTCTGCGCGAAACAGCACATCCGCATCGGTAAACAGCAGGTAGTCGGTCTCTGCAGCGGCCGCGGCCAGGGCCAGAGCGTTCGTCTTTCCCAGCCAGCCTGGGCGCAGCTCGGTGATGTGCAGCACGCGCAGCCGGTCAGGGTGCTCAGCCGCGAGCGCATCCATAATGCTGCCGGTCGCGTCGGTGGAGCGATCATCCACCGCGAGGATGCGGCAGTGCGGATAGTCCTGCGCCAGCAGTGAGCCAAGGCAGGCTGCGACGTTTGGCTGCTCGTTGCGCGCGGGCACCACCACCGTGAGGGTGGGCTCGCCAGCGGGAACCTGGTCGTACTCTGGCAGCAGCAGGTTGGGCACTCGCCGCAACCCGAACGCCGCTGGCACCACTCGGCCCAGCCAGCCCAGCGCCACAATCCACGCCACCACCACAGGCCATGGCAGGCCTGCAGGACAGGCGTGCCGGATTAGAAAGGATGCGCTCATCGGGTCAGGTCTCGAGTAAGCAAGCTCTGAGTACCAGCCTCTCACTTCCCTGCCTTCTCGGATACAGGGTCCGCAACTTCGGTTTGATTACGTAACTGCTTCAGGACCATACGCAGCAGGCTGCGGCGACGCATAGCGGGCACCCACCAGAAAGACAATTGCAGCCAGCACCAGCGTGACCAGCGTGGAACCGAGCCCCACCGCCAGGTTGGAGTGGTCGCTGACGGTACCAATAATGCGCGGGCTGATGGCATCACCCAGCGCGTGAATCAGCAGCAACTGCCCAGCCAGCGCCGTTGCCCGTATCTCCGGGCGTACCGCGTTGACCGTCGCGGCATTCACCGGGCCCGTGCCCAGAAAGATAAGAAAGATGGCCGTCGCCAGCGCCGGTACAGTGAACCGCGCCGGGCCAAAGAAGCACAGCAGCGCCGGAGGAACCGCCAGCAGCGAGCCCAGCGCAGGCACCAGGTAGAGCGCGCGCGAACTGCGCTGAGGCCAGCGGTGCGCCACGTAGCCACCCAGTGCCGTCCCTCCCAGCCCCGCCACCACCGTAATGGCCCCCATCAGAAACGCCGCAGACGACTGTGACCGGCCGCTTACCCGCTGCAGGAACGACGGCATCCACCAGGAGATGCCGCCCAGCGAGAAGGTGACCGCCGCGTAGCCCAGCACCGAGCACAGGTACGCAGGGTTGCGTGCCAGGCTGCGAACCGCAGCGGCCTGCAGGCCCGGCCCGCTGGTGCTCACCGCGTGTTCTGCCTGCGCGCCAGAGCGCCCTGGCTCCCGCAGCAGCACCAGGATCAGCAGCGCCAGCACCGCGCCCGGCACCGCCGAGACCAGAAACGACGCACGCCAGCCAAAGTGCTCGCCCACGGTACCGCCCGTCAGGTAGCCGAGCGCGGCCCCCACGGGAATCGCGACGTTGAAGATCGTCATCACCCGGTTGCGCTGCTCCGCCGGGTAGTAGTCTGCCAGCAGCGCCGGGGCAAAGATGCCAAAGCTGGCCTCGCCGATGCCCAGCGCCGCATGTCGCAGATTCAGCGAACTGTAGCTGTGCACTGACGCCGTAAAAAAATTGATCGCCGACCAGAAGAGCGCCGCTGCCACAATCAGCGGCTTGCGCGGCAGGCGATCGCCCAGCCAGCCCGTCAGCGGCGATGTGGCCATGTAAGCCACCATGAACCACAGGGTCAGCGAGCCGATCTGCGCGTCCGTCAAGGTGAACTCCACCTTGATCTGCTCCTGCACGCCCGGCAGGATGTAGCGGTCGATGTAGTTGACGAAGTTCAGTGCCGTCAGCAGCACCAGGGCGGTGCGCGCGCCGGCAAGCGCAGGTCGTTGGTTGGAGTGTGCAGCTGGCATCTGCGCCCAGCATACCAGCCGCACACTCCTCCCACATGGCTACGGCTTGACCACCTGGGCCAGCCGATCCAGTGCCTGCTCCCACGGCGTACGCCGCGCGTCCAGCCAGCGCCGCGCCGCGTCGAGCCCGGCAGGCTCCAGCCGACAGGTGCGCACCCGGCCAACCTTCTCCGTATGCACCAGGCGCGCCTGCTCCAGCACCTGCACATGCTGCACCACGGCTGCCAGGGTCATGCCCAGCGGCTCGGCCAGTTGCGATACGGAGACCGGTCCCTGGCTCAGCCGCTCCAGCATGGCTCGCCGAGTGGCATCGGCCAGCGCATGGAAGACGCGGTCGACGTCGTTCTCCTCCGGTTGCGGGTGCATCACGGCCTAGACCGCCGCCTGCAGCGCTGCACCCAGGTGCTCCAGCAGATGGCTCCAGCCCAGCTCGCGCAGCTTCGGGCCATCGGAGTTGGCAAAGTACGCACCCTGCTCGGTAAAGCGCAGGGTCGTGCCCTCGCCCTCGGCCATCAGCTCAAACGTTGCCAGCGAGGCAGACATCCGATAGCCGTTGATGTCCATGGTGTAGCTCTCCACCACGCGCTGGTTGGGTTGTATATCCAGAAAGACCACGTCGCGGGCACCCTCCATGCCGGTGACCGGCGAGTTGCCCAGATACTGAAAGCGCGTCGTCTCCAGCCCACCCGGGCGAAAGTCAAGCTCGTAGGAGTGCAGCTTGCGCGACGCAGCTGGCGAGGTCCAGCGAAGCCGCTGCGTCGGGTCAGAAAGCGCCAGAAACAGCCGCTCCGGGCTGACAGGGTAGTGCCGTTCGATGCAGAAAGTGCTATGCGTCACAACAGGATCAGACATGGCGGACTCCAAAAGAATAGTTAAGTTACTGCTTGACTATTACGCCAGATTCGACATTTGTCAAGCGAATACTTAACTATTCCCGCCTCCCGGAACAATCGCTTAGGCCCTCCTGCCCCGCGATGCCTGCGCCTCCGCCTAGTAGATCAGCTTGAGCGAGAACTGGATCTGCCGCGAGTTCCCTGCCGTCTTGCTGATCTCGCCGAAGCCGGAGCCCTCCAGGATGTTGGCCGGCAACCCCATGGTGACGATGTTAAACAGGTTGAAGAACTCCGCGCGGTACTGCAGGTTCACGACCTCAGTCCCCGAGTGGCGGCGGCCAAACGGCGTGTCTTTGATAAGCGCGAAGTCGAAGTTGTAGAAGGCAGGGCCGCGGAAGGTGTTCCGCCCCAGCGTGCCGAAGCGCCCGCTGTTCGGGCCGGAGCCACCGGCCAGATTGATGGGAATGGAGAAGTACGAGCCGTTATTTGCACCCAGGCCAAAGTAGTCCTCCCGCACCTTGCGCGCGGTGGAGAGCACCGGCTTGCCGATCAGATCGGGACGATCCACACCATTGGAGCCATACCCCGTCTGCTGGATGCCGGAGTACACCGTAAACGGCGAGCCGCTGTTGATGCTGGAGATGCTCAGCAGCTCCCAGCCGGCAGTCGCCTTGCGCGTCACGACCATCAGCGGGCGCACCTCCTCCAGGTGGAGGTCCTGCGCCACAGTAAAGGTGAGCGCATGCGTCACGTCGAAGGCGGAAGGCCCCTTCTCCGGGTGGTTGTCAAAGGGGTTCTGGGAGAAGCCCTGCACCGTGGCGCCAGTGGAGCCGGTTCCCCCGATCACCGAGCTGGTGTCATCCAGCGACTTGCCCCAGGTGTAGCTGGCCTGAATGCCAGGGCCGCCGTGGCCGATGGTGCCGGAGAGCGAGCTTTGCAGCGCGTGGTAGCTGGAGTGAGCCGTGTCAGTGATGACGTTCTCCACGCCAAAGCCGCCGATCACATCGCCCGCGCTGTTGAACTGGGTGTGGGGCGCAAAGCCGGGGCTGGCTCCCGGATACGCATTGGGGAAGCTGGTGCGGGGCAGATGCACGGAGGTTGTGCCGACGTAGGCCAGGTCTGCCGTGAACGGCCCCAGATGCTTCTCCAGC
Source organism: Acidobacteriota bacterium (assembly GCA_028872955.1). Lineage (GTDB taxonomy): Bacteria > Acidobacteriota > Terriglobia > Terriglobales > Acidobacteriaceae > Edaphobacter. The sequence goes on from JAGWNX010000009.1 coordinate 37,558, forward strand.
CCCGCCGTCCAGGTGTACAGCGTGCCGTTGTCAAAGGAGCGATCGATGCCCGAGAGGTTCAGCGCGCTCACGACGTGGCTGGGTGTCAGTGCCGCCATGTCCTGCTCATAGCGGTTCACGTCCATCACCGTGTTCGGCTGCAGCGAGGTGGAGCCGCCATTGGCAAAGATATCCTGCCCGCTGGGCGTGTACACGTGCGGCAGCTGCGCAGGCGTGATCTGGTAGCCATACGGGATGGGGAAGCTGGCCGAGGAGAGCAGACGCGGGTAGACCACAAACGGCGTGGATCCGGTCAGGAAGTTGTCCTGCCAGATGTTGGGCGGAATCACCATCACGCTGCCGCCGACGTGCACGCTCAGGCTGGGCCGCGCCTGCCATGCGGCCTCCACACGCGGGGTAAAGGCCCGCCAGTTGGTCTGGTAGCCCGGCTGAGGATTGAGCACAAACTGCTGCACGCCGTTGATCGTCAGGAAGCTGGAGGTACGGCGGGCACGCTCTTCAATGGGCTGGTAGAGGTCCCAGCGCAGGCCCAGGTCGAGCGTCAGGGTCGGCGTCACCTTCCAGGTATCCTGCACGTAGGCTGCGGCCGCATTGCGCGTCACCGCCGCCGGGCCGATGTGTGCGCCATCCGAGAATCCGGGCGACGCCACCGCAACGGTGTAGACGAATGGGCTGCCGGAGAGAAACTGGCTGAGAGTATCCGGCAGCGGCTGCCCGGGCTGGATGTCGTGCTTGCCCGAGGCCGAGGGAATGTAGGAGCGCGCGTAGGCTACGCCGCCGCCAAAGTCATACTCACCGTTCGGGCTGATGCCAAAGTAGGTGGTATCCCGGTTGATCCGCACCTCGGCGCCCGCCTTCCACAGGTGCCGCCCACGGCTATAGCTCACCGACTGCTGCAGGTGGAAGAGGTTGCCATAGGCCTGCATCACGGAGCCGCCGGCCGAGTTGAACGCCTCATACAGACCGTCGTTGAACTTCACCGCAGGATCCACCAGGTTGGGCGTAGGAAAGCCCGGCGTGCTGCGCGTGATGGAAAACAACGTATTCAGCACCAGCCGCGGCGTCGCTTCGCGCGTATAGCTGCCCACCACGTTGCGCTGCCGGTCGATGTACTCCACGGCAAAGCTGGGGTCAATCGCGGTCTGGTCCGGATTCGTCGTCGGCCCGTTGATGTTGTCGATGGTGACGCGCGCAAAGAACGTATCCTTGGCGGAGAAGTGGTGGTCCAGCCGCAGCGAAAACTGGTCGGCCGTCGTGCTTACCTTGGAGGCGGTGGCGTAGGTGTGCGCTCCGTAGGCACCGGTCGGCAGATTGGGCAGCGGATAGCGGGCCAGGATCCTGGCGATGCTGGAGTCCACCGGCACCGTAAACGTATCGTTGAGCGTCGTGTTCTGGTCGATTCCGGTACGCTCCAGCGCAGTCGGCACAGGCATCACCTGGGTGGTGCCCAGCACCTGACGAAAGCCCTGGTACTGGCCAAAGTAGAAGGTCGTCTTGCGGCCGTTGAAGAGCCCCGGCACCACGACCGGACCACCGTTGGTAAAGCCGAATTCGTTGCGCCGGAAGGGCGGAATACGACCCGGGTAGGCAAACGACGGGTGGTCAAAGTAGTTCCGGGCATCGAGAGCCGAGTTGCGCAGGAACTCGAAGACCGAACCATGAAAGCCGTCTGCGCCCGTGCGGGTGTGAATGTTGGTGAAGCCCGCAGCGCCGCGTCCCACCTCAGCGGGCAGCCAGCCCGAGGAGGAGTCAATCTCCTGCACGGCATCCACGTTGAAGTTGCTGAAGGTAGCTCCGCCCATCTCGGGGTCCGAAATGTCTGCCCCGTCCATGGCAAAGACCGCCTCCACGCCGCGCTGGCCGTTGATGGCGAACTGCTGGGTAAAGTTCGTCGCGCCGTTGGCGTCTGTCATGGTGCCGGCGGCCAGCAGCAGCAACTGGCTGAAGTCGCGTTTGTTGAGCGGCAGCCCACTCACCGCCTGGCTCGAAAGGTCTTCCCCGCCCGTAGCCGCGGTCTGGGTCGAGGCCACGGCCAGCAGCAACGCATCGTCCGCCGTCAGCGTCAGAGTGATGGCAGGAGTCGAGGCCGGCTGCACCGGCGTGGGGTACACGATGCTTCGCTTGGCCAGGATGACTGTGAGCTGATATGGCCCCGCGGCCAGACCAGACAGCACAAAGTGGCCCGCAGGGTCGGTCTGCGCTGTCTTGGCCGATGCCGTGGCCGCACCTTCCGGACTGAGCCGCACCGTCGCGCCCGCCACGGCAGAGCCCGCTTTGTCGCGCAGGGTCCCGCTCAGGGTCAGCTCGGCTGGCGTCTGCTGGGTTGGAGTCTGCTGGGCCAGTGCGCGGCCTGACAGCATCCAGCAGGAGACCAGCAGCAACAGTACGGGCAGGGCTGCCCAGCTGCGGCGTGGCGCAGCCATCTGGGCATCGGACGGGGGAGGCAGTAGGATCGCGTGCAGAGTCAGACTCCTGGTGCGGCAGACGGGCGCACCAGCCACAGGGAGTCCCCGTATCCGCACGCGCAGCCGCCGTTCTCTCGATGGTCGAAATTATACGTGGCACGCAATGCCGCGGGCGGCTGCTGCGCGGGACGAACCTTCCTCTTCCCTGTGCAAGAGGTGCCGGAGGGCCCGGACGCGCCATCGGTAGTCCAGCGGTAGTCCAGCGGCGGCGCCGGTTAGCTCCGCGGTGGCTGCTCGGTTTCAATCCGGGGGTAGCTCGCCTCGACGATGGTCGAGATGCCGCCGCGCGGGCGGAAGTCGCCCACCACCTTGGCCCACACCGGATCGCAGGCCTTCACCACATCGTCCAGCACCTGGTTCACAATGTTCTCCTGAAAGATACCGAGGTTGCGGTAGACGAACAGGTACTCCTTCAGGCTCTTCAGCTCCAGGCAGCGCTCGCGCGGCATATAGCGTACCGTCAACCGACCGAAGTCCGGCAGTCCGGTCTTGGGGCACACGCTGGTGAACTCCGGATCGTCGATCAGAATCTCGTAGGCGCGAAACTGGTTCCGCCAGGTCTCAATGGGAGGGAACGTGGTATCCAGCCCGGCCTTGGCATGGTCGTCGGTATAGCCGGTCGTATGGGTAGTCATACCCTCCATTCTAGCGGGTTTGCGTGCAGGCGTAGACCACGAGCCGCCTCAGTTGCGATGCCCCAGTGTCGGGCGATCGTCGGTGGAGGATGCCGGGTTGTTCGGGTCGTTGGAGCCGCCTCCTCCGACACGGCGCAGCGAGGGCTTGTTGGCGTCGCCCTTGTTGTTGATCTTGCGCTTGTTCTCGATACGCGCCAGCCGCGCCTTGATGTCGTCAAACTCCGACGTGGTCACGATGTAGTCCGGGCGCGCCGGCATGATGGTCGCAATCTCGTCTTCGGAGTGGGCGATGCGGTCCGGCGTCTGCGGGTGGTCGGCAAAGACCTTGGCCAGCGTGCCGGGCTTGTGCTTCTCAAGCGCGTCGATCTTCTCGAAAAACTGGATAAACGCCTGCGGATCGTAGCCTGCCTTGTACATGTACTGCAGGCCCAGCCAGTCGGCCTCAGCCTCAAAGTTGCGCGAGAACTGCAGGAAGGTGATGGGCACGGCCAGTTGCGCCGCCTCGTAGATGCCGTATCCCGTCCACGACCCCTCCGTCATGATGATCAGCGGCACCTCGCCAATCTGCATGTAGTTCATGCGCGTCATCTCGCGCGCGGCATGGTGGGCGCAGACGTGCGCCGTCTCGTGCGCCATCACGCCGGCCAGTTCGGCCTCTTCGTCCGCTGCCAGAATCAGGCCGGAGTTGACGTAGAAGAAGCCGCCCGGCAGCGCCATGGCGTTGATCTCGTCGGAGTCGATCACCTTGATGGTGAACGGCACCTTGCAGTCCGAGTTCTTCACAATATTCTGCCCCACGCGATTCACATACTCCGCAATCACCGGATCCGTGATCATGTGCGCCGACTTCTCAATCTCCATGGAGTACTGCTTGCCGTTCGAGATCTCCCAGTTGGTGGAGTACCAGTTGCCTACGCCGCGACCACCGATGTTGCGGTTGCCGACTGCGTTCACATCGTCTTCACTGCCGCTTTTGATGTGCGGATCCAGCGCCTCGCCGGGCGAGGGGATGGAGTCGGTCTTGGCATCGGCGCTCGTGTCTGCGGCGGCTTTGGCCTTGGTCTTACCGGCCTTGGTGTCGGGCTTGGAGTCCGCCTTGGAGCCGGTCGCCTTGCCATCCGCGGGCGAGGCCTTCGCCTCGGTCGCAGCGGGGGCAGAGCCCGATTGCGACGCCGCCTGAGAGGTCGTCTGCGCGGCAGCCTGGGGGGTAGCATCCGGTGCCGGGGCCGCGGTGGTCTGCGCGTAGGCCGCCGTAGTCAGGCCAAGCAGCGTGACAAGTCCGAGGTTTGCAAGCGTTGACATAACGTGACTCCTGGGCGCTGGACAGGCAGCAGAGGCACCCGCCCCGAATCCCTGACTAATAGACGCGGATACGGACCACAGGGTTACCGCCGCCCATGGCTAGTATGCGCCTTTTTCCCAGGGCTTGCGAGCGGATGAAACTCGTTGCGGCACGCACCCTACCAGCTGGAGTACGAGCTGCCGTCGGACGCCGTCATCTGCGCTCCGGAGTGCACGTCGTCGATGCCCGGGTCGGTCTGGTCGATCGAGTTCAGGTCGCCACTCTGCTCCGGGATCCAGGTATCGCTGCGCTGCGTGAAGGGGTCTACCGGCATCTTCTTCAGATACCCGGCCTGCACCAGGTCATCCAGCGTCTGCGGCGCCCGTTGCTTATCCACCGTGTAGGAGTCGATGGCAGCGCGCATGGTGTGCAGGTCCTCCCGCAGCACCGCCTCCTTGGCGTTGCGTACATTGTTCACGTACGAGGGGATAGCAATCGCCGCCAGAAACGCAATAATCGTCATGACGATCATCAGTTCGATGAGCGTGAAGCCGGACTCCGCGTTCCGTGGCCGGGTTGTGATCTTCGCTACCATGTGGAGTACCGTGTGCCATCCAGGGCCACGCCGTCGCTCTTGCTATAGACATCGTAGACGTTCTGGCCCCCAAAGGAGGTCGAGTCCGGGTCGTCCTGATTGGAGCGCAACCCCCAGTCCGTAGAACCGGTCATCGGGTCAACCGGAATGCGACGCAGAAAGCGCACCTTCTTGCCCTGAATATCCACGCCATCGACCAGCGTCTGCAGATCAGGCGGGTAGTTCATGCTGTCCGGCTTGGTCTGGATGGGCGCGCCGCGCAACTCGATATCGTCCTTGTAGCGATCAATGGCGTCGCGCATCTCCCACAGGTCACGGCGCAGCTCGCGCTCTTTGGTCCGCTTCACCTGGAAGCGGGCGATCGGCACTGCGGCGCTGGCAAGAATGGCAACCATGGCAACCACAACAATCAGCTCCACCAGCGTCAAGCCAGACTCCCGGCCACTCGCTCCCGCGTCAAGGGTGCGACGACAGAACCCGGACTGAGTCTCCGACGCTCGCATTACTGCACGTGCACCGTAGCCATAGAGCCCACTGCGGGCAGGTTGGTCTGGGCGCTGTTCCGTGCACCAACCTTCACCAGCGACAGGCTGGAATCACCCGCAGTGACCGCCTTGAAGGTCAACACGGCAATGCTTCCCTGCCCGCTGATGCCGCCGGAGTTGGGCGGGCGCGAAGTTGAAATGGTAACCAGCCCGTTGCCCTCGTCGCGATGCACGATCGAGACGGCCTGGCCATCCCGGCCCAGCAGGTCGCCCGTATCCACGTTAACCAGTTGCAGCACCGCAGCGTTGAACTGCATCTGCAGCGGTACGGCAAACAGGTCCTGCCCGTTGGCCAGGTTCACTGCGACAGTGAAGGTGCTACCCAGCGGCGGCGTAGTGGTAGACGGCACCACACTCATGCTGACCACCGCTCCCGGCTGGGCAGCGGCAGTGGCCGGCGTGGGGGCCTGGGCCTGCTGGTTGAGCTGTTGCAACATGGCAGAGGCCGCATTGGCTGCGCTGGTAGGCGTAGTCGCGCGCGGCATCAGGCGCGGGTCTGGCTGGTCGCCGCTGTCAAGCGATGCGTCGTGGCGCAGCTCAATCCCCTGGCCCGTGCCCGTGTCGATGGCGCGCGTATTCAGACGCGACAGCACCGACTCGCGCACGATATGCGGAATCATCAGGAAGACGATCTCGTTGCGCTGCGTCTCCTTATTCTGCGAGCTGAAGAAGTACTTCAGGAACGGGATCTCGCCCAGGAAAGGCGTGCCACTCACATTCTTGGAGTCGGTCGTCTGCACCAGTCCGGCCAGGATGGAGGGCTCACCCTCCTTCAGCTGAATCACCTGGTCGGTGACGTTCTGCCCGATGATGGGCTCCGTCACACCCGAGATGGTCACCGAGCCAGTCTGCGACGAGACCTCGATCTTCATCTTCAGCGTGATCTCGCGGTCGTAGTGCACCGTCGGAGTCATGTCGATGTTCACACCGACGTCCTGATAGGTGAACTGGGTCTGCACGCCGATGCTGGCGATACCCGTGGAGACTCCGGCGTTGTAGGAGCCCGTCGCAATCGGAATCTTGGAGCCGATCTTGAGCTGCGCGCGCTGGCCGTCCGTGGCGCGGATGCGCGGGTTCTGCAGGATGCGCGTATCCGCATCGGAGAGCAGCGCATTCAAGGTGGCACCGCTGATGCTGACCGCGTAGTTGTTCGCATTGGTGTGCGCCAGCGTGTTCAGCGTAAAGGCAGACGTCGTGCTGGTGGTCGTTGAGGAGCTGGAGGTTGAGCTCGTCGCGGTCGGGCTGGCCTGCGGCGTGATCGTCACCGACTGTGGCAGCGTGATGCCGAGGTTGCGAATCTTGTCGCGGCTCACCTCCAGCACGGCCACATCCACCACCACCTCGGGCCGGGTGCGGTCCAGGTCGTTCAACAGCTTCTGCGCCAGCAGCAGCTGATCCGGCGTGGCACGCATCACAATTGCGTTCTGACTCAGCACCGGATACACCTTCACGCTGGGGTCCAGCAGATTACGAATCGCGGTGGTCACCTCGTTCGCATCGTTCTGCTGGGTCGCGTTGGTCAGGTAGAAGGTCTGCACGGCGAGCTCGTCCAGATCGGTGTGCTTGGTGCGATTGTTGTTCGCGACAAAGATCGTATTCTGCGTGACCGGCTTGTAAAACGCGCCTCCCACGGTGCCCACGATGCGCAACGCGTCCGACAGGCTGACGCTGGTCAGGTCGATCGGAATGCGCTTGGACTGAAAGTCGGGGTCGAAGAGCACGTTCAGCCCGGCCGCCTTGCCAATCGCCTGGTAGATGACCTTCACGTCCTCAACCATGTGCAGCGTGATGGGTTCGTTGGAGACAGGCCTGAGCCGCACAGGGCCTGAGACACTGCTCAGATCACTCAAGGTCTGGCGCTGGCCTGCCAGGGCCTCGTCCGCTTCGGGCGCTGGGGGCGGAGGTGCAGGCTGAGCAGCCTGCTGCAGCAGTCCCAGCTCCTGCTGGGCGGCCTGGTTGCCCGGGTCAATGGCGAGGGCACGGCTGAACTCCGCCAGTGCGCCATTGGGATCGCCGCTCTGCCGCAGCACGCGGCCGCGATTGACATGCGCCACGGCAGCCTGAAAGCGCATCCGCTCCAGATCCGCCTTGTAGCGCAGATCCCTCGGCTTGCGCCTCTGTGCCTCCAGGTAGTCCTGGTAGGCAGCGTCATAGTCGTCGCGGGCCTCGGCCTGCGCGCCTCGCTTGTTCCAGGTGCCGGCAGTCTGGGCGTGTGCAGGCAGGGACGCGGTAAACAGTACGGCGCCCGCAAACAGCGACGTGGCCAGCATATGGACCGTGGTCCGTTGCCTGTAAATTAGATGTCCGCGACCCATTCTGCTTCTGTTTGCGTCCTTTGCACCGTAAAGAGTCCGGCAGAAGCCGGGGCAAACCTCTGCCCATATCGTACGGCGTGAACGAGCCCGTTGGGGAGCCGCGAGGGCGGAGGTGTAAGCCTCGTTAATCCGTCGCTGGGCGGCGGGCTCGCGTGAGTATAGCATCCGGGCAGTTACGACCTCGTGACAGTTTGCCGGGCTGGCTGCCGGTTCCAAGGGCCGCGAACCGGTCGGATACCTTAGTTCGACGTGGCTGGCCGGTACAGGTGAGCGTCGCGGCGGCGTGTTAAAGTAAGAAGTTCGATGCCTCGCTCGCTCTCCAACCCGACCACGCCGCAGGCTCCCCGCGCGCTGGTGAAGCAGAAGGAGCGCGACCCCGTAGCGGCCGGCAACCGTGACGCTGCCGTCAATCGCTCGGCCAGCTTCAATTACTTCCTCTCCGACAAGGTTGAGGCCGGGGTGGCGCTGCGCGGCACTGAGGTGAAGTCGATCCGCGAGGGCAAGGCCAATCTGAAGGACGCCTACGGCCTGCTCAAGGATGGCGAGTGCTTCCTGCTGAACGCCCACATCGGCCCGTTCTCGCACGGCAACAGCATGAATCACGACTCCCTGCGCACCCGCAAGCTGCTGCTGCACAAGCGGGAGCTGCGCAAGCTGGAGCAATCGACCCGGCAGAAGGGCTACACGCTCATTCCCACCCGGCTCTACTTCCGCAACGGACGCGTCAAGTGTGAGCTGGCCCTGGCCAAAGGCAAGCAGGAGTGGGATAAGCGCGAGACCGAGCGCAAGCGCGAGGCCGACAACGAGGCGCGCGCGGCGATCGCCCGCGGACAGCGCCGCTAGTCACTCCCAACCTCACCTCGTCGGGCGAGTTACGATAGTTCCATGATGACCCCGACGGAGACGACCCTGCTGTTTGAAGACCCTTCAGGCATCGCGACGCCGATGCTGGCCGTGTTTGCTGTGGACCTGGCCCCCGGCGAAGATGCCGAGCCGCTGATTGCGCTGATGACCACCTCCAGCGGCGTGAGCAACGCGGCCCGCAAGGTGCTGGGCAGTGGAGAGTTCAAGGCGGGCCTGGGCGAGACCCTGCTGCTGCACGCACCGGAAGGCATCCGGGCCGAGCGCCTGCTGATCGTGGGCATGGGCAAGGTCCGCCGCCTGACGACAGATGCAGTCCGCAAGGCCGCAGGGGTTGCCGTACGCTCTGCCAAGCCACGCGGTCTCAGGCAGTTGACCATCGCCCTGCCCGAGGACCATGCGCTCGACGACGAGGCCCTGGAGAGCCTGCCCGTCAGCCTGACCACCCGCGCCGTCGTTGAGGGCGCCGTGCTCGCCAACCCGGAGTGGGACACCTACAAGAGCGATCGCAAAGATCGCACCCTGACCACACTGCAGCTGGTGGCACCGGCCACCGAGCGCGCCACGCATGCGGAGATCCGCCGCGGTCATGCCGAGGGCCTGATCGTCGCCAACGCGCAGAACACGGCCCGCTCCCTGGTGAACGAGCCCGGCAACGTGCTGACCCCCACGGAGCTGGGTCTGCGCGCCACGGAGATGTGTCTGCGCAACGGCCTGAAGTGTGAGGTCCACTCCACCGAGCTGATGCAACAGCTGGGCATGAACGCCTTTCTCGCCGTAGCCCGCGGCTCCTCCCAGCCACCGGCACTCATCGTCATGCGCTACGAGCCGCAGGACGCACCGGCCGACGGCCCGGTACTGGGCCTGGTGGGGAAAGGCATCACCTTTGACACCGGCGGCATCTCGCTGAAGCCTGCCGACGGCATGGAGAAGATGAAGTACGACATGGCCGGTGCCGCCGCCATGATCGGCGCCATGCAGGCCATCGCGCAGCTGAAGCCCAGGGTGCGCGTGACGGCGATCGTCTGCTCCACGGAGAATATGCCCGATGGCAACGCCTACAAGCCGGGCGACGTGGTCCAGGCCATGTCTGGCAAGACCATCGAGATCATCAACACGGACTGCGAAGGCCGCATGGTGCTGGCCGATGGCCTGCACTACGCCCGGACTCTTGGTTGCACCCACCTCATCAACGCCGCCACCCTGACCGGCGCGTGCGTGGTGGCACTGGGCATGGTCAACGCCGGCGCCTTCAGCAACGACGAGACCACCTGGCAGCGCTTTGACCAGGCCCTCCGCGTCTCCGGCGAAAAGTTCTGGCGACTGCCCTGCACGGACGACTATCGCGACCTCATCAAGAGCCCGATCGCCGACATTCGCAACCAGGGCATCGGCCGCTGGGGCGGTGCGACCACCGCGGCCATGTTCCTGAAGGAGTTTGTGGGCGACACCCCCTGGGTGCACCTGGACATCGCCGGCTGCGCCTGGAATGAAGAGAACAAGGCGTGGCTGCCCACCGGACCCACCGGCATCGCCGTGCGCTCCATAGTGGAGTGGGTGCGGTCCTACGCGGTCTAGCCTGACGGCAACGCAAAAAGCCTCCGCTCGGGAGGCTTTTTGTTGCCTGCGGCTACATGACCGGCGGAGCCTCGATGCCTAGGTAGCCCAGCGCGCGCGTCATCTCACGCTGCGCTACGGCTGCAGTCGCCAGCAGCACCGTCTTCCGGCTGGGGTCCGTCTCGTTCAGAATGTGGTGGCGGTGGTAGAAGTTGTTGAACTGCTGCGCCAGCTGGAAGGCATACTTGGCCAGATAGGCGGGCTCGGAGGTCGCGATCGACTGCTCCAGCACCAGCGTCAGCTTGGAGACCAGCAGCCAGGTCTCCCACAGTGTGCTTCCCTGCTCGCCATCCATAGCTGCGGAGAGTGCCTCAGCGTCCAGGGCCAGCATGGCCGCCAGCGCAGCCTCTGCGGTCGTCTCCGCCTTGCGGAAGATGTTTGCCGCGCGCACAATGGCGTACTGCACGTAGGGGCCGGTCTCGCCCTCAAAGCTCAGCGCATCCTTGAAGTCAAACGCAATCACCGTGTTGCGTGTGTAGCGCAGCATGAAGTAGCGTAGCGCGCCCACCGCCACCTGGGTAGCAATGCTGCGACGTTCCTGCTGCGTCAGAGCCGGGTGCCGCTCATCCACCTGCTGTTGCGCGGCATCAATCAGGCGATCCAGCAGGTCGTCTGCTTTGACGCCGAAGCCTTTGCGCCCGCTCACCTCAATGTAGGCACGCTTCTGGTCCTCTTCGCTGATCGGATACCCGAGTTCCAGCGCACAGCGCGGCGTCAACGCCACCATCTCATAACTGAAGTGGGTATAGCGGTCTGCCTCTGCCGTAAAGCCCATGCCGCGCAGCGCAGCAATCACGTTGTTTTGCGGGTCGTTCTGGCGCGAATCGATCACGTTATAGATCGCGTCGGCCTGGCCAAAGGTTGGTGGCTGCTCGCCCTCGCGCCCGGCCGTCGAGATCCAGCAGGTGTGGGTCGTGTACTGGTGAAACGGCGCGTAGCCAAAGTCCTTGCCCGGCAGCAGACCAAACTTCCACAGGTGGTAGGCAATGTCCTTGCCCACGTACGTCACCGTGCCGTTAGAGCGCACGATCACCTTGGCGTCCTCGTCTGGCCCATCGGTCGTCTCGGCCTCGTTTCCGGCACGCCGCATCACCCAGCAGCCCTTGTTCTTCCCTTCCGTCTCCTGGTACAGCACGCCCTTCTCGATCATCAGCGCGCGCGCTGCATCCCAGAAGTGCAGCGACAGAATCTCGCTCTCGCGCGGCAAAAAGTCATACTCGATGCCGAGCCGTTGCATCGTCTCCAGATGACGCCGCAACACGGCGGTCGCCACCAGGTCGGCGATCTCGGCCGTCTCGTTGCCGCCATGCTCGAGTGCGTGCAGCGTATCCAGCCGCACCTGCTTGCGCCGTGCCAGCTCTGCGGCATCGGTAGAGTCGGTGTACCACTGGCTGACGCGCGCGTACAGATCCCAGCAGTAGTAGTCAAAGCGCGTGCCCTCAGCGGCCAGGCGCTGTTGCAGCGCTCGCACGGTATCCAGATCAAACTGCTCCAGCTCGCGCAGCCCCACCACCACGTCTGCCACCTGCACGCCCGTGTTGTCGATGTAGTTCTGCACCCCCACCTGATAGCCGGACTTGTAGGAATCCGGCCGCAACAGGCGCTGGAAGGTGTCGCCCAGAATGGCGTTACGCAGATGGCCGATGTGGGCTGCCTTGTTGGGGTTGATGCTGGTGTGTTCAATCAGCCGGAAGCCCGGCCCGCCGATGTCGGCGTGGCGGTCCTGCGCAATCTGCTGCGTCGCCGCGACGCGGTTCAGCCGCACGTTCAGATACCCGGCACCGGCAACCTCCACCGCAGCCACGCCGGGCAGTGAGGCCAGGTCTGCCGAGAGCTCCGCCGCCAGTTCCTGCGCAATGGCGCGCGGAGCCTTACGCAGCCGCTTGGCCAGCTCAAAGGCGACCGGCAACGCCAGCTCGCCAAGCGCGATGCTGGGTGGCTGCTCCACCACCAGCTGACTAAGGGTGACTTCGTACCTGGCGAGCAGAATGCTCTGGATGCGTGCCTGAAGGGATTGCTGAACGATGCGATACATGCATCCCTAGTTTACGCGAAGCTGCCGCTTCAGCCCGGCAACTCCTCGGGCAGCGTCTCAATCTCGTCCAGCAGCGGCTTGCGATTCTGCTGGTGCGCGCGATGCACCAGAAACAGAATGCCGCCGACTCCGGTAATCGTGACCAGCATCCACGCATGCAGCGCCAGGCCATACAGGGCTGCCGCTGCAGGGTCAGCTCCATGCGTGGCCAGGGACTTCTGTGCCGCAGCCTCAAACGGTCCGATACCGCCTGGCGAACTGGGAATGAGGAACGACAGGTTCACAAAAGAGACCGCGTTCCAAGGCCCCAGCGCGTCGGAGGCCAGGCCGATCAGTCTGGCCGCTGAGAGAAAGATGATGCCCTCGCACGTCCAGATGACCACGGTCTCACCCAGCAGGAAGAGCGTGCCCAGCAGGCCAATCTGCCGGATGCAATCCAGCGCGAGCAGAATCCAATGCTCCAGCTTGGCCAGCAGGCCATGCGCAGGCAGCTTCGCAAACAGATGACGCAGCGGCTCCGCCAGCACGCGCGCGCCCAGCAGCAGTACCAGGATGCCCAGAGCGGAGACGCCTACGGCAAGATCTGCCCCCAGCCGCAGCTTCGGCGAGACGCCCGAAGCCATCGTCACCAGAAAGAGGACCGCGAGGATGAAGATGTCGAGCAGCTTCTCCAGAATGACCGTCGAGAGGATGTACGACGGCGTCGCATTCAGGTCAGAGGCATAGGTGAAGACGCGCATAATGTCGCCGATGCGCAGAGGCAGAATGTTGTTGGCCGCCAGAGACGTCATCAGGATGCGCGCGCAGGCACCGAAGCTTGCCCCGGTGGACCGCATCATGCGCGACCACCGATGGCTGCGCAGCGTGTAGCTTGCAACAGAGAACAGGACAAACGGCAGCAGCCAGAAGGGCTCTACCAGTCGCAGACCACGCAGTTGCGCGCTGCTGATTGCGGGTCGCCCGTGCGGAAAGAAGGTCCGCATCAGGAAGAAGATGCTGATCAGCAGCCCCGGAATGGTCTTGACCAGTTTGCTGGCCAGGCTGGCCGGTGGCGGAGTCTGAACAGCCGAGGCAGCCGTCATCGAGACACCGCCGCAGCGGGTACGCCAGGGGTGCAGGTTACAGCGGAGCGAGTAAGCATCGTCATGCGGGCAATCCGATTGTACTGAAATCTGTGGCCGTCAGCCCGCACACCGCCTGCGCCACATTCTTACGCGCCTGTCACCGCGGCAAAGCTCGCATCCAGAATCCTGATCGCCTCGTCCACGTCGGCCTTGCCGATGTTCATGGCTGGCGACATGCGCAGCACATTGGCGTACATCCCGCCCTTGCCAATCAGCAACCCGCGCTCGCGGGCCGCCTCCAGCATCTGGTTGGCCATGGCCGCCGCGGGGGCCTTGCTGACCGGGTCGGTCACCAGTTCCAGCGCCTGCATCAGCCCCATGCCCCGGACCTCGCCGATGACGTTGTACTTCTGCTGCAAGGCCAGCAGGGCCTCGCGGAAGTACCCGCCGACAACGTCGCAGTTGGTCATCAGGTCATCTTCTTCAATCAGGTCGATGACCGCCTTGGCCGTAACGCTGGCCACAGGATTGCCGCCGAAGGTGCAGATCGTCGGTGCCTGGTAGCTATCGGCGACCTCGGGTGTGGAGACCGTCAGCCCGATGGGATAGCCATTGCCCAGGCTCTTGGCCGCGGTCATAATGTCGGGCTCCACCTCCCAGTGCTCAATGCCGAACCACTTCTTCCCGGTGCGTCCCCAGCCCGTCTGCACTTCATCGGCGATGAACACGCCGCCGTACTGCTTCACAATGCTGAAGGCCAGCTTGAAGTACTCCTTGGGCGGGGTGATAAAGCCGCCGACGCCCTGGATCGGCTCAGCGATCATGCCGGCGATGGCACCGCTGGTGCTGGACTGGATGACCGCCTCGATATCCTTGGCGCACGCCACCTCGCAGGAGGGGTACGTCTTGCCCATCGGGCAGCGATAGCAGTAAGGATTCATGGCATGTACGATGCCCACCTGGTAGCTGGCCTTACGCCAGGCGCTGATGCCGGTCAGCGACTTGGTGAGCGACGAGCGGCCACTGTAGGAGTGGCGCAGCGCTACAATCTCCAGGTTTCCGGTGTGCATCCGGGCAGAGTCGATGGCCGTCTCGTTGGCTTCGGTTCCGCTGGTGGTAAAGAAGCTCTTCTGCAGGCGACCGGGCGTGATGCTGGCGATCTTCTCTGCCAGTGCCACCATCGCCTGGTGGGGATAGAGCGTGGAGGTGTGGCCGAGCTTATCCATCTGCGCCTTAACCGGCTGCAGGATGCGCGGATTGGCGTGCCCCACGCCCACCGTGACGATGCCACCAAAGAAGTCCAGATACTGGCGGCCCTCCACGTCCCACACATGCTGCATCTGCCCGCGCTCCAGCGGCAGGGGGTCAGCAAAGTAATTGGCAATGGCCGGATAGATGAACTGCTTGTTTTTGCGGTTAATCTCGCTGCGCTCCATTTGACGGACACACCCCCCTGCGAAGTAAGTTTTTACTATACGTTGGGCGGCTGCGAAGCTGGTTGTTGTTTTTTCGATCCATGATCTCCTTCGCAGCGCACAACTTTACGCGGCATCTGGCGTCTGACCTGTAGATACCTGCGGTCTGACGTGTTGGCACCTGCGAGATTGAGGCAGATTTTTTGGCGACCATTACCACGTTGCCCGTGGAAACACCGACAGCGACCCCTGCACCACCAACCCGGCGACGGCAGAGTGGAGTCGGCCTGACTGCGCTGCTCGCGCTGCTGGCAGCGCTGCTCCACGGCTACCACCCCTACGCCGAGGACGGTGGACTATACCTTGCAGGAGTCCGCAAACTGCTGCAGCCCGAGCTTTATCCGCAGCAAACCGCCTTCGTCACAGAGCATCTGCGCTTCTCCGTCTTTGCCCGCGTGGTCGCCGGGCTGGTTCGCATCTCGCATGGGGACGTGATGGTGTGGATGGCGCTGCTCTACGTTGGTTCCTTCTGGCTGCTGCTGTTTGCCGGCTGGCAGGTGGCTCAGCACTGCTTACCCACGCTGCAGGCCCGGTTGGGTGCCGTTGCGCTGCTGGCCGTGTGCATTACCCTGCCCATCGCCGGCACCTCGCTGCTGCTGATGGACCAGTACGTGACGGCGCGCAGCTTTGCTACGCCGCTGGGCCTGCTGGCCGTTGCTGCCGCGCTCGAAGCGACCACCCTGAACTGGCCCACGACCGAGGTGTTGGTCGACGCTCGCAGACGCCGCCGCGCCGCCCTGCGCTGCGGGCTGCTGCTGCTGGCAGCGGCTGTCCTGCATCCGTTGATGGCGGCCTTTGCCGCAGCCCTGTGTGCCCTGGTCGCCGCCAGCGGTGCACGCAAGGCGCGGGCGCGCAACGTTGCCCTGACGGCTCTGGCCCTGCTTGCCCTGGGCGGTGCGGCACTACTCCAGCTCGCGACCCCGGCAGAGACGGCGACCTATACCCGAGTCGCCATGACGCGGAGCTACTGGTTCCTGGCTCGCTGGGCCTGGTATGAGCAGTTTGGCCTGGTAGCGCCGCTCCTGATCCTGGCCGCAGCCGGCTGGTGGCCGGGCTCCACAGACGCCCGCCGCCGCCTGGCCCGCGCCACCACCCTGGCCGGTGCCCTGGCCAGCCTGGTAGCGCTCACCCTGGCGCGACCGCAGCTTGCCGTGCACCTGGTGGCCAGGCTGCAACCGCTACGGATGTTTGTCCTGGTCTACGTGGTCATGATCCTGCTGCTGGGTGGCTGGCTGGCCGAACACTGGATGCGCAACCGCCCGAGCCGCTGGCTGCTGGTCTTTGCCGCGCTGGCAGCCATCTTCGCCACGACAGAACGCGCCACCTTCCCTGCCAGCAGCTACTGGGAGCTGCCCGGCGCGCACACATCCAACCCGTGGGAGCAGGCCTTCCTGTGGGCCCGCAGCCATACGCCGACGGACGCACTGTTTGCGCTGGACGCGCACTACATCACCGCCCCGGGCGAAGACGCGCAAAGCTTTCGCGCCATCGCCCAGCGCAGCATGCTGCCAGACTTCTCAAAGGATGGCGGCGAGGCTGCCATCACGCCCTCTCTGGCCGAGCCCTGGGCGCAGGGGGTAAACGCCCAGAGCCAGCTCGACCAGCAGGACGACGCGGCACGCATCCGAACGCTCAGGCCGCTTGGCGTCTCCTGGCTGCTGCTGCAGCGCGACGCAACGACCAACCTGCCCTGCCCGTACCAGAACGTCCAGGTCAAGGTCTGCCGTCTGCCCTGAGTTCTCCTCAGGTCCGCACCGCTCAGTTGCCACCCGCAGCGGTGGAGCCTCCGACCTTGAAGATGATCGGCTCCTGATCCTTCGTCTCAAACTGCGAGAAGTAGGTACGAATCTGTGGGTACTCCTCAGTCGGATAGAGGAAGTCACCCATCAGCATATCCCGCTGTACGGTGACGAACCCGGTCGCCGGAGTGGAGTGGATGTGATAGAGCATGCTCTTCTGGTACAGGCTACGCAGTTCGGCCGGTGCAGACTCCATCGCCCACGCCGCCGGGTAGTGGAAGCGGCAGGCATCCTGCGTGTACTCCGGGTACTCGAAGTAGATCATCGTCTCGCGCTTCTCCTGCGTGAAGCTCGGGCGCTCCTTCACGAGGAAGATATCGCTGGGCACCAGCACGCGCTTGCCCGCAGCAGACCCCACCGGCGTACTGATCCTGTAGCTGATCGTCAGCGGCTGTTCGTAGGCCGTCGCATTGGCAATGGAGGTGACCGTCACCTCCGCGCCTTCGGGCAGCATCTCCTCCATGGACTCCTTCAGCTTCTCCTTCAGGCTGGTCTCATCGCCTGCCAGCAGTTGGTGCCGCCAGGTCACCGCGGGCTCGCCGGTAAAGACCAACGTCACAGAGCCCTTCGCCACGCCTGCTTCATCCAGCGTCAGGTCCGCTAGCCGTTGGACGTGCGAGAAGGCATAGGACTCCGAGGGCGGATCAGCCCTTTCGGTGCCACCATCCACCTGGCGCAGTCCGGAAGAGCCGCCATGGTGCCACGACAGGTGGCCGTAGGGCATGTAGCGAGTGCCGGGATCAAAGTACTGCTCCTTGCCGTCAACGTTCACAATGGCGATGTCGTCGTCCAGCTGCCCCAGGCTGAGGAAGTTGATGTTGAAGACGCGTTTGCCCCGATCTGCGATAGCCGCAACGTAGGCCTTGAAGCCCGCCGCTCGCGCCATGGCGACGAACAAGTCGTTCAGCTGGTCGCTGCTGCCGCGCTTGTCCGTCAGCACGTCGTCGGCAGACTCGATGCGGCGCAGGCCCTCCCTCTTCTCCTCGGTCGCCGAGCGCTGCCGGGTGTAGTCGGTATTCTCCAGCTCCTCCACTGCCGCATACATCTTGCGCAGCTTCTGCTCTGAGGTATCACCCGGTGCAACCAGCTGCTGCGTAAACTCCTTCACATGCTTGCCCGGCCCAATGAACTTGTCGTGCATCTTCGACCAGTCCTTGCCCTCAGACTTCCAGTACTCCTGGGTTGTGGTGTAGGCGGTGTAGTAGAAGAGCACACGATAGCTCAGGCTATGCACCGGAGCCATGTGGTCCTCTTCCGGCATGGGAGGCACGTTGGTCGCAGTCAGCTCCAGGGTGCGCTGTCCCTGTTGCAGCCCCGTGTCCGGCGTCTTCGTCATCTTGACCTCGGTGCCCTTGGGCAGCACCGGCGCCCAGGCAATGGCACTGGTCAATCCGCCATGGCGGCTATCGATGAGCTGCTCATTGGTTGGGCGCCAAATGTAGTGCGCCTTGCGCGTAAACAGGTCCGACTGGATGTACCAGCTCGGAGCCTGGAACCAATGATCGTCCAGCTGGCGCTGATAGCGATACTCCACGATGCTGCCGACCTGCACGTCGGGCAGGCTGAAGACCTTGGCCATGTACTTGTGGTCTTTGCCCTTTTCAATCAGCTTGTCGTACGGCTTGCCGGTAAACGGAATTATGGTGCCATCGGCATGGATGGTGCGCCCCTCAATACTGGTCACACTGATACCGCTGCCATCACTCTCTTTGACATACGGCAGCTCGACGTTGGCAAACTCCTTGCCCTTCTCGGTGAGCACCTTGATGCGCGCATAGATGATGAAGGCGTGCAGCTTGTCGTCCGTCACCTCGTCGCGATTCAGATACACGGCCGCAGCTCCCGGCACCTCAGGCTGCGAGGTCATGCTGAGCTCTTCGGGCGTTGGGGTAATCCATGGATCGGCGTGGGCAGCGACGGGGGCCAGCAGCAGAGCGGCCAATGCGGCAGAGAAGAGACGGCAAACTGGAGTGCGCAGCATAGAACTTGGATCCTTTACTTGGTTGTCAATCTGCTTACTGCTTCTTGAGTACCGCGTTGCTCACCTCGTCTGCGCCGATGACACCCGCAAGATGCTTGTACTCCGGGTATTTGTCGGCAGGCAGAGTCAGTTCGCGAACCGTATACGTACGTGTGTAGTGCAGCGTATTGCCGTTGATCTGCGTGTTGCTGGAGTAGCTGGCAAAGTCCACATCGAGCTTGACCGGGTCCGGCAGATCATCGGCCGTGTAGCCCGGCGGCAACTTGATGGTGAAGTCATCCGTCAGCTCATAGGCGTGGCCCATATCAATCGGAATCGTCCGCGGCCGGGTATCAATCGGCAGCCCGATGTGGCCGAGCACGCGCGGCCGCAACATCAGCAGTGAGCCCATGGTGCGGCCAAAGTGGTCTACCCGGATGTGGTACGTCGTCACCAGGTCCTGATCGAGCGCCTTGACGTTCTGCACCTTCAGGTCACTGGTCTGGAACGCGGGAAAGTCCCCCGCCAGTCCTCGATGGAGCGAGTCGGTCTGCTCGCGCTCATCCGCACGACTGTAAAAGTAGCGCCACTCCTCGGACGCGCCGCCAAATCGCTTCACGACGACATCGCCGTTCATCGTGCCATCCGCGCCCAGCTCAAAGACGCCCGTGCGGCGAACCGTGCTCCACTTCGGAGCAAGCGTCGGCAGTTGGATCACCTGGCTTGCAGCGCCCTCCACCAGTACGCCATAGCTCCCCTGCAGATTGTCTTCCAGTTGACCAAACGAGATGTTCTCCCAGGTGGGATCAAAGATCAGGTAGCGCTTTCCGTTCTCAGCCTGCACGACAGACTGCAGGCGCGGCGACTGGTACCCCTGGGGAATCTCAATGGCAGCAATCGCATGATTGCCATACGTCGAGGGCGCGCTAGGATCGATCGCCCCGCGCCGGCTGTCGACCAGCACCAGCGTGGAGTGAATGCCAACCGCCGAGAGCATGGACGAGAGCAGCGTGGCCTTGTCCTTACAGTCGCCGTAGCGGTTATGGAAGATCTCGCCGGCGTAGTGGGGCTGGTAGCCGCCCACGCCGATCTCCACGTCGAAGTAGCGCACCTCGCGCAGCATGAAGTTGGCAATGGCTGCGGTCTTGTCGGCAAAGTCCGTCTTGCCCGCGGTAAGCTCCTGGGCCTTTGCCTGGATCTCCGGAGTGGGCTGGATACGCTCCTGCAGCAGCTGCTGATACCACTGCCCCACCCCCTGCCAGGTAGAGGTGTCGCCCCACTGCAGCCCCGGGCCGGTGTAGTGCAGCGTCAGCCGACCGTTGAGCGCAACCGCATGCGGTGCGGCGCTGACGTGCTCCAGGTCAGTCGCCGGAACATTCGTCAGCTGCCAGCGATAGCTCTGCTTCTCCAGGTCTGCCCCTTGCATCCGCGCATAGTGGGCCCAGGAGTCGGTGTAGCTGTAGCCCTGCGGCAGCACCAGAGTAAAGCTCTCGTCGCGATGCGGCAGGTCATCCTGGAACTCCCAGGTCGTCTCGGTCACGTACGGCCGCATCTGTTGCACATACTCATACGCAATAATGCCGCCGGGGTCAGAGCCGGCCGGCTGCACTACGCGATACTTCTCGTCGTCGTACAGGATGCCCTCGCCGAAGCTCACATCGAGGAACTCATCCTTCTTCACTTCGAAGCTGTGCCCATCCGGCGAGATACTCCAGACGTGCAGCTCCTTGAGCTTCGTATCCTTGTCATAGTTCACATGCACAATCGCGTCGTCGCGCCCCTGGGGACGCAGAATCTTAATCGCCTTACGATGACGCTCCGTGGCCTGGCCATGGCTATCGACGGTGTAGGTGATGTCCTCGGCAAGAACGACGGCGTTCGTCTCGGACGGGTAGTTGGGCAGCTTGGCAGCCGCAGCGGCAACTACCCAGTCGGGCAGAGTGGCATCTGCCGCGCGCGACTGAGGAAGAGTGACGAACGAGACGACCGCCGCAAACACAAGCGAGGCGACGACAGGGCTTGAAACAACTCTGCGCAAGCTCATAGGGGAAACGATCGATCAGCCCGCACGCCCGGCAAAGCAACGTTGAACTAATGAGTCTTTATAGGCGGGAATCACCGCGAACACAAGTCATTTTTGCGAGGGGAAAACGCGATTTGGCCCATCGGTCGAGTGCCAGACAAACCGGCTCTCGTGCAGTCTACGGAACCTGCAGCGGACGGAAGCCATCCGACGGGAACAGACCCGTTGGGCCATTGTCGGCATCAACCTGCGGCTTGAACAGATACCGCACAAAGAAGCCGCCCGAGACCGTGTTGTAGTTGTTCGTGTTATTGCCGGTAATGTATCCGCCCACGTACCAGTGATCGCCCACCCGGTAGGAGCCCTCGGCGCTGAGCGCATAGTTCAGGCCGGTGTTGCTGTTCAGCGGGAACTGCGCGTTGCCAGAGCCAGTCTGGAGCGAGAGATCCAGAGGATAGTACGGAGCCTTGTCTTCCTGGAAGGTCTGCAGGCCAACGCTGCCGTTGATGGTGTAGTGGAACAGATTCTTGTAGTAGCCGTTGTACGTCAGCGGCACGTCGGCAAGGAAGTACACGTTCGGGCTGAAGTAGCCGCCCTGCCCGTACGTCATGCCGCGCTCGTTGTACTTGTAGTGCATGCCAAAGAAGCTGGTTCCAATGTTCAGGCTGCCGTAGCCCGGCCATACCTTGGCGCGGAAGTAGGAGCCCATGGAGCCCTCAAACTTCTGGTTCTCCAGAACATGGTATCCGGTGATGTCAGCGCCATCGGCAAAGACGTAGAAGCCTGACCGCTCCGTGCCCTTATCGATCCGTAACCCGCCACCCGAGGAGATGACGCCACCCCAGATGTTGCCGTCGTAGATCGCCGAGACCGTGCCCGGATCACGCATGCCAGCGTAGGAGAGCTGCGTATCTTTCACCGAGCTGCGGTCGCCGTAGAAGACGAAGTGTCCGCCCATGGGACGCCACTGCAGACGACCCGTCACATTGGTCACCAGGAAGCCATACGGCGTATACCCCACCGCCAGGCCGATATTCTTCGTGGTCAGCTGAAACTCGCCGCCAATGCCGCTGGCAAACTGCTGGGCAGGCTGGTTGAGCGCAGCCGCCGAGAGCGTACCCAGCACGGGAATCGTGCCCGTTGCATTCTGATACAGCGTCGTATCGATCTGGCCCGAGCTCAGGAAGACACTGGTGGGCACAATCGTCGCGCGCAGCGTCTTGCCCAGCACGGCCGAGGCTTCAAACGGCGCCTCCAGGTCGGTCAACCGATCCAGGCCTACCGTGCCGCTGCGATAGCGACCGTACCCCGTGCCTCCGATCCAGCCACTGTACGACGACTCCAGCTTGCTCAGGTCCTGCTCCGCCTGCGCTCGCTGCGAGAGCGGCATCGTGGACGACGCATTAGGATCGTAGGCTCCTCGCAACGGAGGCAGACTCTTCGCCACCAGATCCGCGTCCGTGGGTGGAACTCCAGTAGGTGCGGCGCTCGAGAGATCCGGATACGCAGACCCGCTGAGGGGTGTGCCCACCGCCGGATAGCTGACCGGAG
Organism: Acidobacteriota bacterium; assembly: GCA_028872955.1. Classification (GTDB taxonomy): domain Bacteria; phylum Acidobacteriota; class Terriglobia; order Terriglobales; family Acidobacteriaceae; genus Edaphobacter. The sequence continues at coordinate 59,780 of JAGWNX010000009.1, forward strand.
GCAAAGGCGGCAGACCAGTCGCTGCAGACGTGCTGGATGCGGAGCTGGTGCGACGACGGGCCCGTGCTGACGACGCTGCGCCGCCGTAGGTGCCCGGCTGCGGATACTGCTGTCCGTAGCTGTCGCCCGGCTGCCCCTGCGCAACATACTGCGCGTTCTCGGTCGGAGCCGAGCTGATCTCCTCCTGCGGAGGATGACTCTGCCCAGCGAGCACTGCACCCGCATGCGACTTGCTGCGATCGGTCCGCGAGTTCGGCACGTACTTCGCCGTAGGCAAAACGTCCGTCAGCTCGCTCGGCGGAGGCGCGTTCTTCGGCGTGCTATCCCCAAGCTGCACCGGAACCGGAGTCGGGGTGTATCCCCAGGCCTGCTGCTCTGCCGCAGGGGGCACATAAGGCACATACGCACCGTAGACCTCTTCCCGCGGCGCAGGCGCAGGCGCAGACGTAGCGGCGGTGCCGGTGGGCTGCGAGGTAATCAACTGATACTCGCGCCCCTGCGAGTCGGCCGGCGCTGCGCTGCCCGTGGGCAGTGTCGCAGGCAACGTGCCAGGCCGAGCTTGCGGTGCGCCGTAGGCCACCTCAGTGGTCTCGGCTCCGCTGCCGCTGTTGGCTGACGCCACGGGGGCAGCAGGCAGTAGCCCGATCCCGCCCAGGGGATCTGGCCCCAGCGAGCTGGTGGTCTGCGGGCGATACTCTCCCAGCGTGGCGCCATGGTGGCTGCGGGTGCCCGGTACGGCCATGTACGAGGGCACCACGGCGCTCGACCCATTCCCCGGGCCGGAGTTCGGAATCTGCACCGGGGCCTGGCCCGAGAGATTGTTGTACGACGGCAGATAGGGCCGGGCTGGTGGCTGGTTCTGCGGCACCACGTCCGTGCTGTCGCCCGCGGAGTCACGCAGCAGCGTCGCCAGATCCTGCGGCTGCGCCGGGGCTGGCAGCTTGCGCACCGGCGCCGGCAGACTCAGCTCATTCGCCAGCTCTGCGCCGGGGTCTGCCGGAGGCATGGCGGCCAGCGACGCCCGATAGTACTCCGCCGCGCGCCCGCTATCGCCACGAGCCTCCTCAAACTTGGCGGCCAGAATCAGCATCTCCGCGTCCTTCGGATAGGCATCCAGGCCGTAGCGCAGCCATGTCTCGGCAATCTTGGTGTCGCCTGCTTCCAGCGCGGAACCTACGGCGGACTTGTAGTCTGAGGCCGTCGCCGCGGTCATGTCCTGCGTCTTGAAGATCGCCACCGCCTGCTTGGGCAGGCCTGCCCGGGCATAGCCAGAGGCCAGGGCCCGCAGCACGCCAGGATTATCCGGGAACGACTTTGCCGCCGCATTCAGAATGGCCAGCGAGCGCTTCAGATTGCCTGCCGCTGCGGTCTGGTTGGCCCGGCGCACTGCCCAGTTCGTCCAGATCGTCTGCACCGTGCGACGCTGCTCATCACTCAGGTCCTGGCGAGCTCCCAGCAACATCAGTTGGCGGTAGAGTCCTGCGTCATTGCCCCCGTTGAACAGCAGCCACGCATCCTGGATGTCCACATCCGCAGGTGCCACCGTGTGCTGCAGCGCGTAGTGCTGCTGCACGCGATTGAGAAAGACCATGGCCTGCTGCGGCTGCCCCAGCGCGTTGTACACCGCGCCGATGGTCTGCAGGTAATCCACATCCTGCTCCAGCTGTTGCCGCACACCAGACGGGATCTGCTGCACCTGCGCCAAGGCCTCATTGTCGCGGCCGGAGCTATGCAAAACAGAGAGCAGGCCCTTCCAGGCCTCCGGGCGTTCCGGATTATCCGTCAGAATCTGGCGGTAGATCGGGAAGGCCTTGTTCGGCAGGTTCCTTGAGAGGTAGATACCCGCCAGCTGCAGCATCACCCCCACCGAGGGCTTCTGATTGTTGCTGGTCAACTGGCTGACCGAGTTCTCCAGAATCTGCTGTGCCGCATCCAGGCGGTTCTGCGCCTGATAGACAGAGGCCACGGTCGATTGAAAGCCCGGGTCGCGCATCGCAACGTCGTAGCTGGCGGGCGGCATGGCCTGCAGCGTCCGGGCCGCAGCAGCATCGTCCTTGGCGGCGTGCTGCACGCGGATCAGCCCTTGCCACGCGTTGGTGTTGGCCACGTCTGACGCCAGCACCTGCCGATAGAGCGCCGCCGCCTGATCCAGCCGATTGGCCTGCTGCAGCAGCGCCGCATACTGCAGCTGCGTCTCCACCTTCAGCCCCTGCGCGCCTGCAGGAAACGGCAGGTCCAGCGCCGAGTGCAGCACCCGCTGCGCGTCCGCGTCACGCCCCACGGCAGAGTACGCCGAGGCCAGCGTGCGCAAAAACTCCGGGTCCTTCATCAGCTGTGCGTGCACCGCCGGCGGAATTCTACGCTCCACCTGCAACGCGCCGGGAGCGTTGCCCGCCTGGTAGTAGGCCATGAACAAGCCGCGCCACGCAGGTGCGGCCGAAGGCTTGATCTTCGCATAGCGCTCAAACACCTCGATGGCCGCATCAAACTGCTGGGCCTTCATGAGTGTGCCGCCCAGCCCTTCCAGGGCGTCGGTGTCGGTGGGGCGAAGATTCAGCGCAGCACGGTACTGCTGCTCTGCCGTGGGCAGATCATTCTCATTCAGCGCGGTGGCACCCTCGCTCAATGTGCTGAAGAACCGTGCCGTCTCCAGAGCCGTATTAATGCCGGGGTCGGTGCCGCCGTTCTGCTTGGACTGCTCCAGAAAGCTGATGGCGCTGCCGAAGTTCGACTGCTGCATCCGCACGTAGCCCAGACCAGCCAGCGCCCGCCAGTTCTGCGGATCGTTGGCAAGAATCGCCTTGAAACGGCTCTCGGCGTCGTCCAGCCGCTTGGCGTTCAGGGCCGCGTACGCAGATTGCTCCTCCGCGCTACGTGCGCGCGCCTGCTCTGCCGCGGCAATCTCCTCGGGACTTTGCGCCACGGCCGCCCGGCCCGGCTCCGTCTTGGGCATGTTGCGCAGCGCCGCTGCCAGCTGTGGATCGTTGTGCTTCTCCAGGAAGGCGCGAATATCGGGCGCGGCCGCCGGGCTGGTGGAGTCCCACACCAGCGACTGGCGTAACGCCGCCACGGCCTGCGGGTCAGCCGGATGCTTCTCCAGCAACCGTCGGCCTTCCTCACGCGTCTTGGGGTTATAGGTCAGAATCCGTCCCAGCGCCACCTGGTAGCGGGAGTCTGCTGGAAACTTCTCCATCATGGCCCGCAGACCTTCAATCGCATGCGGACGGCTTGACTCGATCGCAGCCTCGGTCTGGTAGTAGGCCAGCGCCCAGTCACCGGGCGGCGGGGTATCCCCAAAGGCCTGCCGGTAGAGCGCCATAGCCTGCGCATACTGGCCAGACTCCGCAAGCTTGCCCGCCTGCTTCAAGTTATTCTGCTGGGCCTGCTGGCTGCCCATGTTCTGGACGCGCGTAATGTTCGGATCGTTCGGGTTGATCGCCCGCAGACGATCCAGATAGGTGTTCGCCAGGGCGGCGTTGCCTGCGAACTTGGCGGCGCGGGCCAGCCCGCCCAGCGCCTCAGCGTTGTTCGGATCAGCCAGCAAAACCTGCTGCCAGGTCTGCGCAGCCATATCCAGGCGGCCCCGAACCTCCAGCGCATGTGCCTTGTCCAGAAGCGCCTGAGCTGCCGAAGGAGTCGCCTGGGCCAGCAGAGGTCGCGGCACAGGGGCGCAGAGAAGAATTGCTGCGACCATCGCGCAGACGGCAGACCGGGTTTTCAGCACGGGTATCGGCACGCTCATACAGGGTTCAGCTAAAGCTTAGGGTACAAGATGTTGCACGGAATCATAAACGACACCCCGGCCCCTAACGAAGCTTATCTCTTTTTTCGGGATTTGTACCGCTTTTTTCGCGGCGCGTGGCGGCTTGTTGCCTTGAAATGTGGGAGATGCAGGCAGCCGGATCCAGATTCTGAGGTACTCCCGTCTGCCACCTGCGGAAAACCCGGTACCAAACCCCTGGGGTTCTGCCTGCCACTACAACCCGACTGCCAGCCCAACTCGCTTACCAGCGCAACTTCAAATGTCCGTCGCGGTCAAAGCGGAAGCGGTGCTCGGACCACCCGGTGGCAAACAGGGCCAG
>JAGWNX010000070.1 GCA_028872955.1 Acidobacteriota bacterium
ATGAATGTCAATGTTTTTTCATGTCATTTTTCATGGCTCTGACATTCAATTGACATGTCATTTAGGCCGCCAGCCTGGGCGATTCGGTCAAAATCAAGCTTTGGTCGGACCAGTTTCCGGGGTGTGACCTCCCCTCAGCGTCTAACCTGCTGATATTTCTCACTCTTCACGCACTCGTCTGCTCGGCCTGATCCAATGGCGGACTTTGGTCTGACGATGTCGTGCGGTTACATCCCTCACAAGTTTTGCCGTGCAACATGCTGTACTATCCAAATGTCAATGCGATCCAGCATTCCTCGTGCCGGAGACCGTTGCCCTGACGCTATGCGAGTGACAAAAAGCCAATCCGAGCTTGAGGTTCCGGTGCCCGTGGACGCCACCACAACGGCAGAGCAGTCCAGCCGCTCTGTACCAAAGTACCGGCAGGTGTACGAGGATCTGTACGCCTCCATCATGAGCGGAACCTATCGAGCCGGGGAGCGTCTGCCCAGTGAGGCCGAACTGGGCGAGCGCTACCAGACCTCGCGAATCACCATCGCCAAGGCGGTCAACGAGTTGCAACTGCAGGGGCTGGTCTCGCGCCGGGCAGGGTCTGGCACGCATGTCCTGAGTCAGGCAGCTCCCTCGGGCCACGTCTTCGGCTTGCTGATTCCAGATCTTGGCCGGACGGAGGTCTTTGAGCCGATCTGCCATGGCATGATGCAGTCGCCGCTCTCGCGTCCTCACTCTCTGCTTTGGGGCCACTCCACCGGCGACCCCACCCAGCAGGAGAAGCAGTCTGAGTTGCTGTGCCAGCAGTACATCGCGCAGAAGGTCTCTGCGGTCTTCTTCGCTCCCATCGAGTACACCCCCAACAAAGACGAGGTGAATCTGAAGATCGTCACAGCGCTGGAGCGGGCGGGGATTCCCATTGTGCTGCTGGATCGCTGCTACAGCGTCTACCCCAAGCGCTCGCGTTACGACCTGGTCGGTATCGACAACCGTCGCGCTGGCTACGTCATTACGGATCATCTGCTGCAGCATGGCATCCGGCGCATCGCCTTTGTCGCACGCGCCTACTCCGCCAATACAGTGGAGGAGCGTATCGCCGGCTACTATGAGGCACTGTTTGCCGCCGGCATCATGCCGCAAGCTGAGCTGGTGTTGCGCGGAGATCCGGAAGATCCACGCTTCCTGGAGCAGTTGCTCTCCAAGGTACGGCCAGAGGGCATCGTCTGCGCCAACGACCTGACCGCCGCGCTGGTCATGTCCGGCCTGATTGACCGTGGGGTCAGGGTTCCGGAGGACATACGCATCGTCGGCATCGACGACGTGAAGTATGCCAGCCTGCTGCCGGTGCCGCTCACCACCCAGCACCAGAACTGCGCCGACATTGGCTCCATTGCCATGTCGGTCATGCTGCAGCGGCTGCAGTCGCCTGCCATGCCGACGCGCGATGTCTTGCTGCAGACCCACACGGTCGTGCGCAAGTCCTGCGGTTCGCACCTGCCCCAGCCGCGATAGGCGTCTGCGCGATTTGATATGGCAATCTGACTGCATTGTTATGCCAGTGCTATAGTTGTCTCCGTTGTCTTCAGGAGGCACTTGCACATGGTTCCCCGTCGTTCGTTTCGTCCTTTCTCAGCTATGCCCGGGCGGCTGTTCTCAGCTCTGCTTGCCGGCTCGTTGCTGGCCGCTGCACCGGCCTTGACGGCGCAGAGCGCCAGATTGGTGGCCGTCGACCAGCACCTGATGGTGAACGCGGATAGCGGCTCCACCCCGTGGTGGAAGCACGCCGTGATCTATGAGATCTACCCGCGCAGCTTCCAGGACTCGAATGGCGACGGGATCGGCGACCTGAACGGCATCACCCAACGGTTGGACTACCTGCAGTCGCTCGGCATCGACGCCATCTGGATCTCGCCCTGCTACCCCTCGCCGCAGGTGGACTTCGGCTACGACATCTCGGACTACGAGAAGATCGACCCGCAGTACGGCACACTCGCCGACTTTGATCGGTGGGTGGCCGAGGCGAAGAAGCACAACATTCGCATCATCATGGACATGGTGATGAACCACACCTCAGACAAGCATCCCTGGTTCGTGCAGTCGGCTGCCTCGCGCACCAATCCAAAGGCGGACTGGTATGTGTGGCGCGATCCGAAGGGCTACACGGCAGACGGCAAGCCGATTCCTCCCAACAACTGGATCAGCGGCTTCGGCGGCTCGGCCTGGCAGTGGAGCCCTGAGCGCAAGCAGTTTTACTACCACGAGTTCTACCGGCAGCAACCAGACTTGAACTGGCGCAATCCTGAGGTGGAGAAGGCGATGTTTGATACCGTTCGCTTCTGGCTCGATCGCGGTGTCGCCGGCTTCCGCTTCGATGCAATTCCCACACTCTTTGAGGATGAGGCCCTGCGCGACGAACCCGCGCTCGGCGGCACCAACGCCCAGGGCGACCCGAACCTGAGCGACATCTACACCAACAACCTGCCTGAGGTGCATGACGTAATGCGCCGCCTGCGCAAGGTTGCCGACAGCTACCCAGGCGACCGCGTGCTGATCGGCGAGACGTATCTGAACAGCGCTGCAGACCTGAATAAATGGTACGGCGGCGCGCACCACGATGAACTGCAGCTGCCGATGGACATGCAGGTCGGCTTCCTGAACCGGCTGGATGCGGCCACCTTCCGCACCAGAATCACGGACGCTGAGACGAAGATCGATGGCAACCAGCCGCTGTTTGTCTTTGATAACCACGACAACCGCCGCAGCTGGGACCGCTACGGCGACGGCATACACAACCAGCAGATTGCGCGCATTCTGGCGACGCTCCTGTTCACCACCCGCTCCACGGCGCTCATGTACTACGGCGAAGAGCTAGGCATGGTAACCTCCACGCCGACCCGCAAGCAGGATGTGAAGGACCCGATCGGCATCACCGGCTGGCCGCGAGAAAAAGGCCGCGACGGCGAACGCACACCGATGCAGTGGGACAACAGCAAAGACGCCGGATTCTCCACGGCCGACAAGACCTGGCTGCCCATTCCGGACAACTACACCACGGTCAACGTGAAGACGGAACAGGCCGACCCGGCCTCGCTGCTACGCTGGCACGGACAACTGATCGCCATGCGTCGCCAGAACCCGGCACTGCACGACGGCGAGATCACCATGTTGGATGAGAACAATCCTGATGTGTTGGCCTATGTGCGACACACGCCTGGCAGCCCGGCCGTGGTGGTCGCGGTCAACTGCAGTGGCGAAGCCCGTACCGTGCATCTCTCCCTGGCCTCACTCGGCATCTCGGCGAGCACCGCCAAGACGCTGCTAACCGATGCTCCAGAGTTGGACAAGGCCATCTCTCTTGGTGATGTCACCCTGCCTGCCTATGCAAGCTGGGTAGCATCCGTGCAGTAATTCCTGACAATCCCAATCCCTTGCCGGAGCCCGAGTGGGCTCCGGCAGTTTTTTTGCGTGGCGAGCGATGTGGGTTGACTTCCATCGAACGCAACTACCAGGTCACGCGCACCTGCTGCGTGGTGTACCCCTCACCTGCAGGAAACGTAACGCGCAGCAACCGGGTGCGGGTCGTAGTGTTTGCCGCATCGAGCGTGCCCCCCGTGGCATGCAGCGTCAGCTTCGGTTGATTCAGGCGAAGAGACACGGTTGTGGTGGAGCCCGCAGGCCCCTCAAGCTCCAGCGTCAAACCCTGCGCCTCGGCAGCCTGCTGCAGCACCTTCACCGCATGCGTGCGATCCCCCGGCAGGGGATGTGGCAGTTCGACGGCGGCCTCCACCGCTGGCAGCGGCAGGTAGAGGGTGGTCCCATCGGTGGAGCTGCGTGCCCCTGGCTGCCCCGATGCAAGCACTACCTTCGCGCCCTCTGCGCAGGTCAGCTTCACCACCATCTCGGCTGGCGAGGCTGCACTGTGGCGCGCGTACTGCAGGCCGCACCGCGCAGGGCCTACGTGTAGCTGGTTCACCTGTGCGTCGTCCCAGGTGGCGGGCAAGTGCGGGTTGACGGTAATCCGGCTGTGCAGCGCATCCACATCAACACCGAACAGCCCGCGCAGCAGCGGAACGGTCACCATAGCCGACGACCAGAGCTGGTGGCTGGTGCTGCGACCAAAGGGCACGTTGAAGTCGCCGGAGAGCAGTTCGGTGACAGCACCCAGGTCCTGCTGCCCGGTCAGGTCTGCGTTGGCGCGCAGGGCGGCATACCCGGCCAGTGGCTGCCCACCGCGATACTCCGCCAGCGCTGCCCAACCGGTGAACAGGGGCCACACCGAGCCCTGATGGTAGCTGATGGGGTCGTAGACCGGGTCGTCTACCGCCACATCGCGCACCCCCCAGTCGGTTGCAAAGCGATGCGACGCCCACAGCTCCAGGCTGTGCGTCGCGTGCTTCAGTCCCGGCCCGCCATTCCACCAGGCAATCGCCGGGTAGACCGTTACGGTCGAGTCGCGCGTGCCATCAGGATTGTGACTGAATGCGTAACGATTGTTGGCCTGCTCGAAATACTCCTGCTCCAGCACATCGGAGAGCGTTTGACTACGCGCTGCGGCTTGCCGGGCCAGCGCCTCATCACCCAGCACACCTGCCAGCTCCGCCATGGCGGTGGAGGCCTGCTGATCCAGCAGCGCCAGGTAGATCTCCTGGTGCGGCATACCGCCCGGCCAGCTCTCGACCCAGCCGGTGCCCTGTGCGTTGTCATACACACCATCGCCATCGCTGTCGTGCGTGGTCTCAAACTGCCATGCCCGGCGCACGGCGTCGGCATGCTGCTGGACGAACGCCTTGTCGCCGCTGGCCTTCACGTAGTCCAGCAGCGCAGTCAGGAACAGCGGCGTGGCGTCCGCAGCAGCGTACATGTAGGGCATGCTGCGCCACGCAATCTCCGTTGCGGTCTGCGAGTACTCATGCATGATCTTGCCGTCGTCCCGTTGCCGCGCCAGCAGAAACTCCAGCTCCTGCCTGGCCAGCGTAAAGTCGCCGCTGCTGTGCAGTGCATACAACGTGTAGAGCGAGTCGCGCCCAAAGAACCAGCCAAAGCCCGGCCGGGCCGAGTCGCCAGACTCGTAGTAGCCCGCCACCATCGCCACCTGGCCGCTCTGCTCCTCGCGTGCCTTTAGTTGCTCCACAGAGATCTCCGCCCAGCGCAAGTCCTCATTCAACGCCTGATCTGGTGTGGCAATGCTGGTCAACTCCTGTTGCAGCGCGGCATAGTGCGCCACATGCTGCGTGTAGAGCTGGGGCAGGGCCGCATTCAAATCTGCCAGCGAACGCTCCAGCGCAGCCGTGCTGGCGGTCGCCGCACTGCGACCCACCGCCATCAGCAGTGGAAACACTCGTCCGTGGTCTGCCTGCGGATCGAAGTGCAGCTTCAGCTCCACGGGGTGTACCTGTGGCCGCTCCTGGTACGGTGCCAGGATGCCCGACGCTGCCCCCGGAATTGTGACGGCACCCACAAACGCAGGGTCATCAGTGTGCAGCAGGTAGAAGCCTGTGGTGCCACGCGTCACCCATTCCACCGAGGGCGTTCCCGAGCCATGCGCCGGCCACATGGGTCGCATCTCCGGCGTAAAGCGGAAGGTGAGATCCATTGGCCGCACAGAGTCGATGCTGAACAGCACCACTGCGCCCGTGCCCGGTGCGCTCGCATCCGGAGCAAACATCGTCTGCTTCACCGTAAAGGCGATGTGCGAGTAGGTGATGGTGGTGTGGTCTGGGAAGACCTCAATCTCGCGCGCCATCGAGTTCACATCAATGGGCACGGAGTAGCCCTGCACCTCGGCCTCGATCGAAAGATGGCTCAGCAGCTTGATCGGGAGCAGCCAGGCCTCCAAGGTGCCGTCCTGCTCACCCAGCAAGACGCCGCGCTCTCCGGCCACGGTAAAGGGCTTCCCTGCTTCAGCGTGGGCGCGCATCACCAGCCCATCCTGCTGCAGCGCAAAGGCGTCGCGACCGTGCTGCCACGCGATCGGGGCCTGCCCCGCACACGTCACTGCGGCAACCATAGCCGCGAACACCACTGCGGCCGCCCGCATCGCCACCTGACTTGCGTACGCACTGCGTTGAGGCCTGCCTTTGCTCCGCTCTGCCCCTGCACGCATCACCCAATCTGTTGCCATGTTGCACCCTCGCCCTGGACTCGCTCGGCACGACACGCGTGCCGTGCGACTCTGGCATCATCGCGCCTCGACTCCTCTTCCTGCAACTCGCAGGGGGTGTGCCACTGTCGTACAATCTCACCCAGCATGCCGCGCGTCTCCTCACCTACTCTTCTGCTTGCAGCCGTCCTGCTGGCCGCCTGCTGCAGTACAGACGCGCAGACCACCACCGCCCGCACCGGCACGCAGGACCGCATGCATGCGGCCAATGCAGCCTTCCGCAACGGGTACGCTGCCTACTCCCGTAATGACCTGCATGCCGCGCAACAGTACTTTGCGCAAGCCGTGCGCCTGGCCCCGCAGATGGCGCTGGCCCACAGCGCACTGGGCACGGTGCTGCTGGCCCAGGGCGACTCCTCCGGTGCCGTGCAGCAGTTGGAGACGGCGCATCAGCTGGCTCCAGCCGACCTGTCGACCTCGCTCAGCCTCGGCCTTGCGTACACGCGCACCCGACGCTTTGCTGAAGCTGTCCGCATCTTCCAGCAGTATGCTGCCTCGGCCGACGCCACGGCGCATCCGCTTACGGCAGACTCCGCCATCGCCTTTGCCACGGCCCTGGTGGGCACCGGAGACCCTGCCGCGGCACAGCGCCAGCTGGAGCAGGCCATCGTCACCACGCCGGGCTCTGCCCAGCTCCACGACGCGCTGGGCACGGTGCTGGCCCAGCAGCAGCAGTTCGCCGATGCCTCGTCCCACTACCAGCAGGCCATCGCGCTCGACTCCAGCCTGCCGGAGCCTCACTTCCATCTTGGCGAGCTTTACCTTGTCCAGCACAACGTCACCGCAGCGATTCCAGAGCTGAGCCTGGCCGACACGCTCTCGCACCATGCACCCGTCCTCGCCGTGCAGCTGGCCCAGGCGCAGATGACCGCCGGGCAGGACGACGACGCCATCGCCACTCTGCGCCAGGCGCTGGCCCAGACTCCCGGCTCCCCCCAGCTGCAGTATCAACTTGCCTTCGCCTTGCAGGGTGCCAACCACACGCGCGAGTCCATCCCGCTGTTTCAGCAGGTGATCGCGCAGCAGCCTGACAACGTGGATGCGTTGACCAACCTGGGCCTCGCCCTGACCGTCACCGGCGACACCAAGTCGGCCATTCCCCACTTTCTGCATGCGGCGCAGCTACGCCCAAACGACCCCACCCTGCTGGAAGACCTGGGCGTCGCCTACCTGCAGCAGAGTGACCTGACCAACGCCATCGCCCAGTTCTCTGCCGGCATCCAGCTGCGCCCAGAGGACCCACAGCTCCACTACGACCTGGGCCTGGCGTATAAGCTGAAGGACCAGCTCGACCTGGCCGCCGAGCAGTTTCTGCAAGCAGAGCGGCTGGCGCCCAACCTGCCAGACCCGCCCTACACCCTCGGCATCCTGTACACCCAGACCGGCAACTTTTCCGCAGCGATCGAGCAGCTGAAGCTGGCCGTCGGGCTGACGCCGCAGAATGGCCCCGCCTGGGAGGCCCTGGGCAACGCCTACAAGCAGACCGAGCAACCCGAGCTGGCCTTGCCCGCGCTGCGCCGGGCAGCCGAGCTTACCCCGGACCAGCCCAGCCCGCACATCACCATTGCAGCCATCCTGGCGCAGCAGGGCAAGACGGCAGAGGCTACGGCGGAACGCAAGATCGCGGCACAGCTGAGCCGCGTAGCCCTCAGCCGGCAGCGCGCCAACTTCGCGTTGGACAGCGGCCTTGCCCTGCTCAAGCGGAATCAGGTGCCGGAGGCAATCGTGCAGCTCCAGAACGCCGTCGCCGCCGACCCCGGCTATGCCGAGCCGCACCGCGCCCTGGCCGAGGCACTGGAGCGCCAGGGGCACGCGGCAGACGCTGCACTGGAGCGCCAGAAGGCTGCCCATCTGACCGATGCAACTCATTGAATCCAGGCCGCTTTCATTCGAACACCCCGCAAGCAGCATACAAATGTCATAACAATCGCTAGAATGTTGGCGGGCCTCACGTCTTGGCCCCGGGAGACTTCTGTGGGCTGGTCGCGCCGATCGTTTCTAACCTCGCTCTCAAGCACGGCACTGGTGCTGACGCTGGACGACGTGCTGGCGCTTGCCGCACAGCAGCCCGCGCAGCAGATTGGTGCCCGGCCTACCTTTGACACCAAGCCGCGCCCGGCGCCCAAGGGGCTTCCCTCGCCCGTGCTGGGCACGCCGCTCGGCGTCAGCTTTATCGACGTCGCGCGCGAGTCGGGGCTGAACGCCAAGACCATCTACGGGAACGAGCACAAGAACCGCTACCTGCTGGAGACGACTGGCTGCGGGGTAGCCTTCTTTGACTACGACCAGGACGACTGGATCGACATCTTTCTGGTCAATGGCACCCGTCTCGACGGCTTCCCCGCCGGGCAGGAGCCCATCAACCGTCTGTTCAAGAACAATCGGGACGGCACGTTTACGGACGTCACCCTGCAGGCCGGTCTGGCCCACTCCGGCTGGGGCCAGGGTTGCTGCGTGGGAGACTACAACAACGACGGCTGGAACGATCTGTTTGTCAGCTACTACGGGCAGAACGTGCTGTACCGCAACAACGGGAACGGCACCTTTACGAATGTGACCAAAGAGGCGGGCCTGCTGCAGTCCACCACGCGCTGGAACTCCGGCTGCGCCTTTCTGGACTACGATCGCGACGGCCATCTCGACCTCTTCGTCGCCAACTATATCGACTTCGACATTAAGACAGCGCCGCTGCCCGAGGCCGCCGGTTGTGCCTACAAAGGCATCCAGGTCGCCTGCGGACCGCCCGGCCTGCAGGGCGGCAAGAACATCCTGTACCACAACAACGGCGATGGCACTTTTACCGACGTCTCCCAGAAGGCGGGCATGTGGGAGACCATCGGCACCTACGCGCTCTCTGTCTCGGTCTCGGACATTGACGGCGACGGCTGGCCCGACATCTACGTCGCGAACGACTCTACCGCCGCCACGTTTTACCAGAACCAGAAGGACGGCACCTTCAAGGATGTCGCCATCGAGGCCGGCATCGCCTACTCGCCGGACGGCAAGCCGCAGGCCGGCATGGGCGTCTCCATCGGCGACTTCAACCGCGATGGCCTGCTCGATATTGTGAAGACCAACTTTGCCGGCGACACCGACTCGCTCTATCTGAACCTTGGCGACGGCACCTTTGAGGACCACACGTATCTCTCGGGACTAGGGGTCAACACCCGCTATCTGGGTTGGGGCGTCGGCTTCCTGGACATGGATAACGACGGCTGGCTCGACATCCTCATCTCCAACGGGCACGTCTACCCCGAGGTAGACGGCACGCACATCGACGCGCCCTACGCCGAGCACAAGTACCTGTATCGCAATCTGCGCAATGGCCAGTTTGAAGAGGTGACGGCGCAAGGTGGCCCGGGCATTACGGCCGCAGCACCGGCCCGTGGTTGCGCGTTTGGCGACTACGACAACGACGGCGACATCGACGTGGTGGTCAACTGCGTGAACGCCTATCCGCAGTTGCTGCGCTGCGACTCCACCACCGGCCGCAACTGGATCAAGATTCGCACGGTTGGCACCAAATCCAATCGTGCCGGCATCGGGGCGCGCCTGCTGGTGACCACCCGGCCAGATAACACAGACAAACCCTTTGTGCAGGTGGACGAGGTACGCAGCGGCGGCAGCTACTACTCCCAGAATGATCTGCGCGTTCACTTCGGGCTCGATCGCGCCACCAAGGCCGACGTCCGCATCCAGTGGCCCTCTGGCACGGTGGACGAGTTGCACGGGCTCGACGCCAATTACCTGCATGTCATCCAGGAAGGTGGCAAAGTACTCAAGAGCACCTCCTGGGCGAAGGTCGCAGGCAAGTAGCCTATGATGCAGCGCTCACTCCGCCTCGCCGAAACGCTGGTGGTCCTGGTAGCGTACTGGCTGACCTGCTTTCCAGCGGCAGCGCAGTCCCCATACCCGGCCACCACGCAACACCCTGCACCGGCCTGGTTTGTGGATGTCGCAGGCAAGGCGGGCATTACAGTGCGCAACGTCAACGGCGGCGTCGAGGCCAAGCGCTACATTATTGAGTCCACCGGCTCGGGCGCGGCCATCTTTGACTATGACAACGATGGCTGGCCAGATATCTTCCTGGTCAACGGCTCTACCCTGCCCGGCCAGACTGTGGCCGAGAAGCCCACCAGCCATCTGTTCCACAACAACCATGACGGCACCTTCACGGATGTGACAGCCAAGGCTGGCCTGACCCTGACCACCTGGGGACAGGGTGCCTGCGTGGGCGACTACGACAACGACGGCCACACCGACCTGTACGTGACCGGCTACCCCAGCAACCATCTCTTCCACAATCAGGGCGATGGCACCTTCAAGGAGGTTGCCGGGCCGGCAGGCGTGGCCGGCGACGGCACCCAATGGGGCACAGGCTGCGCCTTTGTGGACTATGACCGCGATGGCAAGCTCGATCTAGCCATTGCCAACTACGTCCACTTCAACCTGGAGAAGACGCCCGCGCCGGGCCAGGCCGCTGCCTGCATCTGGAAAGGGGCGGCCGTCATGTGCGGGCCGCGCGGGCTCGACAGCTCACCCAACATTCTGTACCACAACCTCGGTGATGGTCGGTTCCAGGACGTCAGCAAGACCTCCGGCTTTCAGCAGACGCTGGCGCACTACTGCTTCAGCGTAACGACGCTGGACTACAACAACGACGGCTGGCCAGACATCTTCGTCGCCTGCGACTCCACGCCCTCCATCCTGTATCGCAACAACCACGACGGCACCTTTACCGATGTGGCTGCGGACGCCGGAGTCGCCTTCAACGAAGATGGGCGCGAACAGGCCGGTATGGGCTCCACCGCCGCGGACTACGACGGCGACGGCAACCTCGATCTGTTCAAGACTAACTTCTCCGACGATACGTCCACGCTGTACCACAACAACGGCGACGGCACTTTTAGCGATGTGACCTTCGCCGCCGGCCTTGGCATCAACACCGACGCGCTGGGCTGGGGCACCATGTTTGTCGACGTCGATAACGACGGCTGGCCAGACCTGCTGGTGGTCAACGGGCACGTCTACCCCGAGGTGGACTCCGAGAAGCTCGGCGCATCCTACCGGGAGCCGCGCTTCCTGTATCACAACCTGGGCAACGGCAAGTTCCAGGACGCCAGCAAGTCCGCAGGTCCCGGGCTAAGCACACCGCAGTCCAGCCGCGGACTCGCCATCGGCGACCTCTTCAACGATGGCAGGCTGGACGCCGTGGTCAACAACTTGAGCGACCTGCCGCTGCTGCTGGTCAACGAAGCGGCCAACGGCAATCACTGGCTGGGCGTTCGGCTGCTGGGCACACGCTCCAACCGCGACGCCATTGGCGCGCGGGTCACCCTGCATGCGGCCACGCGCAACTGGGTAGACGAGGTGCGCAGCGGCTCCAGCCTGGGCTCCTCCAGCGACCTGCGCCTGCACTTTGGCCTGGGACAGATCACCGCGCTCGAGCGCATCACCGTGCGCTGGCCTAACGGCCAGGTCGAGGAGTTCGATGCGCCCGCGCACGTGGACCAGTACGTGCAACTCACTGAGGGCAAGGGCCACGCCGCACCCGGCACGCAGCCCTAGACTGGCATCCGTTCGCCGCGGCTAGTCCGGAGTATAGGAGATGGTCAGCACCGGGCAGGACGCCGTCACAATCGTCTGGTAGGTCACGCGCGCCGGCAGATGATGGCTGATCGGCAGTCTGCGACGCACGCCCAGCACAATCAGTCGTGCCCCGTGCTCCTCCGCATAGTCCACAATCGTTTGGGAGATCTCGCTGCCGTAGGCGATGGAGCAGACCGGCCGCGTCTGGCGCTCGGCGTCGGCATCCAGCAGGTGGTGCAACGCTTCGGTCATAATCTGCGGCACGGCAGCGGCCCGCTCGGAGTGCTCCATGGGCAACGGCAGCACATGCAGGCAGTGCAGTGCAGCGCTGGAGGCCTGCGCATACGACGCCGCGTAACGCACCGCCTCCATCATCGGCCGCTGGAAGTCGGTGGCAAACACCACCGGCCCGCCAACTGCGGCGCTCAGGCCCTGGTCCGTACGTGGCCCGACGGTCAACACCGGACAACTTGCCCGCCGAAAGACCTGCTCCGCCACCGAGCCGAAGATCATCCGCTCCACACCGCTGAAGCCATGCGTCCCCAGCACGGCGACGTCGGCCTGGTGCTCTACAATCGCCTTCAGAATCGCGTCGCCAGCGTCGCCATCCGTCATCACGGCGTTCACCTGCACACCGGTCGTGCGCAGGCGCTTCAGCAGTTCGGTCAGGCGATGGCACTCGTTGTTGCGCAGCTTCTCGGCCACGCCTGCGGCCCCCTCGTCCCGGGCAGAGGCTACGCCGTACTCAAACACATGCAGCAGGGTAAGCCGGGCATTGCGCTCCAGGCTCAGACGCGCTGCCTCCTCCACCGCCAGTACGGAGACCGGGGAGAAGTCCGTGCAAGCTAGAATCTGCCTCACCACCCCGCCAGACCACACCGCTGCCGTTGCAGGTTGCAGACCGGGCAGCACGTCCCGCCGCCCCAACATCGTCACACTCTGTTGTCCCATCGCCGATCACCTCCAGGCAGAACCTGGAAGTAATGTAGCGACGTTCGGCCGCTGGGCTCTGTGATGCTGGTCACGTCTGACAGCCCTAAGACTGTTACGCCGAGAGCTGCGCCAGCCGGTCCGGCGACAGGATCAGGATGGAGGCGCCACGGACCTGGATGAGCTTGTCTTTCTGGAACTTGCCCAGTAACCGCGTCACCGTCTCGCGCGAGGTGCCCGCCATGTTGGCCAGTTCCTCGTGGGTCAGGGCCATGGTAAAGCGCATCTCCGGCTTTCCACAGGCGGCGGTCCGGCCCCAATCCAGCAGCACCGTGGCCAGGCGCCCCGCAACGGAGGGCGAGAGCGCCAGCCGCCGGGCGTCAAAGAACACCGACTTGTACTCCTCAGAGAGCGTCTTGGCGGCGTGCATGCTGGCCTCGCCATGCTGCTCCAGGAACTTGACCAGATCCGCCCGCTCTACGAACTTCACCTGCGTCGGCAGCAGGGCCTCGGCCGTCACCTCATAGGTTGCGCCCGTAATCACGGCGCTCAGCCCCAGCACGTCACCCGGCATCGCGATCTTCAGAATCAGCGTCTTGCCCTCTTTTGAGGTGCAGGAGAGCTTGACCTGTCCGCTGCAGATCACCACGGCGCTCAAGCCGGGGTCGGCCTCGCGAAACAGCACGGTGCCCTTGGTCACGCGCTGCTGGGTGCCTATCTTGTCAAAGTCGGCCAGCGCCTCCGGCGACAGGTTGCAGAACATCCGCAGCGAGCGGTACTCGCAGCTCAGACAATCCTGCCTGGTCGCTTCCTGGATCGCCATCGCCCGACCTCCCCCTCAGCAACGCTGCTACACAACGTGCCGCCCATACTGTACTCCAGTATAGCGACTCCGCGCTGCCCCTCACGCCAGCCAGCCTTTTGCCAACTCCCCGTAAAGCCAGATGCCCCATAAGTTGATTCTGCGATGTGGGGAAGCAAAATGCTCGTCAACGGACGCGGACGAGAGCTTTCGTGAAGGGCGTTTATCGGGATTGCTCGAATGTCAGTGTGATCGATGAGTGCATTGACCTCTTGGCGACAATTGAGGACTTTTTGACAACCAGAGAAGCTCGAACTACGACTCGAAGAATTCCTCATCAATCTTTTTGATGTAGAGCGTGTCTTCCACCCTACAGCCTATTTTTTGCTGAATCATAAGAGCAGCAAGCTGCATGCCGTCGAGGAGCACGATTCGTTTGCTAAGGAATTCCGACGTTTCCCTTGCTGCGGGAGAGAAGGTCGATGTAGTCACGAAAAGCCCCTTGCTTGCCTTGTGACGGTCGAGACTCCCAAAGAAGTCGCGAATTGCACCGGGGCCGATGTTGTTACCCGCCGCGTAACGCTTTGCTTGTATATATACCCGATCCAGACCAAGGGGATCTTGGTCGATCACGCCATCCACTCCATCATCTCCGGAGCGCCCAAGTGTGCGGCCGGCCTTGTCTGCGCGCGATCCGCCATACCCCATGCTCAGAAGCAGATTGACGATAAGCCTCTCGAAGAAATCTGGCGATGAATTGCGGATCCGATCAAGGAGATCTTGGCCGAGCGCGCTCTCAATCTGCTGGTGCGCAGCTCGCATAATTTCATCGGGTGTCTGCTTCGTATCGGTGACAGGAAGCTCTACTGAAACTACAGTTTCTGAATCGCCGTCGGTTGACCGCTCTCGAAATTGCCGGAACCCCTCAAACTGATCAAGGAAGTGGTTATCAATGGCGGTAGGGTTCTTTTCCAGAACCGATCTTCCGAGTGGCGTGATCGTGAAATGAGCTCGGCGCGTTAGTTCAACTAGCTGTGCTTTGCTCAAATACGATTTTGCCCAATGGACCCGATTACTAAAGATTGTCTGCTTTCCAGAGGGCAGAAGTGCCGCCTTCTCCTCGCTATTCAACTGCAACTGATCTGCGAGCTCGTCGACTACAGCTCCAATACGAACCTCGCCTTTAGCTGCGGCCTTCAACACAGGAAGCATCAAAGACTGATAATCAGGGATAGACATTGTGTCGCCAATGATTGCAGGTTAGGGCCGGAAAGTCACCTTGGAGTAGCACCCGTAGGAAATTCTCCGAGTACCAGACCTTCGTATGCACAGAATCGC
>JAGWNX010000071.1 GCA_028872955.1 Acidobacteriota bacterium
TCAAATCGAACCGTCAATGCATCCGTTGTATGTGCACCGATTCGCCAGTTCTCAAATTGGTGGCGGTGCATTCGTTGCCCTGGCATTCGATTCGAACCTTATCTGGAGATTCCCAAAGTAAGATAGTCATTTTCTCGGCACTCCTCGTTACCCGATACGATCCATTTGAAAGAGTTTCAATGTTGCCTGATTGAAAATCGCTACCAGTAAGGGTTGCCTCCACGGAGCTTGAATTGGCAACTCTTCTTCTGTCGGTAATGTCGGAGCGGGTCGATTGGGTTACAGATGGTGTAGTAGTAGCAGAAGATTGGGGATTATCTGACAGCGCAGGGAACATATATCTCATGCCCCATTTCGACGAACGCTCAAACGCAGACTCGTCACAGTTTTCGAATGTACTTTCACCGGTTAAAAGATCATATTTCCCGTCAACACCAATTGACGGCTGCACTACGGGCGTGTTCTCGCAAATCTCAAATCCGTCAGCGTCCAAGAGTCTTACAGTGAAACTGATAGGCGGACGCGGATCCATACGCAGCACTTCATTGAAGTGAGCCTCGCTTCCATGCATTGGCCTAATGCGCACGACGTAACGCACTCCACCATCCCACTTCGCCTTGAGAGTTCCTTGCAATCCGCTCGCAGAAATCCGAGCCGTCGGGAAAGTTCGCACGGCTGCCTTCTTGCTCCAAAACCAGTGCAGAGCGATTGCCAAAGCAATTAGGAGAACAGTCAGCGATGCTGCAACAATCACTAACACTCGTGGCTTACGGCGCGAATCCTGACGGACTATGTACTCTACAGGTGTGCGCGGCGGCAGAAGCTCGCTCATCCTTGCTCAACGCTCCTTTGCAGTCCTAAATGGAATGACGGCAGTATAGCTGCTAAGCGGCGCGTGGCCCATATCTAAACAACCCCAGACTCCGGGTGCCCCATCTTCGGCGCGGCTGTATCGCGCCTAAGGTGGGCCATCGCGCGACAGCGCGACCTGGGTTCTCCTAGAATCCATAGCATGCCGTTGGGCCTGAAGCGCTACCAGAGTAAAGGCGACGATCATTTTGTTACCTTCAGTTGCTTCCAGCGCAAGCCGTATCTGGCAACGTCGTCCTGCCGCGATACCTTTCTGACAGCATTGGAGCAGACGCGCCGCCGTTACCGGTGCGAGGTTCTCGGCTACGTCGTCATGCCGGAGCATGTTCACCTTCTCGTCAGCGAGCCCGAGGACCGTGAGGTTCCGCTGGCGAAGGCGCTTCAGGCGCTGAAGCTCTCTGTCTCCAAGCGTCTTGCGCCGCAGCCCTTCTGGCAGACGCGGTACTACGACTTCAACGTATTTACCCACGACAAACGGGTTGAAAAGCTGAAGTACATGCACCGCAACCCGGTTACCCGGGGCCTGGTGGAGCGCCCTGAGGACTGGCCCTGGTCGTCGTACCGGCAGTACCTGTTCGACGAACCCGGGCCGGTGGAGATTACACGGGTTGGCGAACAGGTCGCGCTGGCGCGCGATGGCCCACCTTAGGCGCGATACAGCCGCGCCGAAGGTGGGGCACCCGGATTTATCGCCCGCACCCTGCACCCGGGTTTATCGATACGAATGCGATATGGTTCAGCCCCAAACCGGCTGGTACGGAAAAGAATGCTGGCGCTGTGCGGGTGGCGCTTTACAATGGGGGCACCGCATGCAGAAGAGGTTGCCGGTCTCCGGTGGGCTTGAGAGCCCGCGGGGCGGAGGGAGCGTATCGATGCCCAGGATGAAAGAGTTCACGGTCACGATTCTTGACAAGCCCGGCGCCCTGGCTCGCTGCTTTGCCGCGCTGGCCGAGCAGGGCATCAACATCTACGCCTTTCAGTCGTTTGTGGAGGAGGGCGAGAGCCTGGCGCGGCTGATTGTGAGCGACAACCTCGCCACCATGAAGGTGCTGGGGCGGTTGGGCATGATCTTTGAGCAGACCGAGGTGGCCGCCGCAAGCCTGGAGCACCGGCCCGGCGCGCTGGCCTCTGCGGCCGCAGCCCTGGGCGACGGCGGCATCAACATCGACTACTCCTACTGCGGCTTTGAGCCTGGCTCCAACCATGCGTTGGCAGTCTTTGGGGTAGATAACCTGAGCAAGGCCACCGCGCTGCTGGACGCCCTGCCGACGGCGCAGTAGGCAGCGAGCGAAACCTGGCTGGAGACGGCACCCCATGGCAACAGTTCGACTTTGGACCGATGAAGACGCCCAGGCAGATCCGCGCGTGCAGGCGGTCTTTGCCGATATCCGCGCAACCCGCAAGTCGGACTTCCTCAACAACTTCTGGCGCGCCCTGGCGAACCAGCCCGAGCAACTGGAGCAGACCTGGGCGGCGCTGAAGCGCGTGATGCTGACGCCAGGCGAGCTGGACCCGCTGACCAGGGAGCTGCTGTATATCGCCGTCTCCACGGCCAACAACTGCAGCTACTGCGTGCACTCGCACACGGCTGCGGCACGCGCCAAAGGCATGACGCCGGGCCAGCATGCCGAGCTGACGGCCGTGATTGCCATGGCCAGCCACACCAACGCGCTGGCAACCGCGCTGCAGGTGCCCGTGGATGACGCCTTCGAGGTCCGCTAGGCAGCCTGCGCAGCGTGGGCCGCAGTGCTACTCCGCCGTGGTCGGGTCAATGGTGGTAACCACGCGCGACACGCGATTGGCCGGGAAGCCGCCCTTGCGCGCATGCTCCAGCACCATCGCCTCATCCGGCGCAAGGTAGACGCAGTAGATCTTGTCTGGCGTGACGAAGCTTTGCACCCACTGGATCTGTGGGCCAAGCTCGTGCAGCACGCCGCAGGAGGTCTGCGAGATGGCGTGCAACTGGTCAGCGGTCAACTCTCCTGCGTTGGGAATCTCACGTTCGATCACAAACTTTGGCATCGTGCGCCTCGTGCTGGAATCAAGATGCGCCATTCTATCCCTGCCCGGCTCCACTATCATCAAAAAATGCAGCGAGGCTACACAGGCAGGCTGGCACCTTCGCCCACCGGGCTGCTGCACCTTGGCCATGCGGCCACCTTCTGGCAGGCATTCCAGCGCGCCCGGCAGGCCGGCGGCACGCTGCTGTTTCGCAACGAAGACCTCGATCCGCATCGCAGCCGCCCGGAGTTTGTCGAGGCCATGGTCGAGGATCTTGCGTGGCTCGGCATTCGCTGGCAGGGCGAGATGGTGCAGCAGTCGCAGCGCCTGGCTGTATATCGCGAGGCGCTGGACCGGCTGCTTGCCGCTGGCCTGGCGTATCCATGCACCTGCAGCCGCAGAGATCTCGCTCGCATCGCGCAGGCACCGCATGAGAGCGGCGGGCCGAATGCGCCCGGCCATGAGCCAGACGACGAGCCGCTCTACGACGGGCGCTGCCGCTCTGCCTCTGCCGTCTCGTCCCGCTTCGACCCCGGCGTGAACTATCGACTCCGCGTTCCCGATGGCGAGGCGATCTGCTTTCTCGATGGCAACCTCGGCCCACAGTCCTTCATGGCAGGTTGTGCGCCCTCGGCTGCGCCGCAGGGGATGGTTGGCGACTTCCTCATCTGGAGGCGAGCCATGCCCAACGATCCTCCGGGCGGGCAGCCCAGCTATCAGCTGGCCTGCGTTGTGGACGATGCAGCCATGGGCATCACGGAGGTGGTGCGTGGAGCCGATCTGCTGAAGTCCACAGCCCGGCAAATTTTGTTGCAGCATGCGTTACAAATGCCAACGCCTGCGTACTTCCACACGCAACTCCTGCGAGACGAGCATGGTGCGCGGCTGGCGAAGCGCCACGATGCTCTGGCTCTGCGGACGCTACGCCAGCAGGGCCGCACACCGCAGCAGGTGCTGGCCATGGCCGGCCTGGGCTAGCGCGCCATCCGGTATCCGGCCGGTGGTACGTCGCCCGCGAGATAACGCACAAAGTAGTCCCAGCGCCGTCGTGTTACGTATCCGCTGGCGCTGCCGTAGAAGTGACCTGCGTTGGGCACCAGCAGCAGGTCGAAGTCCTTATTGGCCTTGATCAGCGCATCGGTCAGCAGCAGGGTGTTATTCAACGGCACATTGTCGTCCATCGTTCCGTGAATCAGCAGCAGGTGGCCCTGCAGTTGCCCGGCAAAGTTCTGGTTGGCCTGCGCGTCATAGTTGCTGGTGCCATCAGGGTTGCGCACCAGCAGGCCCATCCACTTCTCGCCCCAGTCATCCTCATACTCCCGGTTGTCCTGGTTGCCGCTCTCAGCAATGCCTACGCGGAAGAACTCCGGCGCGTGCAGCATCGCGCCTGCGGCCGCGTAGCCGCCGCCGGAGTGGCCATAGATGCCGACGCGGTTCAGATCCACAAACGAATACTGGCGTGCCAGATCCTTCAGACCAGCTACCTGATCAGGAATCGTGTTGTCTCCGAGATTGCCGTAGTGCGCGTCATGGAAGGCTTTGGAGCGGCCGGGCGTGCCCGTGCCATCGATGCAAACCACCACAAAGCCAAGCTCCGCCAGCGACTGTAGATCGCCATGCGCAGGCGCAAAAGTGCGTGCATCGCAGGACCCTGTCTGCGGTCCCGGATAAATAAAGTCCACGATTGGATACGTTTTATGCGGATCCAGCGTGGTCGGCAAAAACATGTAACCAAACAGGTCTGTACGGTTATCCCGCGCCTTCACTGTGATCGGGGTAAGTGGTCGCCAGCCGGCGCGCTGCAGCCGGGTAATGTCCTGCTGGACCAGCGGCATCACCAGCGTGCCGTTGGCATCGCGCACTACGGTCTGCTGGGGCGTCGTCGGCGTGGAGTAGGTATCCACCACCCAGTGCGCATCGGGCGACAGCATGACCTGGTGGGAGGCATTCTCCGGAGTAAGCAGTTGCAGGCCGGAGCCATCCAGCTGGACCCGGTACAGAAACTGGTAGTAAGGGTCGCGTCCCGGCTCGCGACCAACGGCCAGAAAGTACACCGTCCGTGTCGCTTCATCGACACGAAGCACCTGGGTCACGTTGCCTTCACCGGTGGTTACCGCATGCTTCAGTGCGCCGGTTGCCGCATCCATCAGGTAGAGCTGGCCCCAGCCGCTGCGCTCGCTGTACCACAGCACCTCGTTGGACGAGTCGAGGTAGCGCCAGTTCACCGCATCGTCTCCACTCTCAAAGTAGGTGGGCACGGCCTCGTGCAGCACCTCGCGCACTTCGCCGGTGCGCGCGTCGGCCAGTCGCATCCACTCCTGCTTGTGGTCACGCGAGGTTGAGACGAAGGCCAGATGGCGGCTGTCTGCCGACCACTGCACATCGTCCCACCCGCTGCCACCCTGACAGCTCAGGTTGTCACACAGCGAGGAGCGATGCTGGTCCGGTGGCATCTTCAGGCGGACCACCTTGCCCGTATCCACATCCACCACGACCCGCTGTATCGTCGTCACCTCGGCGTCGCCGGGTAGTGGATACTTCAGCGTCTGCAACTCCGGATGCCCAACTGTGACCGGCAGCAGGTAGAGGTCGCCGGTGTGGCGCTGATCCTGCTGATACGTGGCGATATGTCTAGAGTCCGGCGACCAGACGACGATCGGCGCATCGCTGTGCGTCCAGCCGGCATTGTCTGTGGCGTAGCCAAAGTTCTTCACGCCGTCGGTGGTCAGTTGCCGCTCGATGCCGGTAGTCAGATCCAGCAGCCACAGGTTCCAGTCGCGCAAAAAGACCGCACGCGCCCCGTCCGGCGCAATGGCAATGGGCACCCCGCCGACGTGGCCAGGCTCGGCACGCGGGTGCACGTCCAGGATTGCAGTGCACCGCACTGTTCCTTCGGTCTGGCACCGGAATCGACCCTCAGACGTGGTCACGATCCATGCTGCGGCGCTCTCTGGCCAAAGGCTGGTCACGTCCGGGTGGTGCATCGTGTAGTGCCGTCCCACTGTGGTTGCGGCGTTCAGTGCGCTCGTCAGCTGGTCGGTCGCCATCACGGGTGCCTGACTGCGGCGCACCGGATCAACCAGCATGTAGGTCACGCCTGCCTCTGCCGTATCGGCGTACCACAGGCGATCATCGTTCAGCCACGCTGCCTGCTGAAAGGTATGGTCCAACAGCGGCTCCACGTTATAGGGCATCCAGCGCTCTGCCTGGCGGTACTCCTCTGCCGTGCGCTGCCGCTGGCTCACGGCACTCCTCGCAGTCACGGCTACCAGCAGCAGCAGCAGCACTCGTGTGTGGGGTCGTATCGGCAAGAAGACCTCTATCGGTAACAGATCAGGTTACGAGTACAGATGGAAAGATACGCAAAAGGTTACGAATCCAGCTCCGGCTTGGGCTGGCGACGGGCAAACCACACAACCTGCCGCAGCAGACCCAGCCAGACAGCCACGTCTGTGCGGGGAACGCTCAACCGGGTCACCAGTCGGCGTAGCTGGGCAGGGCCACTGTTGGCCGGGTGGTGCGTACGATAGCCGGTCAGGCCTGCCATCTCGTCCAGCACGGCGGCCAGTCGTTCCTGCTCTGCGGCAGTCGCGGGCTCAGGTATGCCCTGCACGGGCGAGCGTGCGTCGCTGCGCACCAGCTCCCACAGGCAGACGGCCACAGCCTGGCCCAGGTTCATGGAGGGGTGGCGCAGGCCCTCATGCTCGTACATCGGAATCGTCAGCAGCCAGTGGCAGTGGCTCAGCTCGTCGTTGCTCAGCCCCGTCTTCTCCGATCCGAAGAGCAGCGCAATGCGACCGTTCGTTCCCGCGGCGTGCTGGCGTATGGCATCTGCCGCGTCGGGCAGCGTGCGCAGCGGATGCTGCAGGTCACGCTCTCCCACGGCTGTTGTGCCAATCACCAGCGTGCAATCCGCGACGGCCTCGGCCACCGTAGCGCAGCTTTGCGCGGCCGCCAGCACCGCGCTCGCGTCTACGGCAGAGCGAGCAGCCTCAAACGGTGGCGTAAACTCATTCACCACCCGCAGATGGCGAAAGCCGAAGTCATGCATCGCGCGAGCCACCGCGCCAATGTTGGCCGGGTTGCGCGCGCGCACCAGCACCACGCAGATGCGGTCCAACAGCGACTGTTCGCGTTCGCAGACTTCAGGCACAACCTTCATTCTATAAGCCTCGCCCAAAAGCCGACGGCCGGAAGTCGAGGCTTCCGGCCGAAGATCTGGGCTCTTCGTGCAAGGTCAAGGCCATGGCTAGTGGCGGCGTTCGCCCCCGCCCCGCTGCTGAGGCTGCGCCGGGCCACCACCACCGTGCGGCTGGCCACCGCCGCCACTACGCATCTGTGCTCCGCCGTGGGGCTGTGGATGGTAGCCTTCACCCTGCTGCCTGCCACCGCCGAAGCCCTGGCCGCCGGTGCGCTGCTGCATCGGCGCACGGTTGCCGGGCTGCATCGCCTGCCGGGCAGCGCCGCCGTTGCGCATGACGGCGGCATGATACTCACCCGGTGTGCGGGCTGCCGCCATCTGCGGACGTCCGCCGTTCACACTGGCCAGCTGGCTGCGGTCCGCACGTGCAGCGTTGAAGTGGTTCTGCTGCTCGGGGGTGGGGTTCACATGCTGCTCGCGCTCCGCCGCCATCTCAGCAGCGGAGGGCCGCGCCTGCACCCCGCCGTTGCCACCGTTGTAGCTCACGTGGTTGTTCACGTTGTTCACAATCACGGTCTTGTTGTACACATTCGTCACGTTGGTGACGTTTACGTTGTTCACCGTGCGGTTGTAGGCGAAGACGCCGTTATGCCAGTAGCCGCCCTCGTAGCCCACTCCGCCGTAGCCGAAGCCGTAGTTCACGCCGCCGTAGAAGCCGATGTGCGGTCCCCAATAACCGGGGTGGAAGAGATACACGCCGCCGCTCCAGCCCCAGTAGCCCGGCGTCCACAGGAAGCCGACCTGCGGCGGACGCACCCACACGCCGGGCACCCAGTAGTAGCCATCCGGACCCCACGCCCAATAGCCGGGCGTCCACAGGTAGCCGTCGCCCGGGCATACCGGCTGGGTGTACACCGGCAGCGCCGGCGGGGCAATATTCACCGAGATAAAGACGCCGGCAAAGCTGGCGGCAGGCACCAGCAGCAGGGCAGCTGCCAGCAGGGTACTGCGTAGCGTGCGAAAGAGGCGCATGTCGTTTGGCTCCTGTGTGTTGCCCGGCCACAGGACAGCAAAGGCTCCTGCGGCTGACGGATACTTCAGACACCATCCGCGGCAGGAAGTTCCGCTGGCGGTTGCCCCAACCTTCGCATTCAAACCGCCACACCTGCTCGGGTGCCCCATCCTTGGCGGTCTTTTGCCAAGGGTGGGAGGGGAAAGATCGAGCGGGTGGTCCAGAGATCGTTCCGTTGGAAGGGGCCAAGTACTCCATCTTCGCCGATGCCTAAGCAGGAGGCCGCACCCCGGTCACTGCGTTCGAGGCGAACCAGCCAACTCACCTCCCACCCTTCGCACACGACGCGAAGGATGGGGCACCCAAACGATTGTGCTAGTTTTGGAAATGGCGAAAGGGTGGGCCACCCGCCTGAATAGTCTTCTTTTGTTCGCCTGTAATTGCCAGTGACGAGAAGAGTAGACTCATGAAAAGGGATGACTCCAGAACAATGGCGAACAAAGAGTATCCTCCATCCAAAGACGCACCTCAGTTTAAGTGCCCACATTGCGGCACCATAGCTCAGCAGCATTGGTCAACCTTACGGTTCACACGCGATCAACACACGGGTCAACCTCATACAGCGTTTCTAGGCGCTTTCAAACCACGAATGAACGCCTACGCGGTATCGGGTTGTCAGGTCTGCTCGGAAGTCGCGTTTTGGCGCGCCGGAACTCTCGTATGGCCGATTGCCAATCAGATCCCCGCACCATCGGCTGATATGCCAGAAGCTGTGAAGATTGACTACGAAGAAGCCCGCGCGATCTATGAGCTATCTCCTAAAGGAGCTGCCGCTCTCTTGCGTCTCGCCATCCAGAAACTTTGTGTAAATCTCGGCGGGACCGGAGAAAACCTCAACGCTGACATTGGAAAGCTCGTCAAGAATGGTCTTCGAGAGAACGTGCAGCAGGCGTTGGATGTTGTGAGGGTAATCGGAAACAATGCAGTGCACCCAGGTCAGATCGCGATCGACGACGACGTCAAAGTTGTTTCAGCATTGTTCGGACTGGTTAACATCGTCGTCGAAAATATGATCACTCAACCCGCGAAGGTTGCCGAGATGTTCAACGCTCTTCCAGATCGCCAGAAAGAACAAATCGAAAAGCGTGATTCTTAAGCTATCAACATCCCCCTCTTGGGGGGGCCCATATTTACAACCGGCCCGACGCTCGGGTGCCCCATCCTTCGCGTGGTTTGCGAAGGGTGGGAAGGTCGGCCGCTTGCAGTGCAATGCATCTCCGGCACGCATGCCAGAGTCGCGCAGGAACGGGGTGCCCCGGCACCCGGCGCGGGTTGATTCGGGTCTGTCGGCCTCGGCTAAACTGGAGGTTCACCGGCGTTCCATCCTGGGCGGCGGCTCGCAGTGCCCGGCATGTCCGATAACTTTGCCCAACTCGTCAAGCAGCAGGCCGACATCGTCAAGGTCATCGGCGACTATGTGAAGCTGCGCAAGACCGGCGCGCAGAACTACACCGGCCTGTGCCCGTTCCACAAGGAGCGCACGGGCAGCTTCTCGGTCAACGCCACGCACGGCTACTTCTACTGCTTTGGCTGCCACGAGAAGGGCGATGTCTTCACCTTTGTGATGAAGCTGGAGAACGTCAGCTTTCCTGAGGCGGTGCGCTCGGTCGCCACCAAGTGCGGCATCGCGCTGCCCAAGCGCGAGTTCAACTCGCCGGAGGAGGCACGCGAGGCCGGCCTGCGCCGCCAACTGCTGGACGTTCATGAGGCGGCAACGCAGTACTTTGAGGCGCAACTGCGCTCGCCTGCCGCGGCCCGCGCGCGCGAGTACCTGACCGGCCGCGGCGTCACGCAGGAGGCCATCGCCACCTTCCGCATCGGCTTCGCGCCAGACGACTACAACGACATGCGCGAGCGGCTGAAGGCGCACTTCCCGGAGGAGGTGCTACGCGCCTCGGGGCTGTTTTCGTCCAAGGAGTCGCCCGACGGCACGCCGCAGCCGCTCTATGCGCGCTTTCGCAAGCGCATCACCTTCCCCATCGCCAACGAGCAGGGCCGCACCATCGCCTTTACGGCGCGCGCGCTGGACGACGTGGACGAGAAAGGCCGCCCCATCGCCAAGTACCTCAACTCGCCGGAGACCGCGCTCTACTCCAAGGGGCAGGTGCTCTTCAACCTGGACAAGGCGAAGGCCGAGATCCGCACGCACAACTTTGCGTTGCTGGTGGAGGGCCAGATGGACTGCATCTCGGTCTATATGGCGGGCGTCCGCAACGTGATCGCGACGTCGGGCACGGCGTTTACTGAGATGCAGGTGCGGCTGCTGAGCCGCTTTACCAAGCAGGTCATCGTGAACTTCGACCCCGACACCGCCGGCGCCAACGCCAGTGAGAAGTCGATCTCATTGCTGACCGAAGAGGACTTCAACGTCAAGGTGGTGACGCTGGAGGGCGGGCTCGACCCTGATCGCTTCATCCGCGAGCAGGGCGTGCAGCAGTATATGGTCGCGTTGCGCGGGGCCAGGCGGCAGTCGGACTACCTGATTGATCGCGCCCGCCAGCTCTTTCCGGCACGCACGCCAGACGCCAAGGTAAAGGCCATGAACTTCCTGCTGCCCCACATTCGCCTGCTGCCGAGCCGCATTCTGCGCGACGAGTTTGCCGCAGACGCCGCACAGAAGCTGGGCATCGACTCGGCAATTCTGCGGCAGGAGCTGAAGCAGGCCGCCGCCACCCGCAGCGAGAGCGTCCGCTCGCACGCGCTGGAGCCCGCCACCGAGGCCGAACGCATCCTGATGCGGGCGCTGGTGCTGCCCGCCACGGAGCCCGCCCGGCAGCTGGCGGCAGAGGCGCTCTCAGCAAACCCGGGGTGGTACGACGGGCTGGCCTCCGCTGCCGTGCTGGAGGTGCTGAGCGCCGCGCCCCCGCCGGAGAATCCCCTGGACGCCGCGCCCGACAACGCCTCCCGCGCCCTGCTGGCCCGCACCCTGCAGCACCACGAGCAGCAGCCCGACTCGACCGACATGCACGAGTTGGTGCAGGACGCCTTGCACACCCTGGAACGTCGCCACCTGGAGCGTCGTCAGCGCGAGATCCGCATGTCGCTGGCGGAGGCCGAACGCCGCGGAGACCACTCCCTGCTGACGCAGCTTACGGTCGAGAAGGTGCAGATCGATCGCGCCCTCCGGGCCTTCTCGCTATGAGGGGTTCCCTAGGTCGTTGTGCCTCTGGCCAGCAACGACGAAGCTGGTTGTGACGAGCAGTCCGTGCCCCGTGCGGGTCGGATTGCTACAATCCTGAGGAGTACGGCGGGGGGCGCGGACTTTGCAGATCGGATGGCAGGCACGTGGATAGCTCGACGAAGCGTCGTCTGCTGCTGGGCTTCGCCTCCAACTGGGTCAGTCGCCTGGCGGGCACCGTGGTGCAGCTGGTTCAGGTGCCGGTCTTTCTGCACTTCTGGAGCGTGCCGCTGTACGGCGAGTGGATGGTGGTCAACTCCATCCCGTCCTACCTCAGCTTCAGTAACGTAGGCTTCGGCACGGTCGCCGGCAACGAGATGACGATGTCCGTCTCGCGCGAGGACCGGGCGACGGCCCTGTGCGTCTTTCAGAGCTGCTGGTGGCTCATCATTGGCATCTGCTCGGCCGTCATCGCCCTGCTGGCGGTCACGCTCTACCTCATTCCAGCGGCCCGACTGCTGCATCTGCACACCATCGGCCCGTCGGACGCCAAGTGGATCATCTTCTATCTGGGCGTCTCGGTGCTGCTCGGCCAGTTGGAGCAGCTCATCCAATCGGCCTATCGCAGCATTGGCCGCTACGCCTTTGGCAGTTTTATGAAGAGCATGCTCTCGCTGGCAGCCTTCACCTGCACCATTCTCTCGGTCATCCTGGGGGGCACTGCCCGGCAGACTGCGCTGGTGTATGCGATTGCCAATCTGGCCGTTACGGCATTCCTTGCGGTCAAGGTGCGTCAGGATATTCCCTGGTTGCGGTTTGGCTGGCAGTACGCCAGCCTGGCCCAGATCCGTCGGCTGGTGCGTCCGGCCATCGCCTTCATGGGCTTTCCGCTGGGCAATGCGCTCAACCTGCAGGGCACACTGCTGGCTGTCAGCTACGCCCTGGGCCCCACCGCTGTGGTGGTCTTCGGCACGGCCCGTACGGTCTCCCGCGTTGCGCTGCAGATGGTGCAGATGGTGAACAACACCTTTGAGCCGGAGCTGGCCATCTCCTATGGCGCCAGCAATCTGGAGCTGACGCGCAAGCTGCACCGGCGGGCCTGCCAGGTGGCCCTGCTGGTCGCCTTCAGCATCATTCTGTGCATGATGACCGTCGGCCCGTGGTTTCTGCATCACTGGAGCGGCGGCCATGTTCCGCCCAGCCGCGGACTGCTCTCCATTCTGCTGCTGGTGGTGGTCTTCTTCTCGCTCTGGTCCACCAGCTCCACGCTGCTTACCTCCACCAATCAGCATCAGCGCCTGGCGGCTTACTACATCTTTGCTACCAGCCTTACCTGCGTGGTCTGCTACGGGCTGTCGCGCGCAATTGGCCTGTATGGCGCGGCGCTGGCGCTGCTGCTCTCTGAGGCCATTATGAACTTTTACGTGCTGCCAGCCTCCCTGCGGGTTGCGCACGACACCTTCCCGGCCTTCCTGGCCAGCATGCGCCACTATCCTGACTCGCTACGGCCGGCGGCTGTGCTGGCCAGGTTGCGTCGGCGCTAGCAGCTAAGTCTATCCAAAGTAGAGGGTTAGGTCGTGTGGCGCGGCTTGGGGCCCTGGCTGCAACGTCACCAGGCAGCGAATCGTTTCCGGGCGCTCTGCGTCTAAACAACTGTGGTATTCTATGGTTCGCTGGGGACCTGTGCCTAGACAACCCGTACCTGACTCGAGGTACCGGCCGGCCAACGCGGTCTTAACCGCAATCTGCTCCCTGCCCATAATGCAACAACCCCGGGATCCCTACGTCAATTTGAGGCAAAACACGCCTTTCAGGGGTCTGGACCGAGAAAAATTTCTGCAGGAGCGCCTACCACTGTGGCCGAAGAACTAGACAAGTACGAAGACGAAATTGAGAAGCTCATCGATACAGGCAAAGAGAAGGGATACCTGACCTACGGTGAGGTGAACGATCTGCTGCCCGGCGATATCACCACGCCGGATGACCTCGACGACCTGCTGACCACCATCAACACGCAGGGGATCGACGTCGGCAGCGAGGAGCGCATCTCCAGCCGCGACATCTACGACTCCGAGAGTGCGGAGGATGGTGAAGACGTTGAGCTGGATCTCTCTCCCGGTCAGCTGGAGAAGACCAACGACCCCGTGCGCATGTATTTGCGCGAGATGGGTACCGTACCGCTGCTCACCCGCGAGGGCGAGGTCGAGATCGCCAAGCGCATCGAGCGCGGCCAGATGCGCGTGATGAAGGCCATCTCGCGCTCGCCCATCGTCATCCGCGAGATCGTCGCACTGGGCGAGGACCTGCGCCGCGGCGTGCGCAACATCAAGGAAGTCGTCACCTTCGATGAAGAGGAGCTGACGGAAGACATCCTGCAGGCGCGCGTCCGCCACACGGCCAGCCGCATCGACCAGATCATCAAGCACCAGAAGAAGATTCAGGCGCTGCAGGAGAAGCTGGCCAACCCCGCCGGCAAGGACGCACGCGCCAAGGCCAAGGACCAGCGTAAGAATCGCTGGCTCATCGGCCGCGAGCACGTCTTGATCAACCGCATTGTGCGCGAGCTGAAGTACACCAACAGCGAGAAGAAGCGCCTGCTCGACAAGGTGAACAAGACCGTCGATGCCATGCGCACGCTGGAGCGCCAGATCAAATCGCTCGACGCGAAGCACGAGGCATCGAAGTCCGAGGAGCTGCGCAAGGAGTACAAGCGCCAGCAGAAGAACTGCCGCGTCGATCTCGAGCGCCTCGAGGCAGATGCTGGCATCTCCATCGCTGACCTCAAGCGCACGCAGCGCGAGATGATTCAGGGCGATATGGACGCCGAGAAGGCGAAGCGCGAGCTGATTGAAGCCAACCTCCGCCTCGTCGTCTCCATCGCCAAGAAGTACACGAACCGCGGCCTCCAGTTCCTCGACCTCATCCAGGAGGGCAACATCGGCCTGATGAAGGCGGTAGACAAGTTTGAGTACCGCCGTGGTTACAAATTCTCCACCTATGCCACCTGGTGGATCCGGCAGGCCATCACCCGTGCCATCGCGGACCAGGCCCGCACTATCCGTATCCCGGTCCACATGATCGAGACCATCAACAAGCTCATCCGTACCAGCCGCCAGCTGGTGCAGGAGCTTGGCCGCGAGGCGTCTTCCGAAGAGATTGCCCGCCGCATGGATATTCCTGTGGCGAAGGTCCGCAAGGTGCTCAAGATCGCCCAAGAGCCAATTTCACTGGAGACTCCCATCGGTGAAGAGGAAGACTCCCACCTTGGCGACTTCATCGAAGACCGCATGGCCGTATCGCCCTCCGATGCTGTCATCAGCGTGAACCTGAAGGAGTACACCTCGCAGGTGCTGCGCACGCTTACCCCGCGCGAAGAGCGCGTCATCAAGATGCGTTTCGGCCTGGAGGATGGCTCGGAGCATACGCTCGAAGAGGTTGGCCAGTCGTTCCAGGTCACCCGCGAGCGCATCCGCCAGATTGAGGCCAAGGCACTGCGCAAGCTGCGCCACCCCAGCCGCAGCCGCAAGCTAAAGGCCTTTGTCGATGGCGTCAAAGAGATGTAGTTGGATAGAAACGTAACCTGA
>JAGWNX010000072.1 GCA_028872955.1 Acidobacteriota bacterium
TTTGATGCGATGGTGAATCGCGCTGCGAAGCAACAGGGACACGAATAACGGTAAACCGACCACCGAGAGCGCCACATCCACCGCGCTGAAGTTTGACCGCGCTACCCGGCTAAAGTAACGCCACACATTGCGCAGCCACAGCAGCAGCAGTATGGCCCGCTGCGCTGGCACATGCTGCGGGTACAGAAACGCCATGGGGGGCAAACCCAACAGCAGCACCAGATCGAGCATGCGCCAGAAGGCCAGCGCCAGCGGCGAGGGCATCAGCACCGCCAGATTCTTCGTCCACCCCTCGATCATCTCCGCCGTGCTGCGATACATCCGCGTCGCCAGCGCATCCGGGGCATAGCGAAGGCGAATCCCGTTGCGTGCGCGCTTGACGTTCTCTGCCAGCGCCACATCCTCCAGCACATTCGCCCCTACGGCGCGGTGCCCGCCTGCGGCAAAGTAGGCCTCCCGCTCCACCAGCAGAAACTGCCCGTTGGCGGCTGCCAGCCGGTTCTCCGGGTCATTGATCTGCCTGGTTGGATACACGCTGGCCAGCTCGCTGAAGACCAGCGGCATCACGGCCCGCTGCCACAGCCCGCTCACCAGCTGGCGCGGCGAGTAGGAGAGCAGCGCCACCTTGTACTTGGCCGCCTCATGCAGCGAACGCGACACATCCCCGGGCTGGTGCACCGTATCGGCATCCGTAAACAGGAGCCACCGACCCTGGGCGCGCTGCGCTGCAGCCCAGCAGGCGTTGGTCTTGCCCGTGAACCCGCCGCGCTGGCTCAGGTCCAGCTCCGGCGCCTGCAGCAGGTGAACCCCGGCGCGCTCCGCCTGCTGCAGTGCGGCTACAGCCTGCCGGGCGATGGCGGCTGTGCCGTCAGTGGAGTGGTCATCCACCACAAACAGCTCCCACTGCCGTCCCAGCGCAAAGCCGGGCTCCGACTGCACCAGCAACGACGCCAGACACGCGCCCAGCGCCGCCTCTTCATTCCGGGCGGGCACAATCACGCTCACCGCGAACTGCGGCGCTGCTTCCTTCGGGGTTGTCGCCTCAACGCTCACTCACTCCGTATTATAGGAAGTGGAGTTCCCTGTGCGTACCCTGCTCTCATCAATCCTGCTTGCCACCTGTCTCACTTTGGGCTGCGACCGCGGCGACCACCCCGGCCACCTGGGCATACCTGCTCCGCTCTTTTCCGTCGCGGATGGCACACACACCGTGGACCTGGCCCAGCTGCGCGGCCGCGTCGTGGTGCTCAACCTGTGGGCCAGCTGGTGCGCGCCATGCGTCGAGGAGCTGCCCAGCCTGCTGGAGTTGCAGCACCGCCTGCCGCAGGTCACCGTCATCGGCATCAGCCAGGACGAGGACGCAGACGCCTATCAGCACTTCCTGACGCAGCACCACGTGGACTTTGTCACCGTCCGCGACCCTTCGCTGCGCATCAACAAGCTCTATGGCACCGTGCAGATTCCCGAGACCTACGTGATCGACCGCAACGGCATCCTGCGACGCAAGTTTGTCTCTGCACAGAACTGGACCAGCCCGGAGATTCTGGACTACCTGGGCCGCCTGTAGCCAGCGGATGGCCCGCTGCCAGCCGATCCCCGCCCCCGTTGGAACCGCAGACCGCTGACTGGTATCATCGCTCTATGACTCAGCTCGACGTTGTATACCGCTATGGTGTTCCGCCCACGCCAGCCGCAGCACTGGCCATCTCGCGCCTGCGGGAGGTCTATGGCATTCGCCTCATTCAGTTTGACGAGACCGCCCGCACCCTCCGCGTGGAGTATGACGCGACGCGCCTGACCGAGCCCACCATTCACCAGTTGCTCCGCCGCGCCGGTCTCGATGTCGTCGAGCGAGTTCAGCTCTACACCACGCCTCCGCCACCGCCACCACCAGCCGAGGCCCCGCAGGCCCGCTAAGCGATTGCAGAATCCACAGGCAACCTGCCGCAGGACTTGCCCATAGATCGCTTTTTCGGTATCTTGAAAAGGTTGCATTCGCAGCACGTGCGCCCGTAGCTCAGCTGGATAGAGCAACTGGCTACGAACCAGTAGGTCGGAGGTTCGAATCCTTCCGGGCGCACCATCTCTTCTCTTCCCCCCCCAAAAAAAAATAAGGTAACCCTAGCCACACCCCTGCGTTGGCGTGATCAGGTCACGGCCTGGCAAGTCGCCTGTGTACGTAGCCTAGCGTGCAGCTGCGCCGTCGGTCGCGCCCACCACCAGTGGGTTCTGCCTGGGCACCAGGCTGTAGCTGCTCCGCGAGTACTGCCAGCGCACGGGCAGCAAGGCCCTGGCTCCAGAGAGCGGCGTACCCACGGCCAGCGGCTTCTCCGCGACAGGCGCATAGGTGCCGACCTCAAACGGGCGCTGGGTAAGCTGCAGGAAGTTGGCCGCGGACAGCCCATACTGGTGCCCGTCGATGGGATGCACTCCCGGCCAGGGACAGTCGCCATCGCAGCCTGACTCCCAGCCGTGCGAATCGCCCGCGTTGAAGGAGCCCCCCGCAATCGGAGGATCGATCCGGAAGGTGCCCGCCTTCATTACGTTTGTCGTCCAGCGGCCGATGATGGTGGCGTAGCGGCCAAACTCCGTCTGCTGATCGCGTGCCCACAGCAGGTTGTTCTGGGCCTCAACGCGCGGCTGCAGGTAGGGGTTGTAGCCTAGCCCGTTGGAGCCCGTGTCAAAGACCACCTGCGCGGCGGCCAGCGTATTGGCGTAGAAGTACAGCACGCCGTTGCGGTCTGCCATGCCGCCATCGTGATCTTCAGCGTAGTGCACCTGATACTGGGCAGACCGGCCCTCAATCAGGTTGCCGTACAGAAAGTCCTTCTGCGCGCTCTCCTGGTAGGCCGCAATGACATTGGCACCTGCGGTATCGCCAGAGCAGTACAACGAGGCGTAGCAGTCGGTCTGCCCGTGCTGGCTCAGATAGGCCTCCAGCGAGACATACGGGGTCGCATCCTGGTTCTCCACCAGGTCAAAGTCGCGAGCGGTACCGCTGGCCAGCACGTTGTAGCGGAAGATGCCCTCAACCCCGCGCCACTTTATGTTGCTGCCCTGTGCGGTCTTCAGATACTCGTCCAGCAGATTGCCCTGCAGCACGCCAAAGAACGACTGAAAGTACACCTGATGTTCCGTGAAGTCCTGCGCCCAGCCGGAGCCATGAATATGGTTGCCGGTGATGGTCACCACCTGGGTTACCGGCGCCCACGCGCTGTTGGTGTTCTCTGCGGTGAAGATGCCGTTGGTGCAGCCCTCCAGGTCGTTGCCGGCAAAGTCCAGGTAGCTGCCGGAGCGGACATTCAGACACGCCGCTCCGCCCGCATACCGCCCTCCTTGGCCGCTGCCCGCCAGGGTGTACCGGTAGGCCGGTGTGGCGTGGCGCAGATGCAGGCCGGTGACACTCACGTAGTTGGGCCCGGCGCTGCCGCTCTGCCAATAGCCGTAGGGTGTGCCCTTGCCGTAGCCTCCCGGCCAAAGACTCACGATGCCAAGATTGACGGCCGCCGCGGTGGAGGCCCCGGCCTGCGCCACGGCATTCTCGCCGTCGAGGATGGGCAGATTACCAGCCGCATCCGGCACTCCGCACAGCACGATGGGTTGCAGCGGCGTGCCCGACGTCGCGATCTGCACCAGCTCGTGGTAGACCGTGGGGCTGCTGCCCGTAGTGTCCGTGTTCCATACCCGAATCACCGTACCGGGTCGCCAAGTGTTTGCCGGTGGCAACGCCACAAGCGATGCATACTGCTTGCCTGCACCAACCTCCAGGTCAGCACCGGTCAGCGCAGGATCGCGAAAGCAGGCGTGCGGCATGGTGCGCTGGGGAGTCGCCGCGTAGGCCGGCAGCGGCTGCGGCGCAACAAAGACGATCGCCGCGGCGGACTGCTTGCTGTCTGCATGGCTGGTGTAGCGCAGCGTGTAGCGGCCCGAGATCGTCGCCTGAAAGACGGCATCGCGCCGGTCCGTGTCGGTCAGCTTGCCGTCGCCACCGTTCGGCTGGCTTACGACGCTCCACGTGCCGGACTCATCCGTGTTCCCGGTCACCCAGCTTTGCAGGCTCACCGGCTGCGCCTGATACGCCTGCTGATAGGCAGGCCCCACGATAACCCGGGTGGTGTTGGCACAGACGTTGAATAAAAAGTGGGCCGTTTTCGCCGGCTCATCCACGCTGATCGCTTCCACCGTGACCGTCGCCGGGGATTGAACGGCGTAGCTGCCGATGGACTTCTGCGCGCCCGTAATCTGGCAGTTGCCCGCCCCCGGCCCCAGGTCCACCTCAACGGTCCCGATGCTTCCCTGCACCGCATCAACATGGCTGACCTGCGGCGTGGTCAGGGTGGCGGAGGCACCCCCGGTCGTCGCCGCAATGCGCCAGTTCACCTTA
Organism: Acidobacteriota bacterium; assembly: GCA_028872955.1. GTDB lineage: Bacteria > Acidobacteriota > Terriglobia > Terriglobales > Acidobacteriaceae > Edaphobacter. The sequence continues at coordinate 4,385 of JAGWNX010000072.1, forward strand.
CCGGTTCGGCCTCCGGTCAGGCGAACCGCAATCTGCCGGGTGGAGCCCGCCAGCACGGCAAAGTGGTACTCCGGCTCGATCGCTGCAAGCTGCACGGGCTGCGCGGCCCCATCGACCGCGACCCCGGTGGCAACGGCGGGCTCTCCTGCTCGACGATGGGAAGCAGCACACACCCCTCCCCACACCATGGCAACCAGCAGCGCCCCCAGCACCAGCACTCGTCTCATGCAGCAAACTCCTGGAACGACTCGCGAACCTGCGATATCGCATTGTAGACCGGCCACTTGGTGGCAGGTTGTGCGCCATGCCACGCGAACCCGGGCAACCCTCTTCTTCCATCGCAACGGCGGCGCTTTGATTGCATGAAGGTACCTGTCCGGACACCGCACGGCCAATTGACGACCAATTTAGTCCGCTTTAGACTTAGAGCTAACGAACGCCGTGCCCACACGGCGGAGCAGGCCAGGCCACACTGCCTGCGGGATTGGAAGCAGCTCGTTATGTTGCAGGCATTTATCATTACGCTCCGCGAAGGTGTCGAGGCCTCCCTGATCGTTGGCATCATCTTTGCCTACCTCTCCAAGATCGGCCGCCATGAGCTGAAGCGCACCGTCTTCTGGGCGCTGGCCTCCGCCGTTGCGGCCTCGGTTGCCGTCGCGGTGGTGCTGGCGCGGCTCAGCTTCAACCCAGACATCTTTGAGGGCTGGGTGATGCTGACTGCGGCCTTCTTTGTGGTCAGCATGATCTGGTACATGCACCGCACGGCGCGCGCTCTGAAGGGGCACATTGAGGGCAAAGTCTCCGAGCTGATTCAGAACACCTCGCGGGTCGGCCTCTTCTTCTTCGTCTTTCTGCTGGTGCTGCGCGAGGGCGCAGAGACCGTGCTGATCCTCTCGGCCGTGACGCTCAACTCCAGCGAGATTCTCTCCTTTACCGGCACCCTGCTGGGCGTTGCCGTCTCGGTGGTATTTGGCGTTCTGTTCATCCGTGGCAGCGTCCGCATCAATCTGCAGCGCTTCTTCCGCGTGACGACGGTCATTCTGTACTTTGTCGCGTTTCAGCTGCTGATCAGCGGGCTGCACGAGCTTTCAGAAAATGGCGTGCTGCCCTCCAGCACAGCGGAGATGCGGCTGATCGGCCCCATCGTCCGCAACGATCTGTTCTTCTTCGTCACCATGCTGGCTCTAGTTGGCCTGATGGTGCTGCTGGAGTTCAAGCGCCGCACGCCTGCGCCCCTGGACGCCAACGCCAGCGCCGCCGATAAGCGCAGAGCCGCGTGGACCCAGCGCCGCGAAACGCTGTGGATGAACGCGGTCGTTGCCACCAGCTTCACCTTCATCTTCCTCTCCACGGCAGAGTTCATCTACGCCAAGAGCACCACCGCGCTCTCGCCCACCACGGCGGTCACGCTGACCGGCTCGCAGGTGGCCGTCCCCGCGGCACAGATCAACGACGACCAGTTGCACCGCTTCGGCGTCAAGCTGGACGACGGCAAGGGCGGCCTGGTCGAGGTGCGCTTCCTGCTCTTCCGCAAGCCGGATGGCACCATCGTCTCCGTGGCCGATGCCTGCCAGATCTGCGGGCCGGTGGGCTTCTACATGGGCTCGCAAGGCATCATCTGCAAGATGTGCAACTCGCCGCTGAACGCCGCCTCCATGGGCCAGCCCGGTGGTTGCAACCCGATTCCCCTCAAGTCCACCAATGCCGGCGGCATCATCACGATTACGGCAACCGATCTGCAGCCGCTGGTGCGCATCTTCGCCCGGTAGCCCGCCCTCGCAGCGCACGTCGCACTACACTGGTACCAGCCGCCCATGTTTCTCCGCCTCCTCTTCGAGTCGTTCCTCCGCCAGCGCCGCCGCAAGTTGCTGGCGGGCATCGCGATCCTGCTGGGCACTACGGCAGTTACCGCGATGCTGGCGCTCGCCACGACCATCGGCGACCGTATCCACAACGAGCTGGCGGTCTACGGCGCGAACATCGTGGTCACCCCCAGGGCCGCGGGGCTGGAGGTGAATCTCGGTGGCGTCAGCATCAAGCCCGCCACCGGCAACGCCTATCTGCATGAGAGCGACCTCGATAAGCTGAAGACGATCTTCTGGGCCAACAACATCACGGGGATCAGTCCGGAGCTCGCCTTGAGCGTGCGGCTTGCGGACGGCCATACCGTTGCCGCTACCGGCCTGTGGTTCCAGCATCCGTTCGGCACCGGCACGGCCAGGACGGGCGCACCGCAGATGCATCCTGCCTGGCGGATGGCCGGGGCGTGGCCTGCTGCGCCAGACCAGGCCGTACTAGGCACGGCACTGGCACGCCTGCTGCACAAACAGACCGGCGATCCGCTGCAACTGGCCGACGGCACCACCCTGCACATTACCGGTATCGCCGACACGGCCTCTGCTCTGGATCAGCAGCTCATTCTGCCGATGGCAACTGCGCAGCGAAGCAACGGAACGGCAGACGCTGTCTCGCGCATCGACATCTCGGCCCGCACCATTCCTGAGGACAACTTTGCCCGCGTTGACCCGGACACGCTGCCCGCCAAGCAGCGGGAGATCTGGTACTGCCGCGCCTATGCCAACTCCATCGCCTACCAGATTCGCGAGGTCATCCCCGGGGCCGATGCGCAGCAGGTGCGGCGCGTCGAGCAGTCGGAGGGCACCATCCTGAATCGCATCTCCGGCCTGATGTGGCTCATCTCTGCGGCGGCATTGTTTGCGGCGGCGTTTGCCGTCTCGGCGGCGATGGCGACAGCAATCCTGGAGCGCCGTGGCGAGATCGGCCTGATGCGTTCGCTCGGTGCCAGCAAGCTGACGATCGCGGCACTGTTCTATGCGGAGACCGCCGTGCTGGCGCTCGTCTTCGGCACGCTCGGCTACCTGCTGGGCTCCACCCTCTCGGCGTGGCTGGGCGCGCGCATCTTTGCGGGCGACTCCGGCCCTGCCGCGCTGCAGCTGGCTACGACGTTCAATCCGGTGCTGCTGCCGGTTACCGTGGGCATCGCGATCCTGGTGGCCATCGCCGGCTCAACCCCTTCCATCCGCTCGGCGCTGCGGCTGGATCCCTCGGCCATTCTGAGGGCAGACGCATGAGCGCGCCCCTCTCTCTGCTGGCCATCCTGCGCCGTTCTCTGGTACACCGGCGCGCGCGCAGCCTCTCGGCCCTGGTAGCGCTCACCGTCTCTGCCGCCGTAGCGACCACCCTGCTGACGCTCTACGCCAGCCTGGACGCAAAGCTGCACCACGAGTTCCGCAGCTTCGGCGCGAACCTCGTCGTGACCGCACCGGCTGGTGCCACCCTGCCGCCGGAGACACGCGCAGCCGTGCTGGCCACGGCGCGTCGCGAGGCCGGGCCAGACGTGCTCGCCGCGCCGTTTGCCTACGCTGTAGCCACGACGGATCGCGGCACCTCGGTGGTGGTCGTCGGCACAGACTTCGCCGCGGTGCGTCGCCTCGACTCCTGGTGGCAGGTGCCCGCCTGGCCTACCGCGGCCCAGGATGCCTTGATCGGCCAGCGTGCGGCCAACTTTATCGCCGATGAGGCCAACCTGCGCCTCACCTTCAACGGACAGGCGATCCTGCTGCACTCGACCGGCCGCCTGCAGACGGGCGGCGACGAGGACAGCCGCGTCTACCTCGCGCTGGATCGCTTCAGCGACTGGACCCACACCGGTCCGTCGGTTCTGGAGCTGCAAGTGCCCGGCGGCGCAGCACAGGTGGAGACGGTGCTGGCCCAGCTGCATCAGCAGTTCCCTGCACTGACCATCCAGCCTGTCCGCCAGTTGGTGGAGGGCGAGGCGCACATTGTGGATCGCACCCACGCGCTGATGTACGCCGCCGTGCTGCTGATCGCGCTGACGGTTGGCGTCTCCGTGCTGGCAACGCTCTCAGCCAGTGTGCTGGAGCGGCGCCGGGACTTTGCCCTGATGCGCGCGCTGGGCGGCACCCAGCCGCAGTTGCTCAGCCTCTTTCTGCTGGAAGCCACCCTGCTGGCACTGGCCGGAGTAGCCGCAGGCTATCTGCTGGGCTCGGCCATGGCGTGGCTCATCAGCGAGACCAACTTCCACACGCCAACGCTGCCCCGGCTCTCCGTGCTGCCGCTCATCTTGCTACTCAACTTCGGCATTGCCGTGCTGGCCTCCGTACTGCCGGCCCGCGTGCTGCGTGGACTGCAGCCCGCAGCGCTGCTGCGGGGGGAGTAGCCATGACCGTGTGCCTGCGAACGACGGGTATAATCAGGGCGGAAGCCAGCTTCCGGCCCGGTGACACCGGGCCTTTTCCATGCCCAGGGGGTATTGCGTGAGCACCACCGAATCCGGCAGCTACGACCTGGCAGAGCTGACCCGCGCCGAGTGCTCGGTCATCTCGTTGTCGCACGTCTCGCGCCAGTACACCGGCCGCGGAGAGACTGTGCGCGCGCTGGACGACGCCAGCTTCTCCATCGTCGCCGGCGAATGGGTCGCAATCACCGGCCCCTCAGGCTCCGGCAAATCGACTCTGGTGAACATGATCGGCTGCCTGGACCGGCCGACCTCCGGCGAGTTGAAGATTGACGGCCACAACGTGGCGCAGATGACACCCACGGAGTTGGATCGGTTCCGCGCGGACAAGATCGGTTTCATCTTCCAGCAGTTTCACCTCATCCCGTACCTGTCAGCGCTGGAGAATGTCATGCTGGCGCAGTACTTCCACTCCATGACGGATGAGACGGAGGCTCGCGCATCGCTGGAGCGCGTCGGACTGGGCCACCGCGCCAGTCATCTGCCCAGCGAGCTCTCAGGCGGCGAGCAGCAGCGCGTCTGCATCGCCCGCGCCCTTATCAACAATCCCCCGATCCTGCTTGCCGATGAGCCTACTGGAAATCTGGACGCGGCCAATCAGCAGATTGTGGCCAACCTGCTGCGCGACCTGCACGCCCAGGGGCACACCATCGTGATGGTGACGCACGACCCGGAGATGGCCTCGCTGGCGCAACGGCGCATCGCGCTGAGCCACGGCAAGGTCTTCTGCCACCCTATGGGTGCGCCGGTGGTGATGCTGCGACGCTCCACAGATCGTAGCTGAACCAGATCGTCGCTGAACCAGATCGTCGCTCAGTCAGATCGTCGCTAAGCCAGGCTGCAACTGACCCTCACGGCCGCTGAGCGAGGCTGTGCCTGGGCGACTCCGGTCCGCGCGCCTCGCCTAGCGCTCGCCCCACTTCAGCTTCGAGCGCAGCACGTGGAACAGGCCGTTGGGATGCACGCGCACCAGGCGCACGCTGTACTCCGAACGGCGACAGTGCAGCACATCCCCCAGCAACACCTCGACCGCCTCCTGCCCATCCACGGTCAGGTAAGTCTCGTTGGGCACGCCCTCGACATGCACCGTAATGCCGGAGTCGCCCGGCACCACGATGGGCCGCAGCGTCAACAGGTGCGGACAGATCGGCGTCAGTACGACGGCGTTCACGTTCGGCATCACGATGGGGCCTGCGGCGGCCAGGTTGTAGGCCGTGGAGCCGGTGGGCGTGGCGACGATCACGCCATCGGAACGGAACGACGCCATCAGCTGGCCATCAATAGCGACGGTGAAGTCCGCCATACGCGCAATGGCACCCTTGGCGATCACCACATCGTTCAGCGCATCCCACCGGTGAAAGATCTTGCCCTCGCGGTGCAGTTCGGCGTGGATCATGCTGCGCTGCTCCAGCTCGGCGCTGTTGTTGCACCAGGCCTCCAGCGTGGTGTAGAGCTCGGCCAGTGGCACCTCAGTCAAAAAGCCCAGCGAGCCCAGGTTGACGGAGAGGATGGGCACGGTGGTCTTGGCAAAGGCGCGCGCCGCAGACAGCAGCGTGCCATCGCCGCCCAGCACAATCACCAGGTTTGGCTTGTAGCTGGGCATCTCCAGGCGGTCCACGCCATCGCCCGAGCCAACGTACGCAGCGCTCTCGTGGTCCAGTACATGGTCGTAACCGCGAGCGGCAAGCCAGGGCAGCAGTTCGCGCAGAATTTCCTCAAGTTCGGGCTTCTGCGGCTTCGAGATGATGGCAGCAAGCAGCATCAGGCTTAGTGTACCGGTTCCGTGCGCGGCTGTGGCGGTTCTGCGTCCTCGCCAAAGGTGGCAAACAGCAGAAACTCGCGATTGCCCTCCATGCCCTTGATCGGCGAGTCGATCACCTCCACGACCGTGCCGCCCAGGCTCTGCACGCAGGCGCGCACGCGCTCCACCGCCAGCAGTTGCGCGGCCTCTTCGCGGACGATGCCGCCCTTGCCCACATGCTCGCGGCCAGCCTCAAACTGCGGCTTCACCAGCACCACGCCACAGCCCTGCCAGCTCTCGCTCTCCACAGCCAGCGCGGCCAGCACAGCCGGCAACACCAGCGTGGCCGAGATAAACGAGACGTCCATACAGAAGAACTCCGCCTCGCTGCCATCGCGCAGGCGCAGTTCGCCGGGCCGCAGCAGACGCGCATTCGTGCGTTCGCGCAGCTCCACGCGGGCATCGGCGCGCAGCTTCTGGGCAATCTGTCCGTAGCCTGTATCCACGGCCAGCACCGCACGGGCACCAGCCTGCAGCAGGCAGTCGGTGAAGCCGCCTGTCGAGGTCCCGATGTCGACACAGGCCGCGCCGGTTACATCCAGCGCCCAGTGCTCCAGCGCGCGCTCCAGCTTCAGTCCACCGCGGCTCACATACTTCAGGTCTTCGCCCAGCAGGCGGATGGCGGCATCTTCGGCGACCGCGGCGCCGGCCTTATCGACGCGCTGCTCCTCCACCAGCACGCGGCCGGCCAGAATCATGGCCTGCGCCCGCTCGCGCGAGGCAGCCAGCCCGCGCTCTACCAGGATCTTGTCCAGTCGTGTCTTCATCAGTTCATGCGCCGTCCGCGCTGCCCGGCTCTCTTTGCAGCTTACACGCGCATGCCCTGTCGAAATGCACGCACAACCCCTGCGATTTCCGCTACATTGGCAGGGAGTACCTTTATGCACTGTGCCTCGCTACAATCACGAGTAATGTCTCTGGCACTCTCTCGGCCCACGGCGTATCTCTCCCAATCCATCCTGCGCGGCGGTGCGTTCTATGTATAGAGACACCGGGGCACCCAATGTGCCAGGCTGGACCTCGAAGGACGATGCTTCCCTGCTGATCGCGATTCAAAGCGGCGACGAGCAGGCGATGGCCGCGCTCTACGACCGGTACTCAAGGATCGTCTACTCGGTAGCGCTGCGGGTTCTGCGCGACCCCACATCGGCCGAGGACGTGCTGCAGGAGATCTTCATGCAGATCTGGCGTAAGCCCGACAGCTTCATCGCCACCCGCGGCAGCCTGGGGGGGTGGCTGGCCGTGGTCGCACGCAATCGCTCCATCGACGCGCTGCGCCGCAAGCGCCCCAGCGAGCAGGTCGATGACCTGGCCCTCGCCTCGCCCTACAACCTGGCCGATGAGGCAGAGCGCAACAGCATGATGGATAAGGCACGCGCCGTCATCCAGATGCTACCGGTCGAGCAGCGCAAGACACTGGAGATGGCCTTCTTTGACGGCCTGACCCACACCGAGATCGCCGAGATGACAGGCGACCCGCTCGGCACGGTCAAAACAAGGGTTCGTAGCGCGCTTACGACCTTGAGAAAGGCATTTCGCGCATGAACGGCCTGCGACACTTCGACTCAGAACAACTCGCCCTGTTTGCAATGCAGCTGCTGACCCCGGCCGAGAGCTCTGCCGTGGCAACTCACATTGAGCAGTGCATGGAGTGCCGTCTGGAGCTCGCGTCGATCCAGGGCGATCTTGCCATCTACGCCCACACTGTCGATCTGCACTCGCCACCGGCCTTTGCGCGCGAGCGCCTGATGCAGCAGGTGGCACGCGAGAAGAAGGCAGCTCCGCTGCCGGCCAGCAGCCAGCCCGTTGCCTCGTCGCGGGCAACCTTCGGGTTCCCGGCGGCGGCGGCGTCACCCGCTCCGGCCTCGCCTGCCAACGGCACTCCTCGCGCCCCGCAGCTGGCGGCAGTACCTGCAGCCGAGTCTCAGCTGCGGCGCATGCCAGAGCCCATCTTCCGCAGCGGCATCTACGGCTTGAACGAAGAGGGCGAAAGCGAGTCGCCCGTGGGCATCCACCCGCTGCGGCGCATCACACCCTGGCTGGGTTGGGCTGCCGCGGCAGGCCTGGCCGTGGCCAGCCTGCACTACTACAGCGCCACGGTGGCGCTGCAGTCTACCGTACGCAACGAGGCCAAGCAGCTGGCCGTGCTGACCGATACGGCCGCCAACGCCCGTCAGGCGATCGACGTGCTCTCTGACCCCACCGCCCTGCAGGTGACGCTGAAGCAGCCGCGCGCAACGGCCGCACCGCAGGGCCGTGCCACCTACGTTGCCAGCCGGGGAGCGCTGATCTTTGTCGCCTCCAACCTGAAGCCGCTGGAGCCGCTGAAGACCTATGAGCTGTGGCTCATCCCGGCCAACGGCCACGATCCCATCCCGGCCGGAACCTTCCACCCGGATGCGCGTGGTAACGCCAGCGTCGTGATGCCTGAGCTGCCCAAGGGCATCGAGGCCAAGGCCTTCGGGGTGACGATTGAGGACGAAGGCGGCGCAACCACACCTACCCTGCCCATCATCCTGGCCGGAGCTTAACGAAAAAAGGCCGCCCGGAGCTATCACTCTGGGCGGCCCTGCCGGTTGCAGCTGCGCTTCCCTCACGACGCGAACAGAGCCGCGCAGGTCGTGCTTACTTCTGCGTCACCTTGACGGAGACGCCCGTACCCTGCAGGTCGATGGTGGTATCCACCGTGTCGGTATCGGTGCGGATCACGGTCATCACACTGTTCTTATTCGGTGCCACGGTATCGGCCGAGACGACGTAGACCTTACCGGTCGGGGTGCCCTGCGTGGCGGCAATGTAGATCGGCCGGCCAACGACGGGAATCGTCGCCGTTACGGTGTTTGAGAGGAGGCTCACCACAGAGACGGTGCTGTCCTGGTAGTTCGCCACATAAGCGCGAGTCCCATCCTGCAGCACGGCAACCATCACCGGGCTATGACCCACGGGTACGGTCGCCAGCACCTGGCCAAAGCCAGCGGCATCCGTCGGGTTCAGCGAGTTGCAGTTCGGGTTGGTGGGCTGGGCCGTGGTGGAGCAGAGCGGGATATTGACGATGCTGACGGAGCCAACCCCCTTGCCGTTGCCCGCGTTGGCCACCACCAACTCGTTGCGTGCGGGCGCCAGATCTGCCCAAACCGGCGTCGCTCCCACCGCGATCGGGTTGGTCGCACCGGTGGGCACCACATCCAGCTGGTTGGTCTGGGCGTTGAGTACACTCACCGTGTTATCGCCACTGTTCACGACATAGACGCGCTTGCCGTCTGCCGTCATCAGCGCGTACACCGGATCCACACCGACGGGGATCGTCGTCGAGATGGTGTTGTTGGCCGACTCAATCGCAGCCGCTACTCCCGGGACACCCGGTGTGCTGCCCTGACTGATGACATAGGCGCGCGCACCACCGCTGATTCCAGCCACCCACACCGGGTTCGCGGTAACGGGAAGCTCCTGATGCAAGGCAATGGGCGAACCGCTCAGCTGCGCCACCGCGTTGCGGCCGGGCTCCGTGACGTAGGTGTTCTGGCTGTACGGGAAGATGCCGTTCGGGTTTGCGCCGGCCAGCAGCGTCGTCTCCAACACCTGGTTGGTCAGCAGCGAGGGCGAGATGTCAAACGACGTGAGCGTCGTGTCAGAGTTGAGCGTATAGCCGGTTACGCCAGCAGGGTCGATCGCCAGAAAGTACGGGCCGACGCCGACGTTCGGGGTCACCAGCACGGTGTCGCCGGAGAAGTCCACCAGCGTCACCAGCCCGGGGGTGTTCGGATTCGGTGAACTGGCCACGGCGAGCGCGTACTTCTGTGGCTGCGCTGCCGGACCTACCGGATTGATGGCCGTGACCACGGGACGATACGTGTTGCCGCAACCTGCAAGTGCCAGCGCTGCCGCCGCGCCCCATGCCAGTCGCACACCTTGCCGTACAGCCCGCCGGATCGCCAGCGGTCCTTTGATGCCTGACTCAACCATTCCTGAATGCAAAACTGCTCCCACGTTGCTGCTGGTGTACACAATGCTCTAAGTTTTGATTGTAAATCACAGTTGCACCCCTCGTATCCGCAGGAGCCATGCCAGATACAGACAATCTTGCCGCCAACGATCATCCGCAGCACTCTACGCCTCAGTCCAAAGTGCTGGTGACGCTCTGCCTGGCGCTG
>JAGWNX010000073.1 GCA_028872955.1 Acidobacteriota bacterium
ATCCGCCACGTCGTGCAGGTAGACCATGGAACCGTGAATCTGGCGTATGGGCAGGTTGCCGATGCCCTCCACCGTATACGGCGTCGAGTTGATGTGAATGTCATACTCGGCGATACCGATCTTGGCCGTGCCGCCTGGCTGCACCACATTCTGCTGGGCCAGCGCATTCAACACATCCACCGGCGACAGGCCCTTGGCCTGCAGCGCCTGCGGCTTCATAAACACCATGATGGAGCGTTGCTTGCCACCGTAGGGCAGCGGCACGACGGCACCGCGTACCGTAATCACCTGGGGGCGTACAAAGTTGACGCCGTAGTCGTTCAGCTGCTGCTCCGTCATGCCCTGGCCAGAGAGACCAAGCTGCAGAATTGGAACGCTCGAAGCACTAAAATTAATAATCTGCGGCGGCAGAATACCGGGCGGCAGCTGGCGCAGCACGTACTGCGAGGCGCTGGCCACCTGCGCATTTGCCGTGTCCAGGCTGGCACCGGGCTGCAGGTACACCTTGATGATGACCTCTCCGGTCAGCGTGGTGGATTCGATGTGCTCGATGTTGTCCACCAGCGTCGTCAGCGTCTTTTCATATGGCGTGGTCAACCGACCTTCAAGATCTTCAGGATTCAGGCCTGTATACGCCCAGGCGATCGAGATGACAGGAATGTTGATATTGGGGAAGATATCGGTCGGCGTCCCCATGATGATGACCGGTGCAGTGATCAGAATGAGGATCGCCAACACGATGAAGGTGTAAGGGCGAGTAAGAGCTATCTTGACGATCCACATGGTGCCGAGAGCCTCGAAAGAAAAATATCGCTAACGTATTCAGAATAGACACATCAGGCAAGAATTTGGTTGTACCTTTATTTCCGTGAATGTATATCGGAAATACCGATAGAATAGGGGAATGGAGCTCCGGCACCTCCGATACTTCTGCGCCGTGGCAGAGCATGGCACCTTCAGCCAGGCCAGTCGCCAGTTACGCGTCTCGCAATCGGCCCTCAGCGAGCAGATCGCCGACCTGGAGCGCGAGGTCGGTGGCCAGTTGTTCGACCGCGGCCATCGCCGCCCCAGCCTGACCGCGCAGGGCAAAGTCTTTCTGGTGGAGGCGCGCAAGACGCTGGCTGCGGCAGAGCGCACGCTGGACGAGACACGTCGCTCGCTGGATGGCCACACCGGTACGCTGGCGATCGGGTTCTTCCTCTGGGGCGCGGGCGGCTTCTTTGCGCAACTCATCCGCGAGTACCGCCGCCAGTTTCCGCAGGTGCGGCTCTCCCTGAACGAGATGAACACGAATATGCAGATGGAGGCGCTTAGCGCCGGAAAGATCGACGTAGGCATCGCCCGTCCGCTGGAGGCGCCCTACGATCAAACTTTGCGCGCGGAGCTGCTCTATCGCGATCCCATCGTAGCGGCGCTGCCTCAGGAGCATCGCCTCAGGGGCCGTCGCATCCGGCTGCAGGAGCTGGCCGGCGAGCCCTTTGTCATCAACCAGCGCGAGGCTGCTCCTACGCTGCACGACAGCATTCTGGGCCTGTGCGCCAGCGCCGGATTTACCCCGCAGATTGTGAACGCCTCTGCAGCCTGGTCCAGCGTCTTGACGCTGGTCGAATCGGGTGAGGGCGTGGCCCTGGTGCCTGCGGGAGCACGATTTCTGAAGCCTGCGGGCGTTCGCTTCTGCGAGTTGGAGCCCGAGACCACCCACATCGGCATCTCCGTGGTGTGGAATCCGCAGCGGGAAGGGCCCATTCTTCGCGGCTTCCTGCGTCTGGTGCGCGAGAACAAGGAGCGCATTGCGGCCACCGCTGCGGGGTAGCGGCTAGCCCAACTGAATCAGCAGGCCCTCGCCGGGCTCCAGGTACAGCGTCCCCTCCACGGCACCGCCTGCGCCGTCCAGGATGGTGGTGAGCAGAATCGTTCCCCGCGGGCTGGTGACGGACTGCAGCTCCTCCGTGAGGTTCAGGTAGATCTGCAGGTGGTCCTCGCCCTGATGCCGCTGATAGCCCAGCACACCGCTCTGCGCGCTCACGGTGGTTACACTGCCGCAATGCAACGCCGGGTGTGCCCGCCGCAGCCGCAGCAACTGGCGGTAGAGCGAGAGCACAGAGCGCGGTGCCATGGCCTGGGCGTTGGCGTTGGTCTGCGGATACTCCGGATGCACAGGCAGCCAGGGTTCCACAGGACTGAAGCCGGCGTGGGGAGAGCCATCCCACAACATGGGTGTGCGTTCGGCGTCGCGGCCTGCGCCTGGCTGCCGCAGCCCGGCCGGGTCGCGTTGTTGCTCGGGCGTCAGGTGGCCGTCAGGCATGCCCAGTTCGTCCCCATAGTAGAGGGTTGGTGTGCCGCGCAGGGTCAGCAGCAGCATGGCGGCCGTGCGGATCTGGTACGGGCCCAGGCGCGTGGCCAGGCGATGCTGGTCGTGGTTGCCCAGCACCCAGTTGGGCCAGGCCCCCGGGGGCAGCAGCGCCTCGTAGGTCATCACCAGCTGCGCAATCGCCTCGGCCTGCCATGGGGTGTGGATCAGGTGAAAGTTGAAGGGCAGGTGGGCACCACGCAGGCTCTGCGACGCCGGGTCAAAGCCATAGTAGGCCATCAGGTTGCGCAGTGGCAGGTAGATCTCTCCGATCAGCACGCGGTCGCCGTACTCCTCCAGCAGCGAGCGCATCTCGCCGACAATCGCATGCACCTCCGGCCGGTCTGCGGTGTACAGCGGCAGCAGGGCACCATCCCAGGCCGGGTTGGCCGGATTATCGCGAAAGAGTGCGTCTTTGATCAGCAGCCACAGCACGTCCACGCGGAAGCCGTCGACGCCTCGTCCACCTGCGGCCGTTCCTCGCTCCAGCCAGAAGCGCATGGCGCTGTAGATCGCTGCACGCACCTCAGGGTTGCGCCAGTTCAGGTCAGGCTGCTCTGGCAGAAAGCTGTGCAGGTAGTACTGGCCCGTACTCTGGTCCAGAGTCCAGGCTGACCCGCCAAAGTGCGAGGTCCAGTTGTTGGGCGGGCCGCCTCCGGGGGCGGGATCGTGCCACAGGTACCAGTCGCGGTGTGGATCCCTGCGGCTGGAGCGGCTCGCCACAAACCATGGATGTTGCGACGAGGTGTGGTTGGGCACCAGATCCAGCACCAGGCGCAGTCCGCGCGCATGGGCAGCCTCCAGCAGTGTGTCGAAGTCGGCAAGCGAACCGAAGAGCGGATCGACGTCGCAGTAGTTCGCCACGTCGTAGCCAAAGTCTGCCATAGGCGACGGGTAGATGGGCGAGAGCCAGAGGGCATCCACGCCCAGCTCCACCAGGGAATCGAGCCGCGCAAGGATCCCCTGCAGGTCACCCACGCCATCGCCGTTGGCGTCTTGAAACGAGCGCGGATAAACCTGGTACAGAACGGCAGTTTGCCACCACGGCGCGGTTTGCATAGGAACCTTCATCCTAAAGGGAAAGGGCTCGCCCCGGCTATCTGCCCGGGCGAGCCCTTGGTTGTCCTATTTGTAGCAGGACAGGTTACTGATTGGCTTCGACGTCGAGGGTGAACTTCACCTCGTCGCTCAGCATGGCGGAGGGGAACTTGGAGCCGAAGTTGAACTGGCTGCGGCTGATCACGCCGGTGGCCGAGAAGCCGGTCACCATCTTGCCGCCCATGCCCTTCTGCGGGGGAACCGGGCCGTCCACGTCCAGCGTGACCTGCTTGGTGACGCCAGCCAGGGTCAGGTTGCCGATCACCTGCAGCTTGCCGTTGGCGCGCGTGACCGCCGTGGACTTGAAGGTGATGGTGGGGTACTGGGCCACGTTGAAGAAGTCTGCAGACTTCAGGTGCTTGTCGCGTGCGTCCACGGTGGTGTTCACGGTGTTGGCATCCAGCGTCGCTTCCACTGAGGACTTGGAGACATCAGCGTCGTCCCACACGATGGTGCCCTTGATACCGCTGATGGAGCCGCGAACGTTGCTGATGCCCATGTGCCGCACCTGAAAGTCCGACTGCGAGTGGGCCGGGTCGATGGTCCACGTGGAGGGCTGTGCGAAGGCGCGCACGCCCGTGAGCAGGAGTGCGGCAGCCAGGGTGGCGCTAAAGATACGACGGTTCATTGCATTCTCCTTACGTTTTGCTGCGTTGAAGTTGAGCCCGCACGTTGAACGTTGCCGGGTGAAGATCAGGTGCGAAATCGGTTGGTCCTGCACACTGTGGGCGACCAGGCAGAGGCGCTGCAGGTGCTGGACGGAGATGCCGGAGAGATCGAGTGGTGATGCAAGCGGGTTAAACCTTTGCCGGCTCTGCGGCCGGTATCTCAATCAGTTCGTGCGCTGGCGGTATGGCTGCATGGGCCGCCAGGCCAATCTTTTTCAGCGTCGCGTGCAACACGCGCCGCTCTTCGCAGGTAAGCTCAGTGGTCAGAAACTCAAGGTCTCGCTCGTGCTGGGCATAGACAGCCGAGATGAACTGCGTACCGACCGGGGTAAGGGCGATGATGCGAATCCGACGGTCCGAATTGCAGAAGGTCCGCCGCACCAGGCCGCGCTGCTCCAGCCGGTCGATGGCCGCCGTCATGGAGGCGCTGGCCAGCAGCACCTTCTGGCCAATGTCCGAGATGGTGAGTGGGCCTTTGTGCAGCAGCACTTCGAGAACCATGAAGTCGCTTAGAATCAATCCGCTAGCCGCGACGCACCGCTCCACGTACGCGGAGATGGAGCCATAGGCCCGAGCCAGCACCAGCCACAGCCGCGGTGCGGAGAGATTGGGGTCTGGTTGGCGTGGGCGCGTGGTCATAAGCGGTCGGTTCTACTGTATGAGATATCTTGACATCGAATAAAGTTGCAGAAGATTTTTCCACACTGGTTCCGGCCCGCATTCGGTTGCCGGGTTCCCTGTCCGCAGGTGCGATGGTAGTTGGGTGAGGTAGCAGAGGCATGAAGGTTCTTCGCGTACTGACGGCGGCATTGGTGATGGTTGGTATCACGCTGGGCGCGCGCCCGGCAGCGGCAGACGAGCACCCGGAGTGGACCACGCCCTTCCCGGCCTTTCGCATCGCGGGAAACCTGTACTACGTGGGCAGCAAGGATCTTGCGTCTTACCTGGTGGTGACACCGCAGGGCAACATCCTGATCAACAGCAGCCTGGAGAGTTCGCCCGCGCTGATTCAGAGGAGCATTGAGAGCCTCGGCTTCAAGCTCTCCGACACGCGGATTCTGCTGCTGAGCCATGCCCACTGGGACCACGACGCAGGCAGTGCCAAACTGCTGCAGGCTACCGGAGCCAAGTACATGGTGATGGATGGCGATGTGCCGGTGGTGGAGAGTGGTGGCAAGGCCGACTTCTACTACGGCGCCACGACGCACTATCCACCGGCCAGGGTAGATCGCGTCCTGCACGATGGCGACGTGGTCGAACTCGGCGGCACCCGGTTGGTGGCGCATAAGACCCCCGGTCACACGCGTGGGTGCACCACCTGGACGATGCAGGTTCGCGAGGGCGGCGCGATGCGCAACGTTGTGATCGTGGGCAGTTGGAACGTCAATCCCGGCTTTCGACTGGTGGATCTGCCTGGAAGGCCCGCGTCGTATCCCGGCATCGCGGCGGACTATCAACGCACCTTTCGCACTCTGGCGTCGTTGCCTTGCGACATCTTTCTGGGGGCGCACGGGGCGTACTTCAACATGCTGCAGAAGTACGCCCGGCTGCAGCAAGGCGCCAAGGACGTGTGGGTAGACCCCGCGGGCTACCGGGCCGCCGTGGCCGAGCGACAGGCCGCGTTCCTTCGCGAGCTGCATCGGCAGCAGGCTAGCGGCCGCTAACGGCTGAGGAGCTGCGCCGCACTGGGCAGCGGCTGGTTGTAGAGATACACCCAGCAGAGCACTGCCGTATGGTCCGCAAGGATTGCCTGCATGGCGACGCGCAGATAGAGGCTGCCCGGGTGGTCCAACGGGCGGTAGTCTTCGTATCGGTCAAAGGCGCGCAGCAGGGGTTCGTCGCGGGGGGCGGCGGGCAGGGCGAACACCGTGCCGGGCACCCGGTGCGATCCGTAGGCGAGCAGCGCCGGATACTCGCCCAGATGGTAGAGCGTGCCGCTAACGGTAGCTGCACCCACGTGCAGCAACTGGCGCGCGTAGTCACGCACCTCGGCAGGTGCGTGCTGCGGATGCAATGTTCCGTACAGGAAGATGTGTTGGGGTGTCATTGTGGCTGCTCGGGCAGCGGCTTGCGGGCAAAGAAGTACAGCGAACCGGCCAGCAGCGCATACATCAGCACACCCACCCAGTCGTGGTGCAGCGGGTTGTGGGTGGAGAAGCGCGGAAGCGTGCGGCTGGTGGCAGCCTCGTAGAGCCGCACGCATACGCCCAGCAGTCCGACGATGCCGCCCGCAGCGATCAGCCCGGAGGCATAGAGCGAGCCGGGCGACACGTCGTCGGCTGCGGAGTGCTGTGGCGCAGCGCCGTGCCGCGCCATGGCACGGTCCACCATCCACCGCACCACACCGCCACAGAAGATGGCCAGGGTGGTGGCGATGGAGAGATACGCGCCCACCGCAAAGGTAAGCGAGCGGATGCCCAGCAGCTCCACGGTAAGCACGATGGCAACTCCCAGCATCACGAGTCCCCAGGGCAGCTTGCGGGCGAGAATGCCGTTGATGACGGTGGCCATCAGGCGGCCCTGCGGTGCGGCGGCCCTTTCGCTGCCGATGCCCTGAATCCACTGCACCTCAATGCGACCGGTGGCAGGGTTGTACAGGTATTTGCCGTCGTCGAGCGCCGTGGAGCCGATGGCATTCAGCAGGGTGTAGCCGCGCGCATCCGGTAGCAGAGGCACAGCGGCAGGCGTAACCAGGGTGATGTGGTCACGCGAGAAGCTGCCTTGGTTCTGCACGCCCTCTGGCAGATGCTGCAGGTTGAGCGCGACCGGATGCGCCAGGGGCTGGAAGCTCTCAAGCCCGCGGTTCATCAGGCTGAGGGTGCTGCCGATGGAGAGCAGCGACACCAGCACGCCCAGCATGATGGCCACCTGCTGCTTCCACGGCGTAGCGCCGATCAGGTAGCCGGTCTTCAGGTCCTGCGAGGTGTCGCCTGCGTTGGCAGCGGCGATGCACACGATGCCCCCAATCGTAATGGCCAGCGCGCCAAAGGCGGGCGCAGTCCAGCCACGGACCAGGAAGATTGCTGCCGTAGCCATGAGCGTGGCGATCGTCATGCCGGAGACGGGTGAAGCGGAAGAGCCGACGATGCCGACGATCCGGGCCGAGACCGTGACAAACAGGAAGCCAAAGACCACGACCAACAGCGCGGCCGCCAGATTGGCCCACACCCCCACCTGCGCCCCCGGCACCGGATGGAACTCCAGGAACAGGAACAGCAGCAGGATGAGCGCAGCCGAGCCGCCCAGCACGAGTGCAGGCGGCAGATCGTGGCCCGTGCGGTTGCGGTCCTGAGCGTTGCGCGTCGTGGTGTGGCGCAGGCCATGCCGCAGGGCGGCCAGCAGTGTGGGCAGGGTGCGCAGCAGCGTAATCAGACCGCTGCAGGCCACCGCACCTGCCCCCATGGGCCGCACGTAGGTTCGCCACAGGTCTGACGGAGACATGTCCCGGATAGGTGTGGTGCCGGGATAGAGCGGCGCAGCCAGGTGCGAGCCGAAGAAGGCGATGGCCGGCATCATGACCAGCCAGGAGAAGACGCCGCCGGCAAGCATAATGGCAGCAATGCGCAGTCCGATGATGTAGCCCACACCGAGATACTCTGAGGTGCAATCGGCCCGGATGGCTGAGCCCTTCAGCAGGTGTTGTGGGCCAAGGTCTGGCTGGTAGTCCGGCTGCGAGGGCCACAGGGCGAAGAGGTTGTCATTCTGAAAGAGGGTGTACAGGCTGCCCAGGCCCAGACCCAGAAAGACGCGCGAGGCGAAGGAGCCGCCGCGCTCGCCGGCGATCAGCACGTCGGCGCAGGCAGTCCCTTCGGGATACACGAGCGTCGCGTGCTCTTCAACGATCAGCTGACGACGCAGCGGAATCATGAACAGCACGCCCAGCCAGCCGCCAAAGAGCGCCAGCGAGAAGATGCGGAAGGACTCCAGATCGAAGCCCAGAAAGACCAGAGCAGGCAGCGTAAAGATGACACCCGAGGCGATGGACTGACCAGCGTTGCCGGTGGACTGCACAATGTTGTTCTCAAGGATGCTGGCCCGTCCAAAGGCACGCAGGATGGAGATGGAGAGCACCGAGATGGGAATGGAGGCCGCGACCGTGAGCCCGGCCCGCAGGCCAACGTACACCGTAACTGCGCCGAACAGGACACCGAAGAGCGCACCCAGCAGCAGCGCGCGCGGCGTCAGCTCCGGAGCCGTAACTGTGGCTGGGACGAAAGGTTGGAAGGAGTGCGATTCTGCCATATCCCGGTACGTGCCTCCGTGCAGCCAGCGCTGGCCCTGACTGCACGGAGTGTACCAGCGCTACGGGTGGGACGCGGAAGCCGCCGGATGATAGTTGGAGTAGGTCACATCAAACAGGGTTCGCCTTGTGCTGTACTTCATGAACGAGTCTCCGTTTGGTACCACCGTGGTGAGAATGGCACTGTGCACCGGCAGAATGTAGTGGGTGCTGCCCACCTCTACGGGCGTGTAGTCCACGCGGATATCCTCCTGCGTCACAAAGTCCTTTGGCTTGGTGGCGGCCCGGGTGACCAGGCGCAGAACAATGCCCGTGGTGCTGTCGATGTACAGCTCTCCCTGGTAGCCAGGCGATGCGTTGAAGGGCTTGAAGGTCGCGACGGAGCCGGAGTTGGCGGCAAAGCCCATCTCGCTGCCCACGTGTTCAAACTCCGGGAAGCAGCAGTAGTTGATCTTGTAGTGGGACTGCTTGCGATCGACCGAGAAGGTGAAGACGGCAGTCTGGCGGCTGTTGATGGTCTGCCAGCGAAGGAAGGTGGGCGTAGTGTTTCCCAGGTCGCTCAGCACGGTGGTCAAGGGCAAGCCGGGCACAATCTGCGAGACCTGTCCCAGCGGGCTGGCCGGGTCGCGTTGCTTCACTACGGCGGGTGGCAGTTCCTCACCAGCCAGGCTGCTGATCTCCGTGCTCTGGGCGCTGACCAGCGCGGGATACAGGTACTCGATGTTGTCCTGGAATCCGTTCGCGTTGCCCATCCGGTTGCCGCTGCCGGAGAGGTTCTGCACGCTGGCGATCCCGTTCTGAAAACGCAGCGTCTGCTTGGTGGCAGTCAGCCTGGGTACCTGCGGGAAGCTCTGGTCTGCGATCTGCTTTGCCTTGCTCACCAGGGCTGCCTGTGCGGCAGCGTCTGGCGCGGGCAGCGTGGGCAGGTCGGCCGCAGGCGGCGGCAGCAGAGCGCTCTCGACCGACAGCAGCAGGATGCTGCGGATGACAGCTGGCCCGGGGTGGTATTTGGTCAGGCTGTTTGCCGCCGCGGTCGTCAGCTGCTCGGAGAGATCAACCTCTTTGAGCCGGCTTGCGATCTCATCGTCCGACTTGTGTCCCTGGTACATCTCATCGATCAGCGCGTTGAGCTGGTCTACGGTGGTCTTGGTCTTTGCGGCATGGGCACTGGTGGTCAGCAACATGCCAAGGCAGAGGGTGGTCATCAGGGTTCGCACAGGAGGATGTCCTTTGGTGGTTAGGTTGACTTGCTCAAGAGGAAGAAGGCCGATCTCGACCATCTGCAATCTGCGGCAGACGGCTATTGCAGGGAGAGGTTGGTGACTTGTCGGATATCTGCGGAAGATGCTCCCACGCGGAGCTGCACCTGTTCCCGCTCCACGACAAAGCGGGCCTGTTGTTCGTCCCAGTAGGCCAGGTCTGCGGCGCGCAGGCCGAGTTGCACCTGGCGCGTCTGACCGGGCTCCAGGTGGACACGGGCAAAGCCCTTGAGCTCCTGCAGTGGCCGCTCTACCTTGGAGCCCAGGTGTTTGACGTAGAGCTGGACCACTTCATCCCCGGCGCGAGTGCCCGTATTGGTTACCTCGACGCTGACCGTGGTGCTGCCGTCCGGGGCAATGCTGGCTGCACTGGTGCGCAGGTTCGCGTACTGGAAGCTGGTGTAGCTCAATCCGTAGCCAAACGGGTAGAGCGGCTCGCCCTTGAAGTACATGTAGGTGCGGCCGTGGCGGATGTTGTAGTCCAGCATCGGCGGCAGTTGATCCTCTGACTTCGGCCATGTCTGCACCAGGCGACCGGCGGGGTTGTAGTCGCCGAAGAGCACCTGGGCGATGGCCGTGCCTTCGTCCTGCGACGCGTGCGTCATGTGCAGGATGGCTGGAACGTGTTGTGCGGTCCAGTTGATGGTGTACGGGAAGCTGGAGACCAGCACCACGATGGTGTGCGGGTTCACCTCCATGACTTGCTTGATGAGCTGTTCCTGCTGGCCCAGCTCCAGGCTCTCGCGGTCCCGGCCCTCGCGCCCGTCGGAGGGCACGGTGCAGGGCAGGGTTCCGTTGCCGGTCCAGTCGTGGCCCATGTCGGGGCCGCAGGTGGGGTCGTTGCCCACCACCACCACGGCAACGTCAGCCTTGCGCGCCGCGTTCACTGCCGCGTTGCCCAGTTCGCCGGGTGCATAGGTCACCTGCGTGCCCGGCGCGACGGCCTGGCGAATCCCATCCAGCGGGGTGACGACGTACGGGGGAGTCCCACCGTACCAGTCCCAGTGCACGGAGTCGGCCAGCGGCCCGATGACTGCGATGCGATGGATTGCGGCGCGATCCAGCGGCAGCGTGGCGTTGCTGTTCTTCAGCAGCACGACGGATTCGAGCGCAATCTGCCGCGAGACCGACTGATCGGCCTCGGTCGTCCAGGGCTCGGGGCCGTCTTTCACGCTGGCATAGGGGTTGCGCTCGGCCGGATCCAGCAGGCCCAGCCGCAGGGTGACGCGGAACTTGGGCCGCAGCAGCGCATCCAGCTCCGCATCCGTGACGGAGCCCTCCTGCAGGGCGGCACGGGTCTCATCCTTGTAGGTATCCAGAAACTGGTTGATGCCTGCATGCAGACAGGCGATGACGGCGGCTTTGTGGTCTGGGAAGCTGTGCGAATCCTTGACCAGCGCAGTGACGGCTCCGCCATCGCTCGAGAGCACCTCCACCCCCCACTGCTGCTGCAGGATGCTTCTGAGGATCGGGTTGACGGCCATGTGCGTGCCGTTCCATGCGTTGTAGGAGGCCATGACGCCGGTTGCCCCGCCCTGCTGAAAGCCCATGCGAAACGGCACCGAGTAGTACTCCCAGAAGAGGCGCTGGTCAAAGTCGGAGGAGGTCCGGGTGCGGCTGTTCTCGTTGCTATTGGCCAGAAAATGCTTCAGCAGCGCGGCCGACTGCCAGTAGTGCGGGTCGTCGCCCTGCAGGCCGTGGATAAACGCCGTGACCATCGTCCCGTTGAAGTAGGCATCTTCGCCGTAGACCTCCTCCGTGCGGCCCCAGCGTGGGTCGCGGGCCAGGTCGCTCTGCGGGCCCCACAGCATCAGAATGGCGCGGTGATACTTCTCCGTCTGCGAGATATAGCGCGCCTCGTGGCCCTCCACGCCGCCAGCCTTGCGGACGATCTCCGGGTCCCAGGTCTCGCCCATGCCGGGCGGCTGCGGAAACTGCGTAGTACGGATGGGCATGCGGTCGCCGCGCTGCTCACGCTGCACCACGCCGTGGATGCCCTCGGAGCTGCCGAAGCTTGGCACGCCCAGGCGCGGCACGGCCGTGTTGGTCGAGAGCGCATCAATCTTCTCGTCGCGTGTCATCAGCGAGAGCAGGTTGTCGATGCGCTGCTCGGTCGGCAGGTCGGGGTTGCGGAAGGCGTAGGAGGCAGGGGTGCCTTGCTGGCCCAGGGCTGCGAGCGGCAGCACAACCAGACTTGCGACCAGGAGCAGGTGGCGGCGGCGGGACAGTGTCATAGCAGGGTGATCCTTCAGCGACAAAGTTGAATCCGTGGAAAAGCGCTTTACACAAGGTCAGAGCACGGGCCCACCATGCTAGCACGGCGACAGGAGCACAGGCTGCAACGGAGTAGCGCCGGGCGCCAAGGCTGGAAAAGGGTTGGCAGGAAGCTCGAGGCTGGGCTTATACTGCGGGCATGGCGCGGTCAGACTGACCTGGAGCGCCAGACGAGTGAGGTGCGTCTTCAGCCAAGGCTGGATGAACAATGCGCTCGGAGGCAACACCGGGGCTCCACCCGGTGGCCCACCTGGAGTGGGAACGGCATACCTGGAGTGGCGCGCGGTGGTGCGCGTCCTCAGGAGTCGGGCCCCACGGCTGATGGACTGGGCAGAGTGTGCCCTGCATGATGTTGTTACAACCATTTTTCCCGCGGATTGCCAGGTCTGTGCCGAGCCACTGACCGAGGCTGGATACGCTCCCGTCTGCGACGCCTGCCTGGCGTCGATCCCTCCACAATCTGGCGTGCTGTGTGCTTGCTGTGGCGAGGCCCTGGCCATGGAGAGCGTGCGCTATGCCGCCCAGCTGCCGGGCGAGGGTCTGCTCTGCGAGCCTTGTCGCCGCGTGCCGCCACAGTTTGCGCGCGCCGTGGCCTTTGGCGTCTACCGCGATGGACTCCGCGAGATGGTGCACCTGTTGAAGTACAACGGCATGCGCCCGCTGGCGGCACCGCTGGGGCAGCTGCTGGCCCAGGCCATGCTGCAGCTTCGCGAGCCCGGCCAGGCCGGGGGCGCGAACTTCACAGCCGTTGCTGCGGACGACGCTCTGCTGATTGCGGTGCCGCTGTATGCCGCGCGCGAGCGCCAGCGTGGCTGCAACCAGGCCCGGCTGCTGGCGGAGAGTGCCCGGCGCGAGCTGGCGGAGCGCGGCTGGCGGCTGAGCCCGGCCCACCACGTGCTGCAGCGCGTTCGCGACACCGAGACGCAGTTTGCTCTTTCGCCCACGGGCCGTCGCCGCAACCTGCGCGGTGCCTTTGCGGTAGCGGCTGGGGCGCAGTTGGCGGGGCGCGAGGTGGTGCTGGTCGATGACATCTACACCACGGGAGCGACAGCGCGAGAGTGTGCGCGCGTGTTGCGCCGGGCTGGTGCTGCCCGGGTCTGGGTGGCGACCCTGGCGCGGGCGCAGGTGGAGATGGTTGCGCGCTGGCAACCGTAGCGGGCAGGAAAGAAGAGTTTGAGGCGGAACGCGGTACTTCGGGTTGGAGTTGCAGCACATGCGAGTCACTGGAGGATGGCAGGATGCAATCGGGTAGAAAGCAAAGACTGACAGGGAATCGACATGCAGGGTTTGGTTCGCAGCACATCGGGCTGGCGACCCGATCGACGGCGCAGCATGTGGATCCGCGAGCGGGCGTATTTCGGCAACCGGCGATGCAGACTCCGGTGCTGGTGTTGAACGCCAGCTACGAGCCCATCAACATCTGCGGCGCGCGGCGGGCCTTGGTGCTGGTGTTGAAGGGAGTGGCGCGGACGGAGGAGGAGCAGGGCGCCATGCTGCGGTCCGCACGGTCCAAGGTGGCGATGCCAAGCGTGATCCGGCTGCTGGAGTACCGGCGCATTCCGCACCAGACGCGCGCGCTGAGCCGCAAGAACATCTTGTTGCGCGATCGCAATGCATGCCAGTACTGCAACGTGGTGCTGACGGCCAGCGAGCTGACCCTGGATCACGTCATCCCGCGTTCGCGCGGCGGGCAGTCCACCTGGGAGAACCTGGTGGCGTGCTGCCACGCCTGCAACCGCAAGAAGGGCAACCAGCTGCTGCACGAGCTGACCGATATGAAGCTGCTGCGCGAGCCGCGCCCCTTCAGCCTGCATACCTCACGCCACATCATGCGCATGATCGGCAGCGCCGATGCGGCGTGGCGCAAGTACCTGTACTTTGAGGCTGAGCCCGCCGCTTAGTCCATGCCCTGCCGGTGCGGACACGCACCGGGCACAAGGCCGCTCCATTACTTCTGGGGCGGCTTTTGCGTGTCGGGCGTAGTCTTGTCCTGGGTGTTGTTGGTAATGTCCTGGCCGTCAAAGATGATGCGCGCGGTGGCGTGGTACTGCTTGTAGTCCGTGTACTTCACCACTGTGCGCAGGTGTACGTCCTGGCTCATAGCGCCCTCGCCGCCGTCAAAGTGCAGCGTGCCCTCGGCCTTGGTGTAGGTGGGGAACCAGTACTTGCCATCCACCTGCTCATAGTAGGTGGTAAAGGGCGGAGACAGGTCCTCGTGGCCCTTGCGCTTGTCGTCGGGTACGTTCTTTCCGTTCACCAGCACAATCTGCAGGTCCTGCTGATCGACCCATACCTTGCCCTGGAAGTAGCGCTTGTTCTTCTCAATCACTTTGGGCGCGGCAGAGAAGACATAGGTATCCAGTTCGTCCACGCGCTGGCGACCCAGGTAGGTGATGTTGTACTGGGGCAGATCTTCGGTGGTCAGAATGAAGGGCAGCCGATGCTCAATATCCTGCATGTCGGCCGGCGACATGGAGACGCGTTCCAGCGTGTTCTGCGGCGCAAACACGACGTTTTCGGCGCGCTTGCCATCCCGGTCAAAGGTGATGTCGGTCACCTGGTAGTACTCGCCATCGGGCTTGTTGGTGTCATCGTCGATGGTGTCCACGCGCACCGTCTGGCGAAAGGTGTAGTTCTCACGAGCCTGGCGGAACTGGGACTCTTTGGCGGCAAAGCGGGTAATGATCTGCTCCGGGGTGATGCCTG
>JAGWNX010000132.1 GCA_028872955.1 Acidobacteriota bacterium
ACCGCGATGCTCGGATTCGTCATTCTGAGTGGACAGGGTACGTCCACCGCGACATTCCAGACTTATGCCGTCTACTGCAATGGCCCAACGAAAGGCAATGGCAGCCTGACCGTCACCGACGCCTACGGACGATCATCTACCGCGGCATTCAGCTTGTCCTTCTCGGCACCCTTCTGGCCCCGTCATGCTTGCCCGTGACATACGCCCAACGAGCCGGAGGAGCCAGCCAGTGAGCAGGTATTCCACGTTCAGCCGCACCGCGCTTGGCCACTTCAAGTCCACCACCATGATGGCGTTGGCGGCGTGCGCCATGGAGCTTGGATCGGCGCAGGCTGCAACGTTGGTGCGGACGTCGGCGTTTGTCTACGATGCGAACGGCCTGCTCCAGCACGAGATCGTCGAGCCGACGAATCCGGCACTCTGCGTGGCAACCGACTATCTGCGGGACGCCTGGGGAAATGTCAGCAGCACAACGGTGCGCAATTGCGCTGGCACCAGCTATCCGAATCCCAACCCGGGCGGCACCCCGGTCGTGGAAGCGCCGGCGCCGACCAGTTCGACGCTCCAGGTCTCCAGCCGCATCATCCTGGCGACCTATGACGTTGCTGGTCGATTCCCGCAAACGGTTGTCAACAAGGGAATCACACCGAACCAAAGCGAGACGCGGTACTACGATTCCCGCTGGGGGCGGCAGATCTACGAGCAGGGCCCGAATGGGCTGGTCACGACCTGGGGCTATGACACGCTCGGTCGCAAGACCAACGAGCTTCGAGCTGATGGCACGGCGATCACCTTTTTTGGGCCCACGCAAATTGCCGCGTCAGGTGGATCGAATTACTACCAGGTCACGTCGACCGTGTCTGGCATACCGCAAGCGGGGTTGGGGGTGGTTCCGGTGGCCCCGGCGACACTCCAGCAGTTCGATGCCTATGATCGGCCGGTCTGTAGTGCGACCCAGGCGTTTGACAATACCGTTGGCGCCACTTGGTACGCGACGTGCCAAGCCTATGATGCGCTCGGCCGGGTGAATCAGATCTCGACGCCCCTCGCGACGTCACAGCCCACGGCCGCTCCCACCGGCAGCACTGCACCCATCGGGGCAGCTTCCGCCTTGCCGGCCTCCGCGGCTGCTCACACGACTACGATCTACGACCCGCTGGGACGAGTGACCGGAGTCATGGATCCGCTCAACAACAGCACCACGACGAAGTACGAAGGCTTGGTGACTGTCACGACGGACGCACGTGCCAACGCAAACAGTGCGTCTCCCCAGAACACTGTCACCAAGACACGAAACGCCATCGGGCAGGTGGTCGAAGTCGAAGACGTCTACGGGTCGGTGACTTCGTTCGGGTATGAGCCGTTCGGCAACGTCGTGCAGACCAATGCCGGCGGCGCCTTGACGGTGGCGCAGTTCGACCTCAAGGGCCGCAGGACCAGTCTCAGCGATCCGGACACGGTCGGTTCGGCCACCGCTCCGGCATGGACGTACACCTACGACGTGCTCGGACAACTGGTTCAGCAGACCGATGCGAAAAGCCAGGTGACCACCATGGCTTATGACGCGCTGGGGCGCCTCACCAGCCGCACGGATCTTGCAGGCACGACCAATGCGTCGACGAGCTATTGGGAGTACGACCAGGCCAACTCGAACTGCGGGGCCAGCAGCGGGGCCGTGATCGGCAAGCTGGATCGCGCATGGACATGGCCAGGGGGTTACACCCGCATCGAATGCCATGATGCCCTGGGGCGAACCAGTGCCGCGACGACGGCCCTTGGGTCCACGACCGCCGGAGGCGTGTCGACGTCGCTGTCCTACACCTCCCTGCAGCAGTACGACGGGGCCAGTCGGCCGTCCACTCTTACGTATCCGACTGGCCTGACAGTGCAGAACAACTACAACACCAACGGCTATCTTGCTTCCGTCGCGAACGTGGCAACGACCGAGTTGGCAGGCACGACCGTCTTCTGGCAGACATCGTCGCTGGATCCGTTCGGGCACGTCACGGCGGAAGTATTGGGAAATGGACTCTCGACGCGCCGCGGCTACTATCTGGACGGTCGCCTTCAGCAAATTTCAACGGGGCCTGGACTTGCGTCGCTACCGGCCGCAAGCGCCATCGCACTCCAGAACGAGACCTATACCTACGACCAGAACCTCAACGTCTCCCAGCGCACTTGGATCGCGGGCGGCGTCGAGAAGAGCGAGAACTTCGGGTATGACCTCCTGAATCGCCTGCAGACCGTCTCTGGGCCTGCATCGAAGGCCTACAATTACGACGCCCTGGGCAACCTCACCGGCAAAAGCGATCTGGGGACGTACGCCTATCCGGCACCGACAGCCATTGGGCCGCATCACCCCGCCAGCATCACCGGCACGATCAATGGAGTCGTCAATCCGAGCTTCGTGTACGACAACAACGGCAACGAGACCAGCGGGCCCGGGACGACCATCACGTGGACCCCCAACAACATGGTCTCCTCGGTCACGGTCAGCGGGGTCACCGACATGTTCTACTACGGTCCGGAGCGCCAACGCTACGAGGAAGTGACGGCCCCAAAGACCACGTTCTACGTCTCGGCGCAGCAGTTTGAAGTGAACGTAACGACGGGTGGG
>JAGWNX010000074.1 GCA_028872955.1 Acidobacteriota bacterium
GAGGGGCAGATTTCAGGGTCTCCCGGTGCATAATCGAACCATGCCTTCACTCTGGACGCCCTCCAACTGGCCTGATCGCCTGGCCGAGCTGCAAACATCGACTCCGGATCGGAAAGAAGCCCCGCTGCGGCGGGATGTTCGCTCGCTGGGCAGCCTATTGGGACTGGTTCTGCGGGAGCAGGCCGGCGAGTCTGTGTACGAGAGCGTCGAGACGCTGCGCCGCACGGCCATCGCCCGCCGCGAGGCCGAGACGACAGAGCTCTCCAGCGCTGCGGCTGTGGCGCATCTGCAGAGCTCCATCGAGCGCGTCAGTTCGCTGGATTCGACGACGGCCTATCGGCTGGCGCGAGCCTTTGGCTTTTACTTTGAGCTCATCAACCTGGCGGAGACCAACCATCGCAAGCGCCGCCGGCTGGCCAGTGCGCTGAATCCGCAGGCGGCACCCCAGCGCGGCAGCCTGCGCGGAACGCTGCGGGTGCTGCGGCAGGCCGGTGTCTCGGCAGAAGAAGCGGCCGGGCTGCTGGCAAAGATCTGCATCACGCCGGTGTTTACGGCTCATCCTACTGAGGTGGCACGGCGCTCTGTCATGTTCAAGCGTCGCAGAATCAGTGACTTGCTGGAGCAGTTGGATCGCATCCCGGTGCCGCCGCAAGGGCTGGATGCGCTGGAGCGCGACCTGACCGCAGAGATCACCGCGCTGTGGCAGACCGACGATACCCGCTCGGCCCGACCCACCGTGCGCGACGAGATCCGCATGGCGCTGGACTACTACGAGTCCTCGATCTTTGCCACACTGCCGGTGCTCTACGACGAGGTAGCGGCGGCCCTGGCAGAGGAGTATCCCGATGCCTTCCCCGCCAGCGCGGCAGATCTGCCCCAGCTGGTCAACTTCGGTTCGTGGATTGGTGGCGACCGCGACGGCAACCCGTTTGTGACGCCCGAGGCGACGCGCGAGGCGCTGGCCATGGCGCACTCCATGCTGCTGTTCCACTATCGGCGTCGCCTGCAAAACATCTTTGAGCAGCTGGGCAGCTCGACCCAGCAGGTGCCGGTCTCGCAGCAGGCGGCGGCGCTGCTGGCGGAGTACACGGCCAAGCTGCGCACGGCTGGCCAGAATGCCCTGGCCGAGCGCTTCCCCTACGAGTCGCTGCGGCTGCTGATCGCCTGCATCATGATGCGGCTGGGCGCCTCGCCGCAGAGCGCGGTGCCGTTGCCGCCCAACCCGGCCCTGACACCGTACGCCCACGCACGCGAACTGCTGGCAGACCTGACCGTACTGCGCAACTCTCTGCTGGAGAATAACGGCCATCGCCTGGCGACCCTGCTGATTGATCCGCTGCTGCTGGAGGTGCGCACCTACGGCCTGCATCTGCACACGCTGGACATCCGCCAGCACGCCCGGGTACACGCCACGGCGCTGGAGGAGCTGACCGCTGCGGTGGGCTGCGGCGCTGCCCAGATCGCCCCGGCACCCAGCCCGCAGACCGCCGAGGTGGTGGAGACCTTCCGCACTATTGCGGAGCTGAAGCGGACCTACGCGCCCGAGGCGATCCGGCTGTACATCATCAGCGGAGCGACCAGCGCGGAGGACGTCTTCAACGTTCTGCGTCTGGCTCGGCTGGGCGGCGTCACCGTCGAGGGCTCGGCAGACGACCCCGGGCTGCAGCCCGTGCCGCTGTTTGAGTCGATTGAAGACCTGCAGCACGCGCCCGCCATTATGCGCTCGGTGTGGTCCAGCGAGGCGTATCAACCCCTGCTGCAAAGCTGGGGATACCGGCAGGAGGTCATGCTGGGCTACTCCGACTCCAACAAGGACGGCGGCATGATCGCCAGCACCTGGGAGATCTACAAGGCGCATCGCGCGCTGCACGAGGTGGCCCACGAGTGCGGCGTGCACCTGCGGCTGTTCCACGGCCGCGGTGGCACGGTGGGCCGCGGTGGCGGACCGACGCACCGGGCGATCTTTGCCCAGCCGGTTGACTCCTTTACCGGCGAGCTGCGCCTGACCGAGCAGGGCGAGGTGTTGAACTGGAAGTACTCGGACGTGGTGCTGGCCGAGCGCAACCTGGAGCTGATGATTGCCGCCTCGCTGGACGCCGTGGCGCGGCCGGAGGCCCGGCGGCAGCGTGGTGCTGCGGAGCCTGGACCTTACGCGCCGCACCTGACCGGGGAGATTCTGACGGAGTGGGAGGCTGTGCTCGATCAGCTCTCGGCCACGTCGTTTGCGTTCTACAAGCAGCACATCGTCGATAACCCGGAGACGTTTGTCTACTTCGAGCAGGCGACTCCGGTAGCTGAGCTGGAGCATGCACGTATCGGCTCCCGGCCAACCAAGCGCACGGGGCGCAAGTCCATGGCAGATCTGCGCGCCATCCCGTGGGTCTTTGGCTGGATGCAGTCGCGACAGCTGGTGCCGGCGTGGTTTGGCGTGGGCCATGCCCTGGCCGAGCTGGTGAACAGTCGGCCAGATGGCCTGACCGTGCTGCGCACCATGATGCGCGACTTTCCGCTGTTTATCGACATCATGCGCAACGTGGAGATGGCGCTGGCCAAGGCCGACTTCGGCATTGCCCGGCTCTATGCCTCGCTGGTGGAGGATGCCGCGCTGCGCGATCGCGTCTTCCAGACCCTGCATGCGGAGTTTGACCTGACCCGCGCGATGCTGCTGGAGATCACCCAGCAGACTTCCTTGCTGCAGAACAATCCTGTGCTGGAGCGGTCCATCCGCCTTCGCAACCCGTACGTCGATCCAATGAGCCTGATTCAAGTCGAGCTGATCCGGCGCAAGCGGGCGCTGGGGACGCAGGCGGCGGATCCGGCGCTGGAGGCCGAGCTGAACCGGGCCATCTCGGCCACCATCAACGGCATCAGCGCGGGGTTGCGCAACACGGGCTGAGGCAAGGTTTGCCGCGGCCCGGCTGCCATGTGCCCGGGTCGGCTACAGCGTGCGCGGTGCGCGGTCCGGGTGATGCAGGAAGCGCCGTCCCTGGATGGTGTAGCGACCGCTCAGGACCCGGGCAATCGCCTCGGGGTAGGCGAGGTGCTCCTGCTGCAGAATGCGGGCGGAGAGCGCCTGCGGGGTATCGTCTTCGTGCACGGGCACGCTCTTCTGCAGAATGATGACGCCGTGGTCGACTGCCTCGTCCACAAAGTGCACGGTGCAGCCCGCCACCTTGGCCCCGTACTGAAAGGCCTGGTGCTGCGCATCGAGCCCGGGGAACGAAGGCAGCAACGACGGGTGCACGTTCAGGATGCGGTTAGGAAAGGCGCGAACGAACTCCGCGGTAAGGACGCGCATGTAGCCTGCGAGGCAGACCAGGTCGATCCTGGCGGCTTCCAGCGCGGCAATCACGCGTGCGTCGTGCTCGGCCCGCTTGAGCCCGGCAGAAGGGATGGCCAGCGTGGGCAGGTTCAGCTTGCGGGCCTCGTGCAGGCCGGGGGCCTCCGGGATGTTGGAGACGACCAGCGCGATCTCGGCATTGGGGATGCGGTGCTCGCGAATGGCATGGTGGATGGCGAGAAAGTTAGAGCCGCGGCCAGAGAGCAGGATGCCAAGTCGGTGCATAGTCGTGCGAATCTCCCCCCTGCCTATTGTAGGGTGCGGATGGGTTAGCTGGCGTGGATGCGGTGGGGTGTCATGTGCGGGACGACGAACTCCTGCATGAGGTTGGCAAAGGCACTGCCAGCAATACCGAGCAGCGTGCTCTCGCCAGTCACCGACCAGCCCTCACGATCGGTAGCGGGGTAGTAGAGGTTGGCCAGGGCGCCCGCTGCGGCGCTGCCCAGCAGGCCGGAGTAGTTCGGTTGCCAGCGATCGCGGTCAGACTTGCACAGGATGGACCACTTGAGCGCGTAGAGGGTGCGCTGCCGCACGCTGCCCCGGCCGCTGTAGAAGTAGCGCGGGTCCTGGTGGAAGAGAGCCGGCAGCACGGCGCCGCCCAGCAGCGTGCTGGTGGTGTAGCTGGCCAGCCCCGCGCCGTAGCGACGCGCATAGCCTACAGTGCCCTGGCCGTAGCCGCGCAACTGGTTGGTCGCCTGCTGCAGCCCCGCACCCAGGCCCGTGCCTAGAAAGGTCATGGGGTCAACCAGCGACCGCAACGCCAGGTGATACTTCTGGCGCGTGCTGAGCGGCGCAGGGTGCTCGTCATAAACGGCGTAGAAGTTTGGAATGACGCCGAGCACGCGCTGCTGCTCCTCAAAGTGCACCTGCTGCTCGGCCACCTCGGCCGGGGAGGCGGTGACCTGCACGGAGATGGCGGCGGCGGCCGTCAGGCGGATGGTGTCAAGCTCCAGCGACTGGCCCGGCAGCAGCGTGGCCGTGGTTTGGCGCGGTTGGAACCCCGTGGCCGAGACGGCCAGGGTAAGCGGTCCCGGGGGCACGCTGGGAAAGGTAAAGGATCCGTCTGCGGCCGACAGCGCAGTGCGGTGCTGGCTGGGGTCGGTGGTCGAGGTCAGCTCGAGGGTGGCATTGGCGACGATTGCGCCGTCGCCGTCCTGCACCGTGCCCAGCAGCGTGCCAGGGGCAAAGTCCGGTGCATCGGGCAGCTCGCTGGCGGCGGCAGTTGCGGTCGTCTGCTGGGCTGGTGTGACCGTGGGCAGCGCAAACCCAAGCAGGCCAAGCGCCAGCGCGAGCGATGCGCAGCGGGTACGGGTGGGGAAAGGGAGAGGGGCCGGCAAAGTCTGCTCCAGCAAAGTGGCGTCGTGCCTGTATGCAGAAGCAGAACATCCGGCCACTCGCCGGGGAATGACACGAAAGAGGAATATCTCGGCGCGGGGCTAGTTGTACGTCACCGTGCGCTCGCCGCGTACGATACGGCCAATGATGGCGTAGCGCTCGTTGGCGCGGTTCAGGATGGCTTTGACGCGCTTTACTTTCTCAGCAGGAACAACCGCGATGAGGCCGATGCCCATGTTGAAGGTACGCATCATCTCGTCCTCAGCCACGTTGCCTAGTTCCTGCAGATGCTGGAAGAGCGGTGGCACCGTCCAGGACGCGCGATCGATGACCGCGCCCATGCCCTTGGGGATGATGCGGGGCAGATTCTCTGTAATGCCGCCACCGGTGATGTGCGCCATGCCGACCACCACCTCGGCAGCCGTCAGCTTGCGGATGACGCCCAGGTAGCTGCGGTGGGTGCGCATCAGCGCGGCACCGGTCTTGTCCTTCAGGGCGTTGACGTACTGTTCGGCACCGTACTTGGCCACGTCAAACAGCAGCTTGCGCGCCAGGGAGTAGCCGTTGGTGTGCAGGCCGTTGGAGGGCAGGCCGATCAGCACGTCGCCAACCTGGATGTTCTCGCCGGTGATGATCTTGTCGCGGTTGACGGCTCCGATGATGGTGCCGGCCAGGTCGTACTCGCCATCGGCGTAGAAGCCGGGCATCTGTGCGGTCTCGCCACCAATCAGCGCGCAGCCGTTGGCCCGGCACGCCTCCGAGAGGCCGCGCACCACGGTCTCGATGATGGAGGGGTCCAGGCGGCCTGAGGCCAGGTAGTCCAGAAAGAAGAGGGGCGTAGCGCCCTGCACAGCGATGTCGTTGACGCAGTGGTTGACCAGGTCTTGCCCGATGGTGTGGTGGATGTTCAGCTCAAAGGCGACCTTGAGCTTGGTGCCCACGCCGTCGGCAGAGGAGACCAGCACAGGATTGGGGAACTTCTCCAGGTCCAGAGCGAACAGACCGCCGAAGCCGCCGATCTCTGAGAGCACCTGCTTGTTGAAGGTCTTACGGGCCAGCATCTTGATGCGCTGCTTGGAGCGGTCGCCGGAGGAGATGTCCACCCCGGCATCGGCGTAGGTGATGGACTTGCGCGCGGGCGACTTGGCGGCTTTGGTGGCGGCGGCTTTGGCAGGCTGTTTGGCGGGCATCGAATCGAGCGGCAAGGTAGTAGTCCGTCCTGTGGGGCTTGGCAGACTTAAAGTCTAGCAGGGTGAGGGGCAGCCGGCTGTGAAAGACCGTCGAACCCTTGGGACAGGGCTAGGGATTGTGCCCCTCGAGCAGGGGTTCTACGCCCAGAATGCGGCCGCGCTGCTCCGGCGTGGGCGCAGGACAGCTTGGGTAGCGGCCAAAGATGCGGTAGCGGTGGCGGGCCACCTGGGCGTAGGCGGCCTCGCGCAAGGTGGTTGGCAGCCAGCCCAGGACGCACGCCACGGCGGTGTGGAAGGGGCCGCCCAGCATGGTCTGCGCCTGGCGGATGGCATCGGTGCGGCGCAGCAGGCGAGCCGCAGGCGTCAGGGCATCGGTCAGCAGCAGCACGCCCTCGGGCTCCGGCTGTCGCGGTGCGGGAAACGCCGCAAGCAACTCGGCAGCCAGTGGCGACTGCTGCGGCACAAAGCGAAAGGCGCCGGCTCGCGGATGGCGGAGCAGGGTGCGAACCGTCGCGTTGCACAGGCCGCAGAGGCCGTCGTAGAGGACGACCGGGTGGCCCGTAAGCTGTTGGCGTTCGTAGTCCGTCATGGCGCGCGCAAGGCTCTTATACTGGAGTAGATGCCAAGGACTCTTTCGCGCTCCCGAGAATTGCAACTCCGTGCTGAATCCCTCTTGCCGGGCGGCGTCGACTCGCCGGTGCGTGCGTTTCGCGCCGTGGGCGGGCACCCTCCGTTTGTCGATCACGCGGCTGGTGCCTACCTGTACGACGTGGATGGGAACCGGTACCTGGACTTCTTTGGCTCGTGGGGGCCGATGATTCTGGGCCATGCCTTTCCGCCGGCGGTGGAGGCGATCCACCAGGCAGCAGCGCGTGGGGCCAGCTTTGGAGCCTCGCACGCCGGTGAGGGCGACCTGGCCGAGCTGGTGATGCGCTGCTTCCCCAGCGTGGAGCGGCTGCGCTTTACCAGCTCCGGAACAGAGGCCTGCATGTCGGCAGTGCGGCTGGCGCGAGGGTTTACGGGCCGCAACTTTGTCATCAAGTTTGAGGGCTGCTACCACGGGCACTCGGACGCCATGCTGGTGAAGGCCGGCAGCGGGGTGGCGACGCTCGGCATACCGGGGTCGGCTGGCATTCCTGTGGAGACCGCGCAGCACACCCTCGCGCTGCCCTATAACGACCTGGGCGCGGTGCAGGCCGCCTTTGACGCCTATCAGGATGCGAACGGCGTGAGCCAGATTGCCTGTGTCATCGTGGAACCGGTGGTGGGGAACGCCGGGACGATTGCGCCTGCGCCCGGCTATCTGCAGGGGCTGCGGAGGCTGACGGCAGAGCATGGCGCGCTGCTGATTCTGGATGAGGTGATGACCGGCTTCCGGCTTTCGCTGGGCGGGGCGCAGCAGCTGTACGGCATTACGCCGGACCTGACCACGCTGGGCAAGATTCTGGGTGGCGGCCTGCCGTGCGGGGCCTTTGGCGGACGCGCGGACGTGATGGAGTCTCTGGCTCCGCTGGGGCCGGTGTATCAGGCCGGGACGCTCAGCGGGAACCCCCTGGCCATGGCGGCGGGTGCGGCCACGCTGCGCCACCTGATCGAGCATCAGGGCGCGGTGTACTCCGGGCTGGAAGATACCACGGCGGCGATTGCCAACGGAGTGGCCGCGCTGGCCCGCGAGGCCGGCGTCGCCATGACGACCAATCGTATCGGCTCCATGTTTACGTGGTTCTTTACGGACCAGCCGGTGACCGACTTCGCCAGCGCTGCCACCAGCGACACGCAGCGCTTCGGCCGCTTCCACCACGCCATGATGGAGGCCGAGGTGTGGCTGCCGCCCAGCCAGTTTGAGGCCGCCTTCGTCAGCACCGCCCACGGCCCGGCCGAGGTGGAGAGGACGCTGGAGGCAGCCAAGGCAGCGCTGCGGGCCTAACTGGCCGCAGGCTCGGCGTGTTTCGGCTCCATCCACAGGCGCCCGGCGATCATGAGCATCACCAACAGCACGCCACTGGTAGCAAACACCTGCCGCACGCCAAGGTACTGCGCCAGTTGCCCGCTCAGGATGAGGCCCGCGATCTGCGAGGCGAAGATGATCGACATCACCGTGGAGCCGACGCGGCCCATCAGCGCGTGCGGCGTCTCCTGCTGGATGAGTGTCTGCGCCGGAATGATGATGCCCGCCACCGCCACGCCAATGGTGAGGTTGCCCAGGATGGTGGACCAGATGTGCGTCAGCAGCGTAAGAATCGCCAGCCCCGTGGCAATACCGGCCAGGCCGGAGTAGACCAGCACCGTGTTGCGCACCTTCTTCGCAAAGGCGTTCAGCCCGTTGATGCCGCCGAACATGCCCACGGCGATCATGGCCTGCGCAATGCCGAAGATGCGTGTATCGGCGTGGATGTTATCGCGCACATAGATGGCGATGAGCGGGCCGAAGCAGCCCATGACAAACATGCCTGAGGCCATGGCCAGAATGACAAACAGCAGCGCCGCGTGGTGCACGATGAAGTGGATACCCTGGCGCATGTCCTGCACAATGCGAGCCAGGCCGGAGTGCTCGGGTGCGTCCTGCAGGGTGTGGAGCGCAGCCGTCTGGACGCCGGAGAGGGTGACCGAGGCGATGAGCAGCGCGGAGCCGACGAAGCTGGCGGAGTCTGCCAGGTAGCAGCTGCGCGGACCAAGGGCTGAGACCATGAAGGCCGCCGTCGCCGGGCCCACGATCCGCATGCCGAACATGACCTGCTGCATCAGCGCATTGGCGGAGCGCAGTCCATGCATGGGCACCACCGCGCGCAGCGCCACCCCCTGGGCAGGGCCAAAGAAGCTGGAGATGACGGAGATGGCTGCCAGCACCGCGTAGAAGTGCCACACCGTGTGCGAGACCATCAGCAGCAGCACCAGCACGGCGCGTGTGGCGTCGCTGGCCACCATGGTGGGCTTCACCGGCCAGCGATCGACGAAGACGCCTGCCAGGACTCCCAGAATCGCGATGGGCAGCATGTACGCGATCTGCACGCCGATGATCTGGCGCGGTGTGGCATGCAGGCGGAAGGTGAGGATGCCGATGACGGCAAACAGCGCCAGCACATCGCCAAAGACGGAGATGATCTGCGCATACCACATGCGGCGCATGGCCGGGATGCGCAAGACTTCGGCCATGGTGAGGGGCGATGGTGCCGGGGAAGGTGTCGTGCTCATAGCGCTACGAGCACCATACGAGATTGCGGCGCAGATCGTTCGGCGCAGTCTCGTGTCTGAGGGCCGGAGCCTTTACTCCGCGGGCGGCTGGTGGCCCCAGGAGAAGTGCCGCCCCAGGATGCCTTTGACCAGGATGTGGTCGGTCGCCGAGGTGCCGCCAACGCCGACCCCGAAGTTGATCTCCCACTTGGGTGAGACGTTCAGATCGGTCACCAGAAAGAGCTGCTGCTGCTGGTCGTGGAGTGCGTCGATGGCGCGCAGGTCGCCGTAGTCGGCGTAGTACTCAAAGCCGGCGTTGATCTTTTTGGTGAAGTCGTAGCCGATCTTGGCGGCGGGTGCAAAGTCCAGCCCCTTGGTCACATCCGGGCCGTGCAGGGTACGCTCCAGGGCGGGATTGAAGGCCATGTACCAGCGGCCCAGCTGCTTATCCACGATGGGCCGGATCTCCCACGTCCAGGTATCGGGCGAGTAGACCGCGCGCTGGTAGCCGATCTCGGTGGACAGGCTGACGCCGACAGGCCAGTGCCAGGCCGTGGGCACACGCACGCGGGGGCGCAGGTGGTCGCCTACCCACTGGTAGCCATGCCCGTCCTGCAGGCTGGTGAAGACGTAGAAGCCGACCTCGGACCAGTCGTTGATGCCCTGCGTCAGCTCCAGCGTCTCGTGCTGCTGGTGGTTGGTGGGGTAAACCCCGTTGATGGTGGCCTTCTGGCCGACGGGGGTGAAGTTGGAATGCACCTCAACCATGGTGGTGCGGGCCTCTACGGTGTCTGCGCCATACACCTGAATCTCGTAGTTGCCTTGTGCGGATGCGGCGCCTGCCAGGCTGGCCAGCAGGGCGGCAAGCAGGCAGAGGCGCAGTGCGAAGGTGCGGAGCTGGATGTCCATAGGGCCCGGGATTCTCTCTATGCTGCTTGTATCACAGCCAAATTTCAGGGGTTACCCATGAGACGCGGGTGCCCTCGCAAAGTTTCAGCAGCTCGGCCGTAGCCTGCACGCTGGCCAGTCGCGGCTGGTTCAGCCCCAGGTGGCCGCCGTCGTGCAACAGCACGTTGGAGGCGCGGGCGTGACGGCGGTTGTAGCCGATGCCCCGCTGCAGGTGGTGCAGAATCCTGGCGGCAGGAATGGGCTGCCAGTCAAAGGCGGTCACATTCCACTGCACGGCGGCCATACCCATCTGGCGGGCCAGCTGCAGTACGTAGGGGCGGCGCGCCCCGTGGGGCGGGCGGAAGAAGCGGATCGGCTGGCCCAACGTATCCTCCAGCAGGTGGCTGCAGCCGGTCAGCTCCTGCCGTATGCGGGCGGCGGACTGCCAGGCAAGCCAGGGGTGGGTCATGGTGTGGTTGCCGATCAGGTGGCCCGCTGCGGCCACCTCGCGCACCAGGCCGGGCTCCTTGCGGACGAACTCGCCGATCATAAAAAACGTGGCGCGAACGTTGTGGCTGGCCAGCACCTCCAGCAGCTGCGGCGTGGCGGCCGGATTCGGTCCGTCGTCGTAGGTCAAGGCAATCTGACTGGGCTGGTCTCCCGCCACCACCACCGGTCCACACAGGCTGGACTGCGGCCACAGCGTCGCGTAGGCGGCAGCGCCCGCAGAGGCGGCCAGCAGCGATGCGGCGGAGGTAAGAGCGACGGTGGCGGACACGGTGATCGAGCGGAGGCCGGGCAAGCGGGCGGGAGTCGTTCGGCGCAAACCAGGTTGCTCCGGTCGTCCCGAGGGGCAGCAGGTCGCTCCAGCCCTCAGTCTACGCCAAATGCCCCGGTGCCCAGCGGGGATAGGCAGGGAAACCTGCCCCTCCGGGAGATCTCCATGGCAGGGGCGCGGCCGGTATCAGGAGTAGAAGTGCTCGCGGGCGGAGAGACGAGCCTCGAAGTCGCGCATACGCCGGGTGATCAAGGCAGAGCGCCGGTTGAATCGGGCGATGGTGACGAGTGAGACGAGCGAGACCAGCACCAGCATCCAGAGTAGGAACATAAAACCCTCCTGTCCCAGTTTGGAACGACTGGGACAGGAGGGGTGATCTGTTGCAGCGTGGGCATACGCAAAGCTAATAGCGGCAGTGGCTCAGTCGCGGCGGCGTCCGCCGAAGAGCTGCAGCACAGCGAGGAAGATGTTGATGCCGTCCAGGTAGATGCTGAGCGCCAGCATGACGGCCGACTGGCCATCGCCACCGGCGCGGATGCGGGCGAAGTCCGCAACCGTCAGGAAGGTAAACAGCAGGAGCGTGAGCCAGCTGTAGGTGCTGGGCTGCATGAAGTGGAAGAACATGCTGAGGATGCCGAGCACCATCAGCACCAGCAGCCCAGCCATGGCGTAGCCCGTGATGCGCCGGTAGTTGATGTGGAAGAGGTAGGCCACGCAGCCCAAAACGGCCATGCCCGCGCCGGTCGTGACGGCCGCGTTGAAGACGATGGCGGAGCCGAAGGCAAGGATGTAGCGATGCACCAGCGGCCCGATCTCCCAGCCCATGAAGTACGCCAGGACAAAAAACAGCGTGAGTGCGACGCCCGGGCTGGAACGGCGCGCCATGGGGATGGAGAACACCAGGCCGAGCACTGCCAGCATGCCGACGAGGGTGCCCCACTCCGGTGCCGTGGCCACGCCAAAGGCGGTGACAAAGAATCCGCCTGCGGTAATAGCCAGCACCTTGGCCAGCAGTGAGGCGGTACTCTCGACACTGGCGTCGATGATGGTGGGGTAGGAGTTGCTGCGAAGGTCGTTGAAAGCCATAACTCTTGGTGCTCCCGTGGGCGAGTGTTGCGGTGCAGATTCGATCTCTGCCGCCCATTCCATTAGACGCAGCCTGTGCGCGGTTCGTCGCGTGCGGGCTGCCTGCCTCCAGCATAGTCGGCCTGTGCCGGATAGGGAACTGGCGCAAGAGGCACTAGCATGGTGACAGCGATCGCTGCATCGAGCAACAGCCATGTGGAGTCGTGAGGTCTCGAGGGGCGATGAAGCGGCAGACGATTGTGGCGATGGCCATTCTGGCGGTGAGTCTGGCGGCCCTGTACTGGGTGGCCTGGCGCGTGAGTGCTGCCGCGCCGCCGCTGGATCTGCGTGCCTTCTGGGCCAGCGCCCGGCTGCTGCGCACGGCCCCGTATGACCGTGCTGCCGTGGCTGCGGTGCAGCAGGCACTGCCCGGTGGGGCCAGCCACGGCAGGGCCAGCCAGGACATGGCGAGCCGGGACGTGCTGATGATGCGGAATCCGCCTTGGGTGCTGCCGCTGGTGTGGCCGCTGGGCCTGCTGAGCTACCCCGCCGCCAGCGCCTGGATGCTGTTGCTGAACCTGTGCCTGGTGCTGGGGTGCGCGGTATGGCTGTGGTTGCAGTTCGGCGGTGGCGATTATCTGGAGCCGCTGGCCGCAGGCATGACGTTTGCCCCCGCCGTGTGGCTGTTGCGCACCGGCCAGCTGACGGCGCTGCTGCTGCTGGGGCTGGCCCTGTTGCTGTGGGGGCTGCGGCGCCAGCGGGACATGGCCGCAGGCATCGGGCTGGCGTTGCTGTCGCTCAAGCCGCACCTGGTGCTGCCGCTGCTGCTGGTGGTGGCGCTGCAGGCTGCCCGGCAGCGTCGACACGCTCTGCTGGTGGTGCCGCTGGGGGTGGTGGCGGTGCTCTCAGGGGTCGTGTTCTGGGCGAATCCCGGCGTCGGAGCGCAATATGTGCACCTGATGACGACCCTGCACCAGGAGAACTACTTCTACCACTCCCTGGGCAGCTGGCTGGAGCTGGAGACCGGCAGCCGCGCACTGGGCATGGTGCCCACGCTGGTGGGGCTGGCGGTGACCGGCGTGTGGTGGCGCCGCCGCAGAGCGCTGCCCCTGGCGGCTCTGCTGCCGGGGCTGGTTCTGCTCTCGATCGCCAGCAGCTACTACGTCTTTGACTACGACCATGTGTTGCTGCTGGTTCCTGTGCTGGCCGGCCTGCGCAGCTCGCGGTGGCGCTGGGTGCTTGCCGCAGGCGGTCTGATGAACGTCTTCGTGTGGGTGCAGGCGGTCTACGGTGCCCGGCTGGGGTTGCCGCAGACCTTGCCCGCCTGGGAGGGCCTGGGCTGGCTGCTGGCCTGCCTGCCCGTGCTGCAGCCGGAGCTGGAAGCCGATCGCCCGGTCGCGTCGGCTGAAGCCGCCCTGGGATAACCGCAAAGTGGCAGCTGGCATCTGAGGAAGCGACGAGCCGAGCGTGCCGCGCGAGGACTATACTGCACGTCACCGCGCGGCACGTGCCTGGCGGGTTGCTGAGGTGCAGCGCATGAGACGAGGATTCGGACGGACGGGCTGGGGCACCTGGGCAATCGTGTGGTTGCTGTGCGGCACATTCAGGGGACAGTCGCCGTCCTCGCAGCCGCCAGCGCCGCCGTCAGTGGCGCCCGGCAGCTCGGCCGAGAGCTCGGCGCTTGCGGGCGAGTCGCAGGTGCGGATTGTGCGGCTCAGCCAGGTGTTAGGCGACGTGAGCCTGGATCGCCAGACCGGTCTGGGCTACGAGAAGACCATGGCCAACATGCCCGTGGTGCAGGGCGCGCGACTGCAGACCCATCTCGGCGCCGCAGCCGTGGAGCTGGAAGACGGCAGCGCGCTGCGCCTCTCCGCAGACTCCGAGCTTGTTTTTCCCAAGCTGGCGCTGGAGCAGGATGGCACGCGCAACACGGTGGTGCGTCTGCTGCAGGGCAAGCTCTACGTCAGCCTGATGCCGGGCAGCTCCAGCCGCGTTACGGTGCTGGTGGGCGACGCCCGCATCCAGGTGCCGCCCGGCGCGCACCTGCGGCTACGCAACCAGGGCGACGTAGCCACGCTCAGCGTCTACGCAGGTACGGTGCCCGTGGAGAGTGGCACCGGAGTGCAGCTGGTGGGCAAGAAGCAGACCCTGACGCTGCCGCTGCAGGGCTCGGCAGAGGCGGTGCTGTCGCACGGCATCGCAGACGAGCCGTTTGACGCCTGGGACAAGCAGCAGATGGAGTATCAGAAGCACTACGGCGCGTCGTCGTTTGCCGGAGCCGGCTACGGCATCAGCGACCTGAACTACTACGGCAGCGTGATGGATGTGGATGGCTGTGGTGCCATCTGGCAGCCATACTTCGTCGACGCGGCGTGGAACCCGTACAGCAACGGGGTGTGGACGTGGTATCCGGGATCGGGCTACTCGTGGGTGTCGCCGTACCCGTGGGGCTGGACTCCGTTCCATACAGGCTCCTGGGTGATGTGCCCCGGCGTGGGCTGGGGCTGGCAGCCGGGCGGCGGCTTTGTGGGGCTGAATAACGTGGCGCTGGTCAACGGCAGAGCACCGTTCAAGCTGCATCCTCCGCTGCCGCCTGTGCATGGCAAGTCGACGCTGGTGCCGGTCAACACGCGCCCGCTGGTCCTCTCGCGGCCGGGGCAGGCGGGCAGTCTCACGTTGGTTCAGAACTCGGCTGGTCTGGGCGTGCCGCGCGGGCCGCTCGGCAACCTGGGCAGGTTGTCGCACCAGGTGGCCGAGCGGGGCATCGTC
>JAGWNX010000133.1 GCA_028872955.1 Acidobacteriota bacterium
ACGACTGGCACGTTCAACTATGTTGTCAAAGATCCGAAAACCAAGACGCCTGAGCATTTGGTTTGGATCAAGGACCTGCGGGGCAAAGCCACTCGCCGTGTCCTCGAAATTGAGCGCTTGGCCTGATCTGCGAATTACCGAACCGCTGACCGCCGTTTTGCGCGAACTTTCTGAGCTTATCGTCTTCAAGCTTGCCTGTCAACAGATTTCTCTGCTTTTTCTTCGCGCTCAGTCGAGCGCAAAAGGCATGTGGAGACAACCAAACATCGTAACGGAGCCGAAAGGTTCCGCCGGGCACTGAGCCCTTACTTTTGCTGCAGTAGCTTGGGTTTGGATTGGGCCGCTCTAGGCTGTGCCGCGATCAAACACTTGGACTGCGCTTCGTCTTACTCGTGCTCACCTGCTGCCAGAGCAACTTGCGAAGCATCAACTTGTTTGAGCGTACCGCATCAGGCTGCATCTTGCAAGCTTGATGTTTCCGTTCTGTCGCCGTACCACCTTGTTGCCGGTCACGCTTGCTGCGACTTCCTGAGAATAGCAACGATCCCAGGGGCGTGCAAGTCCTAAGCCTGTGAAAATCCACCCGAACCTGTCGAAAAGCAATGTAAATGGTTCATAAATAAACGGTTATAAATCTTTGACTTTTTCTCGGCCGGCTCGCGCGGGGGAAGACGCTCTAAGCCTGTACTACAATCCCAGCCATGGAAGCCAACGAAATGCAAGAGTTCGCCAATCAACTCCACGAAGCAAACGAATCCGGTGATTCCCGCGAATCAGGCGGCGAATCGCTGCAGAACATCTCGCTTGCCATCTCGATTCTCGCCGTTCTGGTCGCCATGGTTACTGTTCTCGGCCATCGCACCCACACAGAGGCCGTGCTGCTGCAGGCCAAAGCAGGGGACCAGTGGAATCTGTACCAGGCCAAGAAGATTCGCATGGAGAACCTGATGGTCTCGAGTGATCTGCTGGCGTTGCAGACCACCCGCGACGCTGCCGCAACCAGCACCCGGCTGCACG
Organism: Acidobacteriota bacterium; assembly: GCA_028872955.1. GTDB lineage: Bacteria > Acidobacteriota > Terriglobia > Terriglobales > Acidobacteriaceae > Edaphobacter. The sequence continues at coordinate 1,018 of JAGWNX010000133.1, forward strand.
AGTATCACGACCACATCACCAAGTGGCAACAGGACCTGGCCGAGGAGCAGGCCAAAGCGCGAGAGTTCGAGGCAGAAGTCGAGGTTGCCGAGCATAAGGCCTCGCACTTCGACCTGGGCGAAGCCATGCTGCAGATCGCCGTCGTACTGGCCTCCATCACGCTCTTCACCCGCAACCGCGCTTACTTCTTTCTGGGCATCGCCATTGGTGTAGCCGGGGTTGCGATTGCCGCCTCAGGCCTGTTGGTGCACTAGCCTGCTGCCCTGCGTCTAGCGGGGCACAAAGCTCCGCACCATACTGCGGAACGCTGGCTGCATGGCAGCCGCGTCCTCCGCTGGTGAGGTCAAGATCAGATAGCTCAGGTTGCCATCGGGGCGCTGCACCGCTACCAGCTGGTCCTGCTCGTCCAGCGGCTGGTTTGCGTTGGCTACGGGCGAGCGTCCGTGCAGCATCACCGTATAGGCGGGTTGGCCACCCACCTTGGTTCGTTGCGGATCGCCACTCCGCGCCAGGCCGGGGTTATCGTTCACCAGTTGCTGCACCAGGCGAAGCGTCGCCGTGCGCAGGGCAGCATCCCCCGCCACACCGCCGGGCACCGTTACCATGTCCAGCGTCGCCCCGTAGCCAATCGCGCCGTTCACCGCGCCTCCGGGCGGGGCCAGGGATACGGATCCCGCCTTCGTGTCGCCGCTTACCTGCCAGGCAGCCGGATACTGCAGACTAAAGCTGCCTGTGTCCAACCGACGCAGTACGCCCCCGGTTGCCATCTGCGCACGCGTCAGCCGCTGCAACACTGGTGCTGCCTCAGCCGCGGCAGTCGTCTGCCCTGCACTGCGGGCATAGATCCCGGCACTCTTCCACGCGCCGTTCTGAATCTCCTGCGCGGTATAGACCTTCTCCTTCACCGCCAGCGCGTGGATGCTCTGAAACTCCGGCGACGTCACCACCCAGTCGGGCCGACGGTCGAGCGTGGCGATCTCCGCATCCACGTACTGCGTGCGATTGCCCGGATTCGGGTGGTCGCTCAGCATCTGCGCCCCTCCCTGTCCGTACTTCGCCTCGATGATCTCAAAGAACTGCGGCAACCCGCGCGGATCATACCCGTCTTTGTACAGCAGGTCGGTGCCTAACAGGTCGGCTTGCTGCTCATCGCCGCGGGACATGTGCAGGTAGTCCAGATTCTGCCCCAATCCAATGGCGCCCTGGGCCAGCGAGCCCGCTGCGCCGTTGCCCAGCAACACTGCAGACGCAATGCTGCCCAGCCCGTACAGCACACTCCGTCGCTGCTGCGCCGTCAGATTGCAGGTGGAGTGCCGCATCACCACGTGCGAGGTCTCATGCGCCATCACCCCTACCAGCTGCGCCTCCGTCTGTGCTACCTGGATGGTGCCCAGGTTGATGAAGATCGAGCCGCCGGGCAGCGCAAACGCATTGATGTCCGCGCTGGCCACCACGTGATAGTTGAACGGCCACTGCTGCGTCACGCCGGGCATCAGTGGAGCCAGAGCCACCAGCTTCGCACCCA
>JAGWNX010000075.1 GCA_028872955.1 Acidobacteriota bacterium
CCTCCACCAGCGCGCCAGCCGCAGAGGCAGCAAGATACACAATCGGCTTGCCCGCCGTGTGCCAGCGCCCGGCATAGCGTAACCCGCCTTCGCCGGCGAGCGAGCGAAAGTTGCTGATGCGCCATAGCTGCAGTGGTGCGGCGGCGTGCGGGCTGGCTGTTGGCGCAGCCATCAGGCAAACATGCCGTGGTCAATCTGACCCAGCATCTCCTCCACCATGCGGCCGCCCAGATCAGTACGCAGCATCTGCATCGGAGTGCGCTGCTCAAAGCGCTTCTTCGGTTTACCCAGCCAGGCACGCGCACGCTCGGCGTCGCCAAACACGCTTACGGCCTGGTCAAACACCCGCACCAGCCGCGCCAGCTTGTCGGACTCATCCGCAGACAGCGCCTCGCGCCGCACGCGCCGATGCTTCAGCGTACGTGCCGGAATCACGACCTCATAGATATCCTTAAGCTCCACGCCCGAGCTTGTAACGAAGCGGGTCATCGTGTCCACAGGCACGCCGGCCTCCACACTCTCAAGGTTGAGGTGCAGCCGGCCCAACATGCCAGACGCGCTACGCGGTTTGTTTACAGCAAGAGCCATAAGGACATTATGCCACAAATAGATCGGCAAAGTGGCCTCTGGTGGTGATGCCGCGCTCTCCACCCAGGCAAAAGCAAAGGCGCCGCAGCATTGCGACGCCTCTCTTGTTCTGGATTGTGGTGTGCTCACTTACACGTTTACAGCCTTGCCTTCCACGCTGCTGAACGCATCCAGCAGCGCCTCGGCCACCGTCGGGTGCGCGTGGATGGTGAACATCATCTCCTCCACCGTCGCCTCCAGCTCCATCGCCGTCACGGCCTCCGCAATAATCTCCGTCGCGTACGGCCCGATGATGTGGACGCCCAGAATCTCGCCGTACTTCGCGTCCGTCACCACCTTGATAAAGCCATCGTGCGCATCCAGAATCGTCGCCTTGGAGTTGCCCACAAACGGGAACTTGCCCACCTTCACGTTGTAGCCCTTCTCCTTGGCCGCGGCCTCCGTCAGGCCCACGCTGGCAATCTGCGGATCGGTATACGTGCAGCCCGGAATGCGCGTGCGCTGAATCGGCTTGGCGTACTTGCCGGCGATCTTCGCCGCCACCACCAGCCCTGCCATGCTGCCCACGTGCGCCAACTGCGGCAGACCGCCCACAATGTCGCCAATGGCGTAGACGCCCGGCTCGCTGGTCTCCATCCACTCGTTGGTCATAATGAAGCCCCGCTCCAGCGGAATCTTCACCTTGTCCAGACCCACGTCGCCGGTGCGCGGCGCGCGACCCACCGCCACCAGCACCTTCTCCGCCTGCTTGCTCTGCGGCTTGCCGTTCGCGTCGGTCCAGCTCACCAGCGCGCCCTGCTTGTTCTTCTCAATCTTCGTGTCCTTGATGGAGGTGTTCACCTCGATGCCGCGCTTCTTATACAGCCGCGCCAGCTCCTTGCTGATCTCCTCATCCTCCACCGGCACCATGCGCGGCAGCATCTCCAGAATCGTCACCTCGGCGCCAAAGCTCTTGAAGATCGACGCAAACTCCGCACCCACCGCGCCCGAGCCGATCACCACCAGCGACTTCGGCATCTCCGCAATCTTCAAAATCTCGTAGTTCGTCAGAATCGTGTCGTCCGCCTTGTAGCCCGGCAGCATGCGCGCGTCCGACCCCGTGGCCAGCACCACCTTCTTCGCCTTGATGGTGTCTTCCTTGCCGTCCGCCAGCTTCACCGCCACGGTGTGCACGCCGTCCTTGGCCGGGCCGGTCAGGCGGCCATAGCCCTTCACGGCGTTGATCTTGTTCTTCTTCATCAGGAAGTCCAGGCCCTTGGTGTGGCGCGTAATCACGTCGTCCTTGCGCGCCAGCACACCCTTCCAGTTCACCTTGGCGCCCGTCACCTCAATGCCGAACCGGTCCGCATGCTGCAGGTGGTCCCACAGCTCGGCGGAGAACAGCATCGCCTTGGTCGGCACGCAGCCCCACAGCAGACAGGTGCCGCCCAGGCGGTCGTTCGCGTCAATCAGCGCCGTCTTCAGCCCATACTGCGCGGCGCGAATCGCGCACGTGTACCCGGCCGGCCCGCCACCCACCACCACCACATCAAAGATCGTCTCTGCCAAGGCTCGTCTCCATTCCTGCTGCGTTTCAAAAATTCTAGCTCACGCCCGCCACCCGCGCGAACCACCACCCCGCAGCACCCACCACCGTCCGCCTGTCGCACACCACCGCCAGCCCGGCACCATCATCCCTTGAAATCAGCCACAATCCATGTAGAGGAATCACTGCCGGTGAGCTGACCAATCGGTATCAATCTTGTATCTATGAGCGCATTAGTGATGTGGCACTCGTGGACAATGCTGGCTATGTTGCGCATCTCAAGGATGCGGCCGAACACGCGGCCGGACCGGAAAGGAAGAAAACAAGTAAGGATGGACCCTTCGGTGCCGGTACCGCCCTAGCCGTGTTTTAGCAGGAATTACCCGTGATATGCCGCTTGGATGGACTCCAGTCTCCTCAGAATGGCCAAGATGTGCCCAGATGAAATGACTTGGCCGAGGTGCCCATCAAAAAACCGGTCATTTCGGACGTGCCCTGTCAGTAGCTTTACGCATATCTCCAAACTTGCATTTCTGAGAAGCTCTCCGTTTTGAATATATGTCTCAGCATCGCGCCACCAGCCCATCCAATCAAAGTTGATGATGAATCCGAGAGCGTAAAGGGTCTGCACCAAGATATCTACTAGTTCCGGATACACAGCGTATGGGAAGGTGAGGGTGCCGTCTGGGTGCTTTTCACCGCCGTCCCAGCTTGTGACTTCACGGCCGGATAATCGCTCAATCGTAGGCAAGAAGTTGAGGACTGCTTTCAGGTCTCGGTATGAGGGCAGCGGGTCCAGATCCGATTTCGGATCCCCGAAGACTTCCCAGCCTTCTTCCGCTTGATCGTGCCAGCCTTGGGTGCCGATGAAACTCTTTCCTTCAGCCCTGTCAAAGCAATAGAACCCCTTGTCGTCATATGTGTGCGCCGCTACGACGCTGCTCGGCACCACAAGGTATTCGGGCCGCTCCATTCCGCGGAGGTTCACGAATACGTAAACGTGGCTCGGGGAGTTTAACTTTTGCGCATTTTTTCCGGCCAGCCAGTAGTTAGCGGACGCTGCTTGAGTTTTAACTTGGACAGACCACGCAGTTCTACAGCGGGGGTCTGTAACAAGCAAGTCCGCACCGACTGCGCTCCGAGAAGTCGGCGACACGATGAATCCTCTGGTGGTCAGTTCGGCAGCCGTGAGGTAAACGCCAAGCATGCCTGTCTTGTGGCTCTTGTGGCCAGGTCGCATACCAATTGCTCTCCGCGTACGAACGTGAAGCGGATCATACCATTCGTACCAGATGTGATTCCAGGCAAGTAGCCTCTATATCCTCTGACCCGGGAGTCAATTGGCAATAACAGGCCGATGCACTCATTGAATCTGGATTAGTCCTAATAAACCCTCTTCCCTACCTACCCGCCCACTCCCTGCCGATTCGCGGTACTCTTCTGCCCAGCGCTGTTGTAGTCCGCGCACCCCTCTTGCCGCAGGAAAGATGACCATGCGACTCAAGCCGATCTCCGCCGCCCTTGCCCTGGCCGCTGTGTGTGCTGCCACGCTGCCGGCCCCCGCCCGTGCCGCCGTGCAGGCTGCTGTGCAGGCCGCTGCCCAGGCCAACACCCCCGCCAACAGCAAGCCCAGCGCGCCCGACGCGCAAAAGATATTTCTGGACACGGACATTGGCGACGACATTGACGATGCCTATGCGCTGGGCCTGCTGCTGGCCAGCCCCAACGTCCAGATCACCGGCATCAGCTCTGCCTGGGGCGATACCGCGCTGCGCTCGCGCGAGCTGGACCGCCTGCTGTGCCTTACCGGGCGCGACGCAATCCCGGTGGGCACCGGCGTGGTGAAGACGCGCCCCGGCGCTGGAGCCTTCTCGCAGCGGGCCTGGGCCAGCCACGGCCCCAGCCGCCCGCACCCGCAGGCCGTGGACCTGCTGCTGCAGACCATTCGCCGCTACCCCGGCCAGGTGACGCTCGTCTCCCTGGGGCCCATGACCAACCTGGGCGCGGCCGTGGACCGCGACCCCGCCACCTTCCGCAAGCTGCGCCGCATTGTGCTGATGGGTGGCTCCGTGAACCACGGCTACGACGACGACCACCCGCTGGCCCCCGCCACCGCGCCGCAGCCGGAGTACAACATCGCCATGGACCCCGAGGCCGCCGGCAAGGTCTTCCGCTCTGGCGTGCCGCTGGTGGTGCTGCCGCTGGACTCCACCCAGATTCCGCTGGACGCCACGCGCCGCGCCGCGCTCGCCGGAGTGAGCACGCCGCTGACCGACGCCCTGCAGGTGCTGACCAACGAGTGGGCCACCGTGAACCACTACCCCAACCCCACGCTGTACGACGTGGTAGCCGCCGCCGCCGCGCTGGACGCCAACTCCTGCCCCACCACGCCGCTGCACCTTGAGGTGGACGCCGCGGGCAACACCCGCTCCACCCCCGGCACACCCAACGCGGAGGCCTGCCTGGCCCCGCACGCTGACGCCTTCTTCGCCCTGCTGATGCCGCGCCTGCTTGAGCAACACCTTGCAGGCACCGGCGCCTGCTACGTGGCGAAGCCGTAGCGCACTTACTCACCGGCGCGAGCGGCGCGGCTTAGCTTGCCGGGGCCGTCAGCGCTTCCATCAGCGCAATCGCCATCGCGTTGCGCGGCGTGGCGATGCTGTGCTTCCGGCCCAGCCGCACAATCACGCCGTTGCGCGCGTCCAGCTCCATGGGGCGGCCGGCGCGGCGGTCGGCCAGCATGGAGTTCACGCCATCGGCCGGGGCCGCACGCTGCGCCTGCAGAATCACCTGCGCGATGTCGTCCTCCAGCACGGCGCCCTCGGCCCGCGCCACGGCGGCGCACTCCTCAATAATGCCCAGCGCCACCTCGCCCAGGGCCTCGCCGCGCACCACGCCCGCCGGCTGCAGCAGCAGCGCAGAGAGCACGCCTGCGGAGTTGAAGCACAGCTTGCGCCACACCACGCTGGTAAAGTCCGGCACCTCGGCCGCGTCCGCTGGCGAGCCCGCAAACAACTGCGTGAACGCATTGCCCAGCGCGCCCTGCGGCACGCGCAGCTGCATTACGCCGCGCTGCCGCACGCGCGTCGCGGACTGCCGCTCCACCGGGCAATCCACCATGACGGGCAGAATCCGCTCCACCGGCAGATACGGCGCAAACCGCTCGCGGTGCTCCACACCGTTCTGCAGCACGGCCACCGCAGCACCCTGCGCACACAGCCCGGGCAGCCACTGCGCCGCGCCAGCCACGTCATACGCCTTAGTGGCCACCAGCACCCAGTCCACCGCCGGAGCAGCGGCGGCATCCGTCACCACCTCGGCCTGCACGGCCACGTCGCCCGCGGGCGACTCCACCACCAGCCCCGCCTGCGGACGCCGCGCACACAACACCACACGGTGCCCCCCCTGCTGCAACAGCGCGGCAATCACGCTGCCAATCGCACCCACACCAACCACTGCAACCTTTGCCATCGTCTCTCTACCCCAGCACCTTCGCCGCGTCCTTCGCAAAGTACGTCACAATAAAGTCCGCGCCTGCGCGCCGGATGCCCAGCAGCGACTCCAGCATGGCGCGTTCGGGCTCCAGCCAGCCACGCTGAAACGCCGCGTGCAGCATGGAGTACTCGCCCGACACCTGGTATGCGCCCAGCGGCAGGTCAAACCGCTCCCGCGCATCACGCACAATATCGAGATACGGCATGGCCGGCTTCATCAGCAGCATGTCTGCGCCCTCGGCAACATCCAGGTCAATCTCGCGCATCGCCTCGCGCCGGTTCGCGCCGTCCATCTGGTAGCTGCGCCGGTCGCCAAACTGCGGTGCGGAGTCCGCCGCCTCGCGGAACGGCCCGTAGAACGCGCTGGCAAACTTGGAGGCGTAGCTCATAATCGGTGTCTCCGCCAGCCCGTTTGCCTCCAGCGCCTCGCGCATGGCACCGATGCGGCCATCCATCATGTCGCTGGGCGCAACGATATCTGCGCCAGCCCTGGCCAGCGAGACCGCAGTCTTCGCCAGCAGCGCCACGCTGGAGTCGTTCTCGATGTGGAAGTGGTCGCCATCACGCGCTACCACCCCGCAGTGGCCGTGCGAGGTGTACTCGCACAGGCACACATCGGCGATCTGCAGCAGGCTATCCAGACGGCGGTTCTGTTTGAAGGTCCGCAGCGCGGTCTGCACAATGCCGTCGTCGGCCCACGCGCCGGTGCCCTGCTCGTCCTTCTCCGGCGGCAGGCCAAACAGCAGCAGTCCGCCGATGCCCAGCGCCGCGCAGGCCTCGGCCTCTTTTACCGCCTCGTCGATGGAGAGGTTGAAGACGCCCGGCATGGAGCTGATCTCGCGACGCACGCCCTCGCCCGGGCACAGGAACAGCGGGCAGATCAGCATGCCCGGCCGCAGGTGCGTCTCCCGCACCAGCGAGCGCATAGCCTCAGTACGGCGCAGCCGCCGCAGACGTGTCGCAGGAAAGTTCATGTACCTAGTCTAAGACCGAATGGCGGACAGCGCCGCTACCCACCCCGCACGAGCTGGCAGGTACGATACTAGCTGTGAACTCTGCCGCACTGCTGCCCACCATCCCCTCGCCGCTTGTAGACACCAGCGCCGCCGCGCTGGAGTGGCCACGCCTGCGCGAGCACCTCGCCGGCCGCACCTTTACCCCGCTGGGCCGCGCCTGGATGCTGGCACTCGAGCCCTCCTGCGACCTGGGCTGGATTGAGCTGCAGCAACAGCGCACCGCCGAGCTGCGCCTGTTCCTGGCGCGTGGCGGCAGCTTCAGCTTCCACGGCCTGGTAGACGCCACCGCCCTGCTGGAGCAGGCCCGCATCGACGGCGTCGCTCTGGAGGCCAGCGAGATCCTGAGCCTGCTCAACGTCATTGAGCGCGTGGCCGCCTGGCGCAACCTGCTGGACCCAGCACCCGGCGCCACCCGCTACGAGTGGCCCGCCATCCTGGCGCTCTCGGCTCCGCTGCTGCATCACGACCTCGCCCCACTCCTGCGCCTGCTGCGCGGCAAGATCGAGCCCGATGGCTCGCTCAACGACGATGCCTCGCCCGAGCTGGCCCGCATCCGCCGTGCGCTCGAGCGCCAGCACCGCGCCATTGAGGACAGCCTGCGCCGCTCGCTGCGTTCGCTTGCCGCCGAGGGCAGCACCCAGGACGAGCTGATCACCATCCGCGGCGACCGCTTCGTCATCCCCGTCAAGGCCGAGCATCGCCGCCGCGTCCCCGGCGTCATCCATGGCGCGTCTTCCTCAGGCCAGACAGTGTTTGTGGAACCGCTCGAAACAATCGAGCACAACAACGAACTGGTGCGCCTGCTGGACGAAGAGCAGTCGGAGATTCACCGCATCCTGGTCGCCATGACGCGCGGCATCGGCCAGCACAGCGATGCCATTCATCTCGGCACCTGTGTCCTCGCTGAGGTTGAGTCGCACTACGGCCGTGCCCGCTTCGCCAACGACCTGGACTGCGTGCGCCCCGTCTTCGCCACGGAGCACCCGCACGTCGCGCTCGAAGCCGCCCGCCATCCGCTGCTGGAGCTGCGCATGCGTGCCGCCAGCCGCGAGTCCGGCGGCAACGCACCCACGTCCCCCGTGCCGCTCTCGCTGGCGCTCACCGCCGACGCGCGCCAGCTCATCATCAGCGGCCCCAACACCGGCGGCAAGACCGTCTCGCTCAAGACCCTCGGCCTGCTCAGCCTGATGGCCCAGGCCGGCCTGCCCGTGCCCGCAGAGGCCTGCAGCCTGCCATGCTTCACCGCCATCTATGCGGACATAGGCGACGCCCAGTCCATCGAACGCAACCTCTCCAGCTTCTCCGCGCACGTCGTCAACCTGGACCGCATCACCCGCGTCGCTGACCAGTCAAGCCTGGTGCTGCTGGACGAGCTGGGCTCCGCCACCGACCCGGAAGAGGGCGCCGCGCTCGCCGTCGCCGTCGCGGAGTTCTTCCTCGAGCGCCGCGTCTGGTGCTGCATCACCACGCACCTTACCTCGCTCAAGGTCTATGCGGCCAGCCACACCGGCGTGCTCAACGCCGCAGTCGGCTTTGACCAGGAGACCCTGACGCCCACCTACCAGCTTCGCCTCGGCGTGCCCGGGGCCTCCGCCGGCCTCAACATCGCTGCGCGGCTCGGGCTGGACCCCGCCATCATCGCCGCAGCGCGCGCACAGATGTCCACCCAGACCGCAGACATCGGAGCGTTCCTCGACGCGCTGCACGCCCAGCTGGCCGCTGCCACCACCGAACGCGGCGACCTGCGCCTGCGCGAGGCCGCACTGGCCCGCGAAAAGGAGAAGCTGGACCAGGAAGGCCGCGCCGAGCAGAAGGCACGCACCCGTGAGCTGGAGGCCAAGCTCGGCAAACTGCTGGACGAGTTCGCCACCCAGATGCGCGAGACCGTCAAGGAGATCGCAGAGAAGCAGACCGCCGGCAAGCCTGCCTCCTCGCGCCTCACCCGCGATGCCGAGCTGCGCATCGCTCGCCTGCGCCGCGAGGTCGCCGAGCAGTTCCAGTCCACCGTGCTGGCCCACACCACCGGCGCAGACCAGGCCGACCCCACCGCTGCCCCCAAAGCGCCGCAGAGCATCAAGCCCGGTGACCTGGTGCAGCTTCGCTCGCTCGGCCGCCAGGCCCGCGTGGAGCGCGTACTGGACGCCAGAACCTTTGAGGTCTCCGTCGGCCCAATGAAGATGCGCGCCGCGCTCGACGACATCGCTGCCGTCGAGGCTGTCGCCGTCGTCACGCCGCTGGAGGCCGCGCGCAAGCGCCGCAACATCACCGTCTCCACTGTGCAGAACCCCGACTACGTCGCCCAGGAGATCAACGTCATCGGCCGCACCGCCGACGAGGCTCAGTCTGAGGTGGAGCGCTACCTTGACCAGGCCTTTCTGGCCGGGCTGCCGCGCGTCCGCATCGTGCACGGCACCGGCATGGGCGTGCTGCGCCGCACCCTGCGCGACTACCTGCGCAGCCACCCCCACGTCGCCACCTTTGCCGAGGCCAGCCAGAACGAGGGCGGCCAGGGAGCCACCCTCGTCGAGCTGCGCCAATAGCCCTGCACATCGCTGCTTCAGCGCGGATAGCTGCCGTCGTTCACATCCAGCGTCGTGCCGTTCACATACTCCGGGCAGGCGCTGCCCAGCCACAGGATGGCTGCCGCCACCTCCTCCGGCTCGCACACCCGCCCGCTGTAGACCGCGCGCATCACCTCGTCGCGGCGCGACTGCGGTAGTTGCTCGTACATGCGCGTGCGGGTCGGCCCCGGAGCCACCGCGTTGACCAGCACGCCATGCGGCCCCAGCGCGCGCGCCCAGCTCTTCGTCAGGTTCAGTACGCCCGCCTTGGTAATGCCGTACCAAAGATCCGGATGCCCGGTAAACGCAGACACCGAGCTGACGTTGACGATGCGGCCGCTGCGTCGTGCCCGCATCTGCGGTGAAACGGCCGCAATCAGCGCCGCCGGTGCCTCCAGATTCACCGCCAGAATCTCGCGGCGGTGCTCCTCCGGGATCGACTCCACCGGGTCGCAGTACAGCACGGAGGCGTTGTTCACCAGCGCGTCCACAGTACCCAGCGACGCCACGAGCCCGGCGATGCGGCCGGTCTCGCGCAGGTCAAACTCCACCCGCTCGCCCACCGCATCCATGGCAAACTCGCGGTCCAGCGCCAGCACCTGCCAGCCCGCGCCGGCAAACGCCCGCGCCGTGGCCTGCCCAATGCCACGCCCTGCCCCGGTAATCAGAACCCGCTTCATCGCTGCGTTCGTATGTATCCAATCAAGTTACAGATGCGCCCGCCGACTCTACGCAGGCTTCGTCGCCAGAATCAGCGGCGAGGGCCCCGGCGACTCAAGCTGCCGCACATCGGTAAAGCCAGCCTCGCGCAACCAGCTGCTGATCTCCTCAAACGAGAAGGTATCGCCCACGTCCGTATTCACCAGCATGTTCACCGCAAAGATCAGGCCGCCTACCGGGCCGGTGCGCTCCGGGTTCACCAGAAACTCCGCAATCGCGATGGTGCCCCCCGGTGCCAGCGCCGCAAAGGTCTTGGCCAACAGCATGCGGCTGCGTTCCTCGCCCTCGCTGTGCAGAATGTGGCCCAGCGTCGCCACGGTATGGCCGCTGCCAAACTCCGCCTGAAGCAGGTCGCCCTCCACGTAGGTGTACCGGTCTGCCAGGCCAAAGCGGCCGGTCACGCGCCGCGTCGCAGGCATCACGCCCGCCCAGTCCACCGCCGTCACCGTCACAGCGTCGGAGCTCTGCGCCAGCGCAATGCCCCACACGCCCGAGCCCGCGGCCAGGTCCAGCACCCGCGTCGGCCGGCCATCCGCCAGCTCCAGGTGGTTCGCCAGCACGCGCGCGGGGCCGTAGCTCATGGGAAAGATATCTTCCACAAACTGCAGGAAGAACTCCGATCCGTCGCTCTGCTGGTTCACGGCAGTGGCCGGCTCGCCCGTCGCCACAATGCGATTCATCTGCAGGTACTTCGGCAACAGCTGCTCGCTGGTGTGCTTCAACAATCCGCCCTGAAAGCTCGGCCTGGTGCTCACCAGAAAGCTTGAGCTCTCTGGCGTCAGAGCATAGCGGCCCTCGGCGTCCTTGCGCAGCAGTTCCAGCCCCACCAGCAGGTTCATCACAGCGCGCAGCCCGCGCGCGCTGGCACCCGTGGCCGCGTGCACCTGCTCCAGCGTCATCGGCCCTGCGTCCAGCACGTCAAACACGCGGTTGCGCAGGGCCGCCTCAATCGCCAGCGGTGGTACATAGCCCCATGCCATCTGCATAATGCGCTCAGGTGTCACTACTCCACGTTCGGTACTGTTCATCGTCGTTCTCTCCTCGGTGAGGTGGTGCATCGCTGCGCGACTGTGGGCCCGGGTTGCGCACTGCGGCGAATGCTACCACAGCCGTGCAAACCTCCGGTGCGCATCCTCGCGTTTCGTCGCCGGCCGCTGCTCAACCCGAACCCTCGCTGCACCCCCTGCCCCTCCTGTGCGATACTTGCCGCGCGCACCAAACGGCCTCTTCGCAGCAAACGTTATCTCACGCCAGCACCCCGGCCCGGAGCCCCCGCCATGTCCTTCCAGCTTGATCGCCGCCAGTTCCTCCGCTCCTCCGCCCTTACTGCCGCAGCCACGCTGGGCAGCCAGGCGCTGCCTGCCTCGCTGCTGGCCGAGACCACCCCTGCGGCACCAGCGCTCCAGTCCTTTGCCTACGCCGACATCACCTTCGCCCCCGGCCTGCACGAGGCCCAGCGCCACCAGACCCAAAGCGTGCTGCAGTCGCTCAACCTCGACAGCCTGCTGAAGCCCTATCGCCAGCGCGCCGGCCTGCCCGCCCCCGGTGTAGACCTGGGCGGCTGGTACGACGCCTATGCCTTCTGCCCCGGCCACACCCTCGGTCAGTGGCTCTCCGCGCTCTCCCGCTCCTACGCCATCGACGGCAACCCCGCCACGCTCGCACGCGTGCAGCAGATCGTCCGCACCTTCAACCAGTACCAGCACCAGGACCCCACCGGCGCCTTCTACCGCGACAACCGCTTCCCCGGTTACATCACCGAGAAGCTCAACTGCGGCCTGAGCGACGCCTACGCCATCGCCCACGTCGACGAGGCCGCCGAGGCGCTCGCCCTGCTCACTCGGCGCGCCCTGCCCTTCCTGCCCGAGAAAGCACTCTCCCGCGCGGAGCAGGAGGCCCGCCCGCACAAGGACATCTCCTACACCTGGGACGAAACCTACACCCTGCCCGAGAACTACTTCCTGGCCTGGCAGCGTACCGGCGACCGCCGCTACTACGACCTGGGCGCGCGCTTCGTCTACGACAGCTTCTTCAAGCCGCTCGCCGCCGGGGACAACGTGCTGCCCGGCAAGCACGCCTACAGCCACCTGAACTCGCTCAACTCCGCCGCCCAGGCCTACCTCGCGCTGGGCGACACCACCTACCTCAAGGCCGCCGTCAATGGCTTCGAGTTCGTCCGCCAGCAGAGCTACGCCACCGGCGGCTGGGGACCCAACGAGGCCTTCGTCGTGCCCGGCCAGGGCAACCTGGGCAAGAGCCTGGCCAAGACCCACGCCAGCTTTGAGACCCCCTGCGGCGCCTATGGCGAGTCCAAGATCACCCGCACCCTGCTCACCATCACCGCCAACCCCTTGTATGGCGATGAGATGGAGCGCGTGATGTACAACACCGTGCTGGGCGCGCGGCCGCTGGGTGCCGACGGCGCAGCCTTCTACTACTCCGACTACAACCCGCACGGCCGCAAGGTCTACCACCCGGACATGTGGCCCTGCTGCGCCGGCACCATCACCCAGATGGCCGCCGACTATCGCCTGAGCACCTACCTGCACGATGCCCGCGGCGTCTACGTCAACCTGTACATTCCATCGGTCGTCCGGTGGCAGCGCCCCGCCGGCGTGCTGACCCTCAGCCAGCAGTCCCACTACCCGCTCGACGGCGCCATCTACTTCACCATCGGCACGCCGCAGCCTGATACCTTCGCGCTGCGCCTGCGCATTCCGGCCTGGGCCGCAGGAGCCACGGTCTCCATCAACGGCCAGCAGCAGAGCATCACCGTGCAGCCCGGTACCTTCGCCACGCTGGACCGCACGTGGCACGACGGAGACCGCGTGGTGCTGAATCTGCCGCTTGCACTGCGTCTGTTGCCCGTCGACCCCGAAACCCCGAAGACCGTCGCGCTGGTGCGCGGACCGCTGGTGCTCTTCCTGCTGGCACCGCCGTTCCAGTTAGACGAGAGCAAGGCCACCGTGCCATCACTCAAGGAGTCCGCCCTGCTGAACGCCGAGCGCATCGACACCGACGAGTGGCTCATCAAGTCCCCCACAGACGACATCCGCCTGCGCCCCTTCACATCACTGCAGGACCAGCGCTACCACACGTATACGCAACTCATTTAGTTACGTGTGACTTCCACAGTGGGATATGCCGTCGACACTTGACCCGGCACATGCAATTCGGGGTAAACCATGTATTTGGTTTGCTTGGCCCCTGTATTCAACTATCCTAAAAGTCAATGTTGGAGGGAAACTGTCATGCACACTGTCATTTTGCCGCCGCCCGTCCCAACCGGCCGTATCAAGAGCTTCGGTCCTGTCGGTCCGAAGTACACGGTTGGTGAGATCCTTCGCCAGTTACCCGATGGAGATTGGATGGTTGAGGTCACCTTAGTAGAGACAGGCGAGAAAGTCGAACACAAACTGACGAATCTGCGCGACGATCCGGAGGCGGCCTGATGTACGCAGTAGCTTTTGATTTGGTGGTGGCAGATGCCGCAAACTCTCACCCCAAGGGTGTGTCGCAGGCTTATACCGACATTGGCATTGTACTCGCCGGGTATGGCTTCACTCGTGTACAAGGTAGTCTGTATGTAACAGAGAATGAGGACATGGCAAACCTGTTTAAGGCGATCCAGGATCTTCGTTCCAAGCCTTGGTTCCCTAAATCAGTGCGC
>JAGWNX010000076.1 GCA_028872955.1 Acidobacteriota bacterium
AGCCGCGGGCAGGTGATCGACCGCCGAGAGCAACTCAGCTTTATCCCGCGTGTAGCCTTGCACCATCTCCAGCGATTCGTTGCCGAGCAGCATGACCTCGGCAGGGGCACTCAGTCGTGCCGGTTGGGAGGCCAGATACTCATGCACGCAGTAGCGTATGTACGCCATCTGCTGGAACGTAGAGTTCAGCTGGTCCAACACAAAGATGGTGGTGGGGGCCTTGCCGGAGGGGTTGTCGCCAGCCCCATTGCCGCGCTGGTGGACCTCGGGCGGCTCAAACGAGAAGATGGACTGCGGCCGCTTATCCTGCGTGATGGTGAAGTCGTCCTTGGTCAGCCCGGTGACGACCGGCTTGCCGTGTTTGTCCAGGACCGTTACATCGAGGAAGACGAGCTGCGACTTAATGACAAGGGTGGGCGTTTGGTCTGCCGACGATGGTGGCTGTGGTACAGGTGCCTGGGCTGCAACAGGGTGGGGGCAAGCAGCAGAACCAAAGCCGACAGCCAAAGCCAAGCCAACGACAGCCAACCGCGTCCTAGACATTCGCCAACCTCTCTGCTTGCGTTACGTCCGATAACACATATTATGTACACCGACGGCAGGCAGCGGGTCGCAGGTCTACTGTATCCCAATCACCACGCCGCCAAACGCCGGTAGCTTGACTTCCCCCAGGCTCTGCGTGCTGCCTGCAGCCTCAAAGTTGCTGGCCAGTATCTTGCCGGTGGCACCGGGCCCAACTGCCTTACTGCCTTGGAGTCGGATTGTACGGATCGCGTTGCTCATGTTCAACGCCACCACGACTTTTCTGGTGCGGTCTCCCACGCGCGCCTGCCGCATGTAGCTGAACACGTTCGGGTCGTCCTCGTTCAGCGGCCGGTAGTCTCCGTGGATCAGCGCCGGCTCCGTGTGGCGAAGCGCCAGCAGCCTGCGGTACAGGTTGTACAGGCTCTCCGGCTGTGCGGACTCGGTGGCGACGTTCACCGTCCGGGCAGACTCCGGCACCGGCAGCCAGGTCTTGACCTCGGCTGGCGAGAAGCCGGCGTTGGGCGCCTCCGCGGTCCACTGCATGGGGGTACGCTCGCCGTCGCGGCCTTTCTCTTTGGGCCAGCCGGTGATGCCCTCCGGGTCGCGGACGTCCTCCTTCCGCGTGGGCTCGGTCGTCCGCATGCCGATCTCCTCGCCGTAGTACATCTGCGGTGTGCCGCGAGCGGTCAGCTCCAGAATCGCCATCAGGCCGGCAATCTGCTGGTTGTGCGTTCCGTCGCCATAGCGATCCCATTGGCGCGGCTGGTCGTGGTTACTGAAGAAGAACTCCGGCCAGCCGTGCGCGGGATTGTTCTCCACGTCCTGAAACAGCTTGCGGAACTTCGTCGCCGACAGTTCGTTGGCGTCGGCGATCTGGAAGTCCATGGGCAGCTGAATCTCATCGTCATGGCCGTACATTCGAGCCAGGCCCTGGATGTTCGGCTCGTCCGCCTCGGAGATCAGCACCGGGTGCCCAGGGTAGCTATCTACCAGCTTGCGAATCTCCCGGAAGACGTCGTGGATCTCTGGAAGATCATCTGTATATTTGTGCTGGATGTTTCTGTCTCCAAAGGCGTTAGACCCAGGCAGATAGGGGTCATCGTGCAGATTGGGGTCTTCAAACAGGCGGCTTACGGCGTCCATCCGAAAGCCCGAGACTCCCTTGTCCAACCAGAAGCGCAGGACGTCGTACATCGCCTTCTTGACCTCGGGGTTGCGCCAGTTCAGGTCTGGCTGCTGCACGTAGAAGTAGTGGTAGTAGTACTGGCCGGTGGTGGGATCCAGCGTCCATGCCGAGTGTCCGAACCAGGACTGCCAGTTGTTGGGCGGACCGCCGCCCGGGGCAGGATCGTGCCAGATGTACCAGTCGCGTTTAGGGTTGGTGCGTGACGACCGCGACTGCAGGAACCAGGGATGCTGGTCCGAGGTGTGGTTCAGCACCAGATCCATGATGACGCGAATGCCCTGCTGCTTGGCCACCTTCATCAGGTCGTCAAAGTCGCCCATCGTGCCATAGATCGGGTCAATGGCCTCGTAGTCCGAGATGTCGTAGCCGAAGTCCACCTGCGGCGAGGGATACATGGGAGTAATCCAGATGGCGTCCACACCTAGTTGATGCAGATAGGCCAGGCGGCTGGCAATTCCCTTCAGGTCGCCCACGCCGTCGCGATTGGTGTCCTGAAAGCTGCGTGGGTAGATCTCATAGATGACGGCGTGCTTCCACCACGGGTCGCCGGCAGAGTCTGGCACAGTGGGTCGCGCACCCTGCGCCAACACCGGCGCAACACTGCACAGAGCTAGAAGGACCACGAGAGAGAGACGGCGCATGGGAGCAACTCCTGGATTTGGCAGAACGACAGATTCGACAGAACGGCAGATTCGGCAGAACGACATGGCAATGCCGACGTAACGTTATATCAATTTACTATTGCCTGCGGAAGGGAGTGCCCACACGCGCCGTGGAGGACACGCGGGTTTGCTAGCATGTACAGGCATGACGCCTGAAGCTGCCGCATCCGCCCGTCCCCAGATCGCTCCCAGGCTCCGCGTCGTTCAGGCCGTGTTTGGCGTCTTCCACCACTTTGCTCTGGCACACCAGTTGCACCAGCGCGGCGTGCTACAGCGCATCTACTCGACGTTTCCCTGGCAGCGGTTGAAGCGCGAGGGGCTTCCGCGCGAACGGGTGAGCACCTTTCCGTGGATCCACACGCCGGAGTTTGTGCTGGCGCGCACCGGCCACCTGCCGCTGTGGCTGAACGACGAGTTAGGCCTGTGGAACGCCAGGCTCTTTGACGAGTGGACGCTGCGCACGCTGCCAGCCTGCGATGTGCTGATCGCCATCTCTGGCGCGGCGCTGCGCACCGGCCGGCAGTTGCAGCAACGGGGCGGCTGGTACGTCTGCGACCGTGGCTCCACCCATATCCGCTACCAGAATGAGCTGGTCACGGAGGAGTTTGCCCGCTGGGGCTGGCCGCGCCCCGCCTGTGACCCGCGTGACATTGCGCGCGAGGAGGAGCAGTACGCCCTGGCCGATGCCATCACCTTGCCCTCTACCCATGCCGCCCGCTCGTTTGTGGCGATGGGGTTGCCGGCCGAGAAGCTGCGGGTGATTCCCTACGGCATGAGCCTGACCAGCTTCTATCCGGAGGGCACGCCCTCGCCGCAGAGCTTCGACGTGCTCTTCGTCGGCGCCGTGGATCTGCGGAAAGGGATTCCTTACCTGCTGGAGGCCTTTGCCAGGCTGCAACACCCGAAGAAGCGGCTGCGCATCGTGGGCGATGTGAAGGAGAATCTGCGCGAGGTGCTGCGGCGTCTGCCGCAAGAGCAGGTGGAGTTTCTAGGCCGTCGCAATCGAGACCAGGTGCGCCGCCTGATGAGCGAGAGTCACCTGATGGTGCTGCCCAGTGTTGAAGAGGGTCTGGCGCTGGTGCAAGGCGAGGCGCTGGCCTGCGGTTGCCCTGTGCTGGCCACCGTCCATACGGGCTCGGAGGATTTGTTTATCGACGGCGTTGAGGGCTTCATTGTGCCGGTGCGAGACGTTGCCAGCCTGGCGGAGCGCATGCAACAACTGGCGGATGACCCGCCACTCCGCGAGCAGATGAGCCAGGCCGCGCTGCGTCGAGCCCAGGCCCTGGGCGGCTGGTCTACCTACGGCGACCGCTGGATGGAGTTTCTCGCTGAGCTGACTGCAGCGCGCAGCCCACGCTAACGGCTGCCGCCACCGACGAAGTGCACCACCTCGACCCGGTCGTCCGAGGCCAGAGTCACACTTGGCCACTGGGCGCGGGAGACGATGGAGCCATTGTGCTCCACGGCTACGCGATCTTCGCGAAAACCTAGGGCTTCCACCAGCCTGGCCACCGTCGCGCCAGACTCCAGGCCTTCAAAGCTGCGTTGCTGTCCGTTGAGTATCACCTGCAGGGCCATCGCATAACAGCCTAGCAGCTTCCCCAGCAGGCCTCAACCGGGCATGGCCCTGCCATCTAAGCCGGCCATGCTTTTCCTGCAGCTATACCTATAGCTAGCGACATACCGACTCTGGTGACTCCGCTGTCGCGTCCCGGCGGCCAGAGGGCCGAAGGGTCAGCCAGCCGGCCAGGCGTTGGCGAAGAGGCTTCACGGGCGCCGCCTCATGAAAGACAGCGCGACTCAGTGCCATCAGAATGGCAGCGGCCTCCTGGTCCGATTGCGTTGCTGTGCAGCCGGGCTCAAACATCCGCGAATCAATCAGATACTCTACGGCGTGCCCCAGCACCTCCAAGGCCCTGCCCTGCTGCATCGTGGGTCGGCGTAGCGTGACAGTGTCGGATGCGTGCAACAGGGGCTGCGTGCTGACTGACGGCATGGCTGGGGGTCTCCTTCGATAGTGTGCCTATCGGCCCACCCCCGGCAAACGTTAGCGCAGCGGCCAGAGCAGCTCCAGCGGTCCCTTGCCATGTCCCAGGCCCGGAGCACGCTGGATGGCCTGGGCCACATACTGCTTTGCACCTGCAGCGGCCTCCGCGGCAGAGTGGCCAGAGACCAGTCTGCAGGCCAGCGCGGTAGAGAACGCACAGCCGGTTCCGTGCGTGGACTGGCTGTCGATGCGCGTGCCGACCAGCCAGTGCGAGTCGCCCTCGGACGTGACCACCAGATCGTCCGGTGGCTCGAGATGGCCGCCCGTGACCACGACGCCAAGCTGCGGATAGCGCTCGCGAAGCCTCTGTGCGGCCTCGAGCATCTGCCCGGCAGAGCCGACGGGCAGATCGGCCAACACGGCTGCCTCGTCCAGATTGGGCGTCGTCCAGGTGACGAGCGGCAGCAGGCGCTGTCGCAGGACGTCCAGACCTTCGTCCGATAGGAGCTGCCGACCTGAGCTCGAGTAGAGTACCGGATCTAAAACCACGGGACGGCCGTGCGCCAGCGGTAGCGCCTGCAGCCAGTCGGCCACCGCATGAACCTGCTGAGCCGTGGCCAGCATGCCCAGCTTGATGCCCGCTGGCGGCAGATCACGCGCCAGACACCCCAGCGTATGCCGCACCACCGCTGGGTCCACGGGATGGCTGGCCTCTACCCCGAGCGTGGACTGTACGGTAAGGCTGGTGATGCAGGAGATGCCGAAGTGGCCGTGTGCGGCCATCACCTGTAGATCGGCCGTGACTCCAGCACCGGAGGATGGATCATAGCCCGCGATGGTCAGAAGAATGGGCATCGGATGCGGAAAATGGCAAAAAAGGTGCCACTGTCTAATTTTCCTGAAAAAAGTGTACTAGGCTGTGGATACCGGCTTGAGGGGGGAATTGCGAGGGAGAAACCGGCAGATTGCGGCGTTTTTCTAATGCAATTCGCACAGAAACATATACCATACGCCAATCACGTTTGGCAAGCTGTACGGGTCATGTAACCGCCATTGGATGTTTGACTTAGCTTCTGGGCCTAAGGAAAATAAGAGATGGAGCGTGCACATGATATCTGTTCTGTACAAGTGGACGGGCCCTGGCGCCAAGCGACTGAGGAACGGAGTGGTCTCCGGCATGATGATGCTGACCCTCGGCGTCTCAGCCACCGCCAGCGGAGCCGACGCACCTGCTGCGCCAGCCAGACAGCCGCAGCCCACCCTGCGCAGATGGATCGAGATCGGCAAGGCGTCCTGGTATGGACTGCGTTTCCAGGGCAAGCGCACCGCAAACGGCGAGGCGTTCGATATGAACAGCCTGACCTGCGCTCATCGCAACCTGCCCCTGGGTAGCTGGGTGCGCGTCACCAATCTGAAGAATCGACGCTCCATCTTCGTCCGCGTGAACGATCGCGGACCGGTTCCGGAGGATCGGGTCGTGGATCTCTCCTATGCAGCAGCCCAGGCCGTTGGCCTGCACGGAGTCGGCAAGGTCAAGCTGGAGCCGGTGCGTCGCAATGACCCGCAGATGGCGCGTGAGCTGATGGCGCAGCTGCGCGTTCCCGCCGTGCCAAACTTCCGGCTCGTCAGTCAGTAGAGATACCCCAGAAGTCCGGTAAACTGACTCCATGACCTCGACGCCCACGCCTATTGCAGATAGCAATATTCTCGACGCCCGCGAACGCCTTATTGTCGCCCTGGACTATCCCACCGCTCGCCAGGCCCTGGACCTGGTCGACCGCCTGGAGGGAACCTGTACCTGGCTGAAGGTCGGCATGGAGCTGTACTACGCCGCGGGCAACTCGCTGGTGGAGACACTTCGCAGGCGTGGCTATAACGTCTTCCTGGACCTGAAGTTACACGATATTCCGAATACCGTGGCTGGAGCTGTCCGTACGGTCACGCAAGTGGGAGCCTCACTGCTGACGCTGCATGCCTCAGGTGGACGTGCCATGATGACCGCAGCCGCAGCGGCCGCGACAGCTCCCGGCTCGCCACGGCTGCTGGCAGTGAGCGTGCTGACCAGCATGGATAGCGAGGAGTTGGCTGGAGTCGGCGTGACAGACACTCCGACGGCCCAGGTTCTCCGCCTTTCCACGCTAGCAAAACAGTGTGGAATCAATGGGATCGTCTGCTCTCCTCAAGAGGTGGATGAGGTTCGCGAAGCACTGGGCGCGCAGGCGCTGCTGGTAACGCCGGGCATTCGCGGTGCCGGAGACGCGGTGGGTGACCAGCGCCGCATTGCCACAGCAGGCGACGCCATTGGTCGCGGTGCCTCCATGCTGGTGGTGGGCAGACCCATCACCCAGGCGGCGGTGCCTGCCCAGGCTGCCAGCCTGCTGCTGCAGGAGATTGCGCGCGCAGACAAGCGCTGATTGCCTTTGCAGAAAGCTAAGATTGACAATGAGATGCGGGGAGAACGGTGGCCGTCTTCCCCGCATCTCTGTTTGCGTGTGGGTTAGCGTCCTAGCGCACAGAGAGTGCCGGATCGCTGAGCCGCAGGGCCAGCGACTTGGCCGAGCCGCCACCGCGGTGGAACTCGCTCAGATCAATCGTAGTGGCGTCGAAGCCGAAGTCCGCGAGCCGTGCGGCCAGGTCAGGCGTCTCCGAGCCCATCAGGATATTGCGGCCGACGTTGATGACACTGCAGGCGAAGTGCGTAGCCTCCGCCTCAGAGACCGTAATGCGCCGCTCGGCCGGGTAGGCTGCCTCAATCTTGGCCAGCGAGGCGCGATCAAAGGCTCCCGGGAAGTACAGCAGGTAGCCATCTGCCAGCGGCGCGAAGCAGGTATCCAGGTGGAAGAAGCGCGGGTCCACCAGATTGAGCGAGGTTACCGGCGTGTGCCAGGCATCTGCCACGTGCCGGTGGCTCTGCTTGCAGGTGCGCACGCCGTGGGCGATCCACAGGTGATTGCCCTCCTGATCGAACATGGCGTCGCCCTCGCCCTCAAAGGCTGTCTCGCGAGGGGTCTCCCAGACCAGGAAGCCCGATTCGCGGAACCAGCGGCGCATGGGTCCCTCCTCTACCTGGCGTTGGGGATGCGCGAAGCTGGAGAGCGCTGCCACGCCATGGCTCACCAGTGCGGTGTGCGCGACGAAGACCATATCCGGAGCCGCAGGCAGCGCCGGCAGCAGGCGAACATCCGCAATGCGCTTGAGCGCGCGATGCAGGTTGCGCCACTGCGCGAAGGCGGCGTCGCGGGAGGGACGATGCAGATTTCCGGCCATCCAGGGGTTGATGACGTAGTTCACGTCATAGAACTCCGGTGGACACATCAGGTAGGTGGGGCGGTCGAAGTGAGCGAGTCCGTTAAGGGGAGCAACTTCAGGGGAGGTAGCGAAGGCGGTTGTCATCATAAGTACCAGGTGCCTACTTTCCAGCTGTAGAGTCTGCCCCTCTGCAAGGGCTATCGTCAAGTAAGCCGGATTGATTTTCGATACAACTTTGGTTCCATGCCCGGGCACTTCCGCAGCAGCTCCCCGGGCACGGGGATTGGACGGGCAAAGCACAACAAAAGAGAGCCTCACAGGAGGCTCTCTTGGGGTGTTCTTTGTGAATTTTCCGATTAGCCCTCGCGGGCCATGGCGGAGCAGGTGCGCGGTCGCTGGCTCCCTGCCCTGCCCGTCCGAGGAGTTCTGGTCCTACAGCTTCTCGTAGAACTCGCAGACGGAGCAGGCGATGTACACACCGCCCGGTGTGCCGCGCTCGCGGTCCTTCACGCGCTTCACAATGCGAGTTGGCTTGGAGCACTTGGGGCAATCGGTGCTCTTCTGCGTGTCCATAACCTTCTTGCGGTCGCCGGTCTTGGCAATTTTTGCCATAATGCTGGTTCTCCCTCTAGCAGATGTTTCGGCCCACACGCTTGGGCAGGCAACGCGTAGCTCCTGGATAAGCAGCCACAACGGAACCTGCCGGTGCTTCTCGTAAGATCATCCACAAAGATCGGGCAACTGGCTGGACGTAAGTCCGGACTTGCCGAGGCGGGAATCAGCCGGAGAAGGACTGCGGTAGAGACTCTCCCCTTAGTCTACACGAATCTTCGTCTGACGGTGCGGCTACAGCAGGTGAGAGCCATCCGAGGCACTTCCCGGGCTGGGCTGCCCGGCCGTCTGGGGGGCATTGCGCTTGTCTTCGGGGAACTGCACCTTGCGGCTGGTGTTGACGGTCTCATTCGTCTCTGGCGCGTCGCCCGGCTGGTGAAGCGTGGGTGGCGCCGCGGCGGGAGCATCTTCCCCGCTCTGCTTATCCCCCAGGGCGATCTCGCGGGTAGGCGGAGCCTCGGCGTAGGCCCCCATTTCATCCTTGTCGTGAATCTCCAGCGGCTTGCCCAGCTCGGCGATCTCAACCACCGTCACGCGGTCCCCCACAAAGCGGACGAAGCGCACAGTCTGCGGGGCATGCCCGTAGATCCACTCCTCGTAGCGGCCACCATTCGGGTCGCCCGACTGCTGCTCGCGAATCTTGCTCTCAGGCGCGCCCATGGAGGCGAGCACCATGCGGTGATTCATGCCGACAAGCACCTGGTGCGTCGCAATCGCCTTCTTGATGGGTTCGGGCAGCGTGTTGGCGTACGCCTCCTCGCTGGTTTTTACGCCAAAGTCGATGACCGGCTGCAGCAGCGACTTTACTTCCGGTGCTGAGATCTGCGGCACGCCGCCCTTGAAGACGAGGGTGACGCGTGCCCCGGTCGGCGCGTCGTCCGTATCCTGCACGACCGGCGCGTCGTTCAGCTCGACGTGGCGCAGGAAGCGATGCTTAGCGTAGGGGCCGCCGTTCAGGTCCACGATGATGCGGTCGCCCTTGAACGCGATGGCCGTCACCACCACACGGTCGCCGGTCGCGGCGGCCTGTCCCTTCTCATAGATCATGTGGCGGTAGTGTTCCTCGTCGGGGCTCAGGTCGCCGTTGGCCTGCAGTGTCAGACCGGGCCCCATCGGCAGGGGTACGTGCGCAAAGCCTTGCTCGGCCTCCAGGTCGCGCACCAGCTCGCGACGGCCAAGCTCGTTAAGCGGCTCCGTGGGCAGCTCGAGGTTCGTGGGCTTGAAGTTGAGCTTGAAGTCGGAGGTGGCGGTCTTCTCTCCCACCACGAAGACCTGTGCCGAAAGCATGGGCGCTAGGGTGAGCGTCAGCCCGAGTGGGAGGATTCCGAGGAGGAGGATACGCGGGGAGGAGTTCATAGGCGCCTCAGATAAGGAGAGATTGCGCCTTTTCCGTCCAGATGGCAAGTGGGGACACAGCGGCGTTTGATACTGGCAACAGAGATCCGCCGGCGCATCGCACGGTGTGATTGAGCTTGCTGGGTTTAGCTCACTGGGGTTAGCTGCGTGGGCTAGTTGTGTTCGTCGCTGCCAGACGCAGGCGGCGGAGTCGCCGTCAGGCCCTGAGGAGTGCTGGGTAGAATCTGCACCAGCGCCGGGGGAGCCGCCGTGGCGGCAGCCTCCATGGCCGTGTGGGCGGCGGGTGCCGGGATATCCATAGGAATGCCGGCCGCAATAATCGGTGCGCGCGCATACTGCCAGGCGTACTCGCCGGTGATGGCGTAGAGCACGGCGATGCCCGCCAGCAGAGTGGGCACCGTAAACAGTGCAGCCTCAGGGCCGTACGCACCGCCAGTAAGCCAGTGGGAGCCTACAGCCCGCGTCATGACCACCGTGGAGAAGGTGTTGAGTCCACTGACCGGCAGCCCGAACAGGATTCCCAGGCTGGCGTTCCAGGCAAAGTGCATGCCCCAGCCCAGCCACAGGGCACGCGTCCGCAGCCAGGCCAGCGCAAACAGCAGCCCCGCCGTAACCGTGGTGAGCGTGGAGAAGAGTGTGGCGCCGGGGTTGAAGACGTGAATGAGTCCGAAGCCGATAGCCAGGGTGAACGAAGCCTTGCCGGGCCCCATCACTTCAATGAGCCGACCGAACGAGTAGCCTCGAAAGGCGATCTCTTCCGCCAGTGCCGCCGACAGGAGCGTGACCAGAGAGACCAGCACCAGGCTGATGTTGTGCGAGTCCAGGACGAAGTGCACGTGCAGCGTGCCGGCCAGCGCCATGGGCAGAATGGCTACCACCACCATGCCCCAGCCCAGTGCGGCTCCCGTCAGCCACTCCTCGCGCGCCGTGGAGCGCCGCGGAAGGCCAGCCAGCTCCTGCATCGTGGTGCTGCTGCCGGAGATCGACTGCAGCACCCGAAAGCCGAGCAGCATCAGGAAGATACTCATCACAGACGCTACGGCATTACTCCACTCCGGCAGGACCAGCCAGGTCGTCAGGCCATGTGCGGCGCTGCTGGCTACCAGATTGGCAGCTACGATCCACAACACCGATGCGAAGAAGAGCGCCAGCTGCAGCTGGCGCGGCAGCGGCGGGGTGGGTCGGGGTGGTGGCGGGGTCGATTCCTTCAACGAGCGGTGCTCCTGGAGACCTGCGGCAGCGGCGCCCGCAGCTTAGGCTGTGGTGTAGAACTGCGCGATGCTCCGGAACTTCCGGTACCGCTGCTCCAGCAGATCCTCAATCGGCGACTGGCGCAGCGTGCGGTAGTGCGCGTAGAGCTTCTCGTCCAGCATGGCGACGGCTGCGGCAGGATCATTCTGCGTGCCGCCATCCGGCTCCGGCAGCACCTGGTCCACGCAGCCCATCTGTTGGACGTCGTGGGCGGTGTATTTGAGAGCCGCCGCAGCCTGCTGCTTCCGCGCGGCATCCTTCCACATAATGGAGGCGCAGCCCTCCGGCGAGATGACCGAGTAGATTGCGTTCTCCAGCATCAGCACACGGTCGGCCACGGCCAGCGCCAGCGCTCCGCCGGAGCCACCCTCGCCCGTGATGGTGGCAATGGTCGGCACGCGCAGACGCGACATCTCGATCAGGTTGCGGGCGATCGCCTCGCCCTGCCCACGCTCCTCGGCACCGATACCGGGGTTGGCACCCGCCAGGTCGATAAAGGTGAAGACCGGTCGCTTAAACTTCTCAGCAATCTTCATGGCGCGCAGGGCCTTCCGATAGCCTTCGGGGTCCGGGGAGCCGAAGCGCCGCTCGACACGCTCCTTGAGCGTGCGTCCCTTCAGGTTGCCGATCACCATGACCGGCTCGCCGTGGTAGAACGCCATGCCGCAGGCCATCGCCGCGTCGTCGCCGTAGAGACGATCGCCATGAATCTCGCTGAAGTCCGTAAACAGTGCTTCGATGAAATCCATGGGGTAGAGTCGCTGCGGATGTCGGGCCAACTCGGTCCGGACCCAGGCTTCGGGGACGGTCGCGTTGGCAGAGGGTGTCAGGCTTGCTTCATGATCTGCCATAGGAATCAGACGCCGTGGTGCTTCCCTCCTGATTGTAAGCGAAGCAGGGCTCTGGAGCGCAGTTGCTGCTGAGTCCGGAGCTGGAGATTACTCCAGCACGCGGACGCTGCCCTGCCCGACGATCTCCTCGACACGATCGAGGAACAGACGATCTGCGCCTACGGTAATTCCATGCGGCTCCAGCACGGCCAGGAACTGCCCAGGCTCCTCGAGGTCCAGCAGAAGCTTGCCCGGGCCGGGTGACTCCAGCAGCAACGCATGCAGCCGGGTCAGCAGTTGCTGGTCTGGGCTGTGCAGCGGCACCTTGATGCGCAGCGACTCCGGCAGCTTGATCTTGACGTCCTCCAGTGCCTGAATGCCAGAGATGGCCAGCTTAGGTGCGGAGTCCTCTTCGCCACGCAGTGCGCCGCGCACCAGCACCGGCACCTCGATCTTCAGCTTCTCGGCCAGCTTCTCGTAGCTCTGTGGAAAGGCGATCAGCTCGATCTTGCCGGTGGTGTCCTCCAGCGTGGCCTGGGCGTACAGCTCGCCGGAGCGCTTGGATTTGGCGACCTTGAGCCCGGTGATAACGCCCGCGATCTGGATCTCCTTGGCACCGTCGTCGCCACGTCCTCGGCGGAAGGTCTGCGGCTCGGGCTTCATCTCGATTGCGGTCGCCGTGTCCACCACCTTCAGGTTGCGCAGCTTCTCGCGATACTTATCCATGGGATGGCCTGAGACGAAGAAGCCGAGCACCTCCTTCTCGTTCTGCAGGCGGGTGTGCTCGTCCCACTCCGGCACGCGGGGCAGTTCGTCCTCGCGCGCGGCGGGTGTTGCCGGGCCGTCGTCAAAGATGCCGAACAGTCCATGCTGTCCTGCGGCCTGGTCGCGTTGCGCCTTCTGGCCTCGCTCAATCGCTTTGTCCAGCGCTGCGGTAAGCGCGGCGCGGCTGCCGAAGCTGTCCATGGCACCGGCTTTGATCAGCGACTCCAGCACGCGCTTGTTCAGCAGGCGCAGGTCAACCTTCTCACAGAACTCCCACAGCGAAGAGAACCCTGTGCGGCCCTCTGCCCGCAACGCACCGCGCGCCTGCAGAATGGACTCGATGGCGTTGTGGCCCACGTTCTTGATCGCTGCCAGACCAAAGCCGATCGCCGCACCTGTAGCCGTCTTGACCGGGGTAAACGTGGCATCGGACATCTGCACATCAGGCGGCACCACCGGGATATTCATCTCGCGGCACTCGCCAATGTACTTGACGACGTTCTCCGGCTTGGAGGTTTCGCTGGTGAGCAGCGCGGCCATGAACTCGATGGGATAGTGCGTCTTGAGCCAGGCCGTGTGATACGCCAGCAAGGCATAGGCCGCCGAGTGCGACTTGTTGAAGCCATAGCCCGCGAACTGCTCCATCAGGTCAAACAGCTGCCCGGCACGATCCTTGGCAAACTTGCGCTCGGCAGCGCCAGCCATGAAGATGTCGCGCTGCTTGGCCATCTCCGCAGGGTCCTTCTTACCCATGGCACGACGCAGCAGGTCTGCGCCGCCCAGCGAGTATCCACCAATGGCAGAGCTGATCTGCATCACCTGCTCCTGGTACACGATGACGCCGAGCGTCTCGCGCAGGATCGGCTCCAGCTCGTCAAACATGTACTCCACGGCGCGGCGGCCCCACTTGCGCTCGATAAAGTCGTCGATCATGCCGCCCTGGATCGGGCCCGGTCGATAGAGCGCGTTGAGAGCGGTCAAGTCCTCCACA
>JAGWNX010000134.1 GCA_028872955.1 Acidobacteriota bacterium
GCATAGGAGGGCCTTCTCGCGTTGGCGAAGACTCGCCGGATTACATCCACGAGATCGTCGTTTGATTCAGGTGGTCGAACTCGACCGTCGCACCACTTTCACCAATGGAGACGCCTACGCCATTCACGGTAACGTGCATCGGCTTGCTGAACCGCCAGCGCACCGTGATGTGCGCCACCGAGTCTCCACTGATGGTCAGTGTGTTGCCCTTGCGCACCACCTTGCGGCCCTCGAAGTCGGTCAACTCGGCATCGCCATCACCGACAATCTCATACACCCGGCGGTCGTCCAGCGACTTCACGGTAGTGTTGCCGCTCTCACTCTGTGGTACCAGGGTCATGACGTCGTCAGGAATCATCGGCAGCACAGCACCCGCGCGTGCGAACACCGGAATCGATTCCACCGGTGCGTCGACGACAATCGTCTGGCCTCCATGGACCGCCGCTCCTGTCCAGTAGTTGATCCAGTCTCCCTGAGGCAGGTAGACGGCACGCTGCGTCGTCTCGTCCACTATGGGCGCCACCAGCAGGTCGGGTCCAAACTGGTACTCGTAGCGTGCGGTGCGGGCATGGGGGTCGTCCTGGTAGAGCAACGGCAGCGCACGCATCAGCGGCATGCCGGTCCTGGCTGCCTCCTGTGCGGCGGCGTAGCGATAAGGAAACAGGCTCATGTGTAATTGTGCGTACTTTCGATACACATCCAGCGCCTGTGTTCCGCCGGTCTTTTGGTCCCAGTCCCAGGGCTGCGTATTGGCCTGCGACAGAATCTCCATCGTCGGGGTGAACGCGGCATACTCAGTCCAGCGCATCTCTACCAGCGGCTCAGGCGTCGTGGGCGTCTTCAGGTAGCCGCCCAGGTCGGCAGACCACAGCGGCATCCCGCTCATACCGGCGTTCAGCCCAGCCGTCACCACGCCCGGCATTCCGTTGTCAGGGCTAAAGCTGGATTCGTTATCCCCGCCCCACAGAAATCCAATGCCGTTCGCCCCGGCTGTCACGCTACGGGCAAACAGCACGCCATTGCCCTTCAGGTCCTTCTGGATCAGCTCTTCCATCGCATTGTTGTAGAGCACGGCGTAGCGGTTACGCATCAGGCGCTTGTCGGTGCCGTCTGCAAACTGCACCTCACCCTGGAAGGCACCCTCGGCGTCATCGTCCTTGAAGCCATCGGCACCAGCGCGGATGGCCTGCCGCACCTGATCCTGCCACCAGTGCTTGGCTGAGGGGTTGGTAAAGTCGATCAGCGAGCCAAGCCCCTTCCACCAGCGGCCCACCCACGGTGTGCCGTCAGGGTTCTTCACAAAGTAGCCGTTCCCTGCGGCCTCGTCGTACATCTCAGACTTGGGCAGCATCTTGTCGGCAAAGCCCTGTTCCTTCGGCGGGTCAGACTGCTTGTTGATCCACGAGGTGTGCCACAGCACCAGTTTGTAACCAGCATCGTGCACCTGCTTCACCATTGCTGCGGCGTCCGTAAACTGCTTTGGATTGAATTTGTAACTGTTGTAGGAGGTTGTCCAAGGCGAGTCGATGACGATGACGCTGGCAGGCAGGTTCAGCTCGCGCGAGCGCGTCACATCCTCCAGCACCTGCTCCTGATTCTGGTGGTAGTCGCGGCCCATCCACGGGGCAAACGCCCAGTACGGAGGCAGAATCGCGCGGCCTGCCTGCGCCGTAAAGTGATCCAGGATCTTCGGGAACTCAGGCCCCGTGAACAGCACCATGCGCAGCTTCTGCGCTGGTACAAAGATCTCGACGTCCTTGGAACTGGACGCGTTCATGTCAAAGGTCGCCTCGGCCGTTGTGTCCACCCACAGTCCGTAACCTGTCGTGCTCATGAAGAACGGCATCGGCTTGTAGCTGGTGGAGCCCTTGGCGCCTGCGTTGTCCTGAGACAGATTCTTGACCACGGTGCGCGCGTGGTTCAGGGTGTCAAAGCGCTCGCCCAGGCCGTAGTAGTTGGCGGAGTCGCGAACCAGGAACTGCCACTCGCCCACGGTGTAGGCAAGGCTGGTGATCTCGTAGACGCCCGGCGCCAGTAGCTTGAAGTGCAGCTTGCTGGCCGGCACCAGCGTTCCCTCAAAGGCGAAGTCATGCAGCACCAGCTCTGTCGGTGGCAGTCCCGCGGGGCGGCTGCCGGTGGCCTCCTGCACCTCGTCGTGCGGGCGCGGCGGCAAGGTCAGCACCACCTCGCCATCGCCACGCCGGGTGAGTCCATCCACTGGCGCCTCAAGGTGCGAGGCCCGGGGAGCGGCTGCGTCCGCACTGGCTGGCACGTCCGCGCTCACCCCCTGCGCCCGCGCGACAGACGGGCAGAGGCAGCAGCAGAGCAGCAGCAGGATGGCAGCAGGGCAGGGGAGCAGAGCAGTACGGCGAGGGG
>JAGWNX010000135.1 GCA_028872955.1 Acidobacteriota bacterium
CCAGGCGCCGCTTGGTGCGGTTGTTGTCCTGCGAGAGCGAGGTGATGAGTTGCGGCTCCAGCGAATAGGCGGAGAGGGTTGCGCCGCTCTCGCCGGTAATACTCTGCACCACACCGCCGCTGGTGTTGATGGTTGCGCCATCGGGCGCATGATAGCTCTCCGGGCCGGGCTTGATGGTAATGCTGTCGCCCGCAAGCTGGAAGCTGCCGAGCTGGGGATTAGTGTTGTAGCCCGCCACACGCAGGTCCTGCGCGATGGCTGCGGCGGTCAGCTTCTGCCCGGTGCGGACCTCCTTGGGCGCGGCATAGATCTGCGATGTGCTGGCAAAGATCGGCCCGGAGGCCAGCCGGTCTTCTACCAGATGCTCGTAGCGGAAGTAGAAGTAGCCAAAGATGGCCGCGCCCACCACGCACAGTGCAAGAACCAGCAAAATCGCAAAGCGAATGAGACGCGCGCCAAACTCAGAGTGCGTCTTGCGGCTCGGTCTGTCATATCGGATCTTGAGGGCCACGGTCTCTTGCATTCTCCGGTTAGACGCTTCGCCTACAGATTACGTTCGTTGCGGCGTGCTGGTTCCTGCCAAAGCAGCCTGCACCAGGGTGTGGAGCACCCCGGCCGCCTCGCCCAGGGCAACCTCCTGCGTGCTGCCCTGCAGGCGATCCACCAGCTCGACCTTGCCCTCGGCAACGCCTCGGCCAATGTTGACGCGGTAGGGTACGCCGATCAGATCGGCGTCCTTGAACTTCACGCCGGCGCGCTCATCGCGGTCGTCCAGCAGCACATCCACGCCTGCAGCGTGCAGCGCCTGCGCTACCTGCTCGCCCGCAGCCAGCAGCGCAGCTTCGCCGATGTTGGTAATGGTGACGACCGCCTGGAACGGCGCAATCGCGGGGTGCAGCGCGTAGCTGGCACCGCCGCTGGCCGCAGCGCTGCTCTCGATCGCTGCCGTCAGAATGCGCTCGATGCCGATGCCATAGCTGCCCATGATCGGGGTCACCTCTTTGCCGTCGCGGTTCAGTACAGAGGCACCCATCGACTTCGAGTACTTGTAGCCGAGCTTGAAGATATGGCCAATCTCCACCGCTTTGCCCAGCCGCAGCGTGCCGGCGCAGCCGGCAGTGGGGCAGGCCTCGCCCTCGGCCACGTTGCGGACGTCGGCGACCAGAGTCGGCTTGAAGTCGCGCATTGGGGTCACATTGCGCAGGTGGTAGTCCTCCAGGTTGGCACCGGCGATCAGATTGCCGCGACCCTCCAGCGCCTTATCCAGCACCACCAGGGCGCCGGGTTTACGTGGGTGGGGTGCCGCCTGAATCCCGATCGGCCCCAGGTAACCGGCCGGGGCGTTGAACGTCGCGACAATCTCCTCGGCAGTCATCGGGCGCAGCTCGCCCCCGGCCAGTGCACTGAGTTTGGCCTCATTCAGGGAGTGGTCTCCACGCAGGTACACGATGACGGCGCGCGCTTTGCCCAGCTTGGCATGGTCCGCCTCAGGCAACTCGGCCATATAGGCCATCGTCTTCAGCTGGTGTACGGGCTCGGTGCCCAGAAAGCTGCCAACTTCCTCGATGGTGCGCTGGCCCGGCGTAGCCACGCGCTCCGGAGCGTCGGCGGTGGCGGGCAGGTCGGCGACCGGGGCCAGAGCGCTGGTCGCCTTCTCCAGGTTTGCTGCGTAGCGGCAGACGGGGCAGCTGGCAATCAGGTCTTCGCCGGCGTCGGTGTAGACCATAAACTCCTGCGAGGCGGAGCCGCCCATGGCGCCAGAGTCCGCCTCAACGGCCAGAAAGCTGAGGCCGCAACGCGAGAAGATGGTGCGGTAGGCGGCGTCATGCTTGTTGTAGCTCAGGTCCAGGCCCGCCTCGTCGATGTCGAACGAGTAGGCGTCCTTCATCAGGAACTGGCGCACGCGCAGCAGGCCAGACTTGGGCCGGGGCTCGTCGCGGAACTTGGTCTGGATCTGATACCAGATCTGCGGCAGCTGTTTGTAACTGCGAAGTTCCTTGCGTGCGATGTCCGTCATCACCTCTTCGTGGGTCATGGCCAGGCACAGCTCTGCGCCCTTGCGGTCCTTCAGGCGGAACATGTTGTCGCCCATCACCGCCCAGCGGCCGCTGGCGTCCCACACCTCGCGCGGGTTCAGGGCCGGCAGCAGGAACTCCTGCCCGATCTTATCCATCTCCTCGCGCACGATGCGGACAATCTTGTTGACAGACCGGTTCCCCAGGAAGAGATAGCTGTAGATGCCGGCACCGAGTTGCCGGACGTAGCCCGCGCGGAGCAGGAGCTTGTGGCTGGCGACTTCAGCGTCTGCAGGGGCCTCCCGCAGGGTGGGAACAAAGAGTTGCGACCAACGATGCATGGACAGTTGCTA
>JAGWNX010000136.1 GCA_028872955.1 Acidobacteriota bacterium
CGCGACCTCGCCGCTGTTGAGCGATGCGAGCATGCGGTCATTGCTGCTGAGTGACCTGATCACGTTTGAGCGGCAGTTGCGCAACCTGTACACGGGCTATGACGGGTACCCGGACGCGGCCAAGATGGCGCTGCTGGACATGGTGTACAACCTGGGCGCGATGAAGCTGCGCAACGAGTACCCGCGCATGAATGCGGCGGTGCTGGCACAGGACTGGGCGACGGCAGCGCAGCAGTGCAACAGGCAAGGCATCAACGCGTTGCGCAACCAGTGGACGCAGCAGCAGTTTGAGGAGGCGGCCGGTGGCGTGGCTCAAGTTTAGCTTTGTGACTTCAGACGACCCGATCTCAACCTCAATTCGCGCGGAGACGTGGTGCGACTACAGCCACGTTGACTATGTGCTCGACAACGGCGAGCGCATAGGCGCGCACGAGCAGGATGGCGTGCAGCAGCGTCCCGCCGACTATGCGGTGTGGACGGCGCGCCTGGATGTGATGGTGCCCTGCACGGATGCGCAGAAGGAGGCGGCAGAGGCGTTTCTGCGGGCGCAGATTGGCACGCCGTACGACAAGGCAGCGATCGCCGGCATCCTGGTGCATCGCGACTGGCGGACGGAGGGTGAGTGGTTCTGCAGCGAACTCGGGATGGCAGCCTGTGAGGCATGTGGTGTCGTGGCGCCGGTGCCCATCAACATCGACCGCATTACACCGCGGGACCTGTTGCTGGTGCTGAGCGCAATGGCCAAGCAGCAGGAAGCGGCTTAGAGGGGGGAGACGACGATGACAGCGGAACTGTTGAAGTTCATGAGCGAGCATCCGCAGGCGGTGCTGACAATGGGCTGCCTGGTGGCGGTGCTGTGGCTGTTCTCCAGCGCGACCAGCATTATGCCTCCACTGCCAAAGGATGCCGGCTGGTGGATGACCTGGGCTTATGGGGTAGCGCAGCTGGTCGGCGGCAACATCAACCGGGTGTTCCACGTGGTGGAGCAGCAGGCGGGAGCGGCGCTCGAAAAAAAAGCAGAGGCGGCGGCGCTGGCGGCCGTCAACGAGACCAAGGAGTAACAGAACCCGCCGCTGAGCAGGTGGCGCACCAAGGAGACGACGATGCAGCGAGTAAAGCGAATGATGCAGCAGAGCGGATGGACGGCGATGGTGGCGGCACTGGTGGTGCTATTGGTGGCGATGCCCCTGCAGGGTTGCGTGAGCCAGGGACAGATTGCGGCGCTGACCCAGACGCTGGGGACGAGCAGCGCAAACATCGCGACGATCGAGGGCAACACGCAGCTGGCAGCGCAGCTGCTGGCAGATACCAACGCGGCGGTGATGGCGATCGACAACTGGAAGACGGGGACGACCACGCAGAACATTGTGGAGGCGCTGGGGATTGTGCAGCAGGATCTGAACCTGATTCCTGCGACCAGCCAGTACACGCCGCTGATCGACGTAGCGATTGCAACAGTGCAGAGCATTCTGGTGCTGCTGCCGGCTTCGTCCGCGAGCACAACGCCGACGATTGCGCATCCGACCCGCGTGGTGAGCCTGGGGCACCCCGCGCCGAAGACTGCGGGCGAGTTCCGCAAGCAGTGGAACGCAGTGTGCGCAAAGAACGCGGCCCTGGCTCCGGCGGTGATTCGATGAAGCATCTGCTGCGGGTTGTCAAAGACGCGGCGGATGAGCGTGACCATGTGGCGGCACCGGCGATGCCGCCCGCCACAGTCACCAGCCTGAGCATGCGCAGCAAGGTGCCGTACATCAAAGACCAGGGCCCGCTGGGCAGCTGCACGGCGCATGCCGGGACTGAACTGCTGGAGATGCTGGTACGCAACCATCCGAGCGAGATCCCGGCGACGGTGAACCGCACAACGCTGCGCTTCTCCCCGCTGTTCCAATACGCGCTGGAGCGCATTGCCGAGGGCAGCTTCAGCCAGGACGCGGGTGCAGACTCGCGCACGATCTTCCGCGTGCTCGCAAAGAGCGGATGCTGCCTGGAGACAGCGGACCCATACGTGCCGGGCAACTACTTGATGTTGCCGACGGATGCGCTGCGCGCCCAGGCGGCGCAGTACAAGATCGACGCCTACCACCGAATTCTGGACGTGAACACGGCGAAGTCTGTGCTGCTGAGCGGCTACACCTTCACGGTGGGGATGCCGGTCTTTCAGCAGATGGAGAGCGACGAGGCGGCGGCGAATGGCCTGCTGGCGATGCCGCAGGGTTCGGCGATTGGCGGCCACGAGATGCATGTGAT
>JAGWNX010000077.1 GCA_028872955.1 Acidobacteriota bacterium
AAGTAGGGGGCGATGGGTGCTAGGTTGTGATAGTAGGGAGGGCTTTTCGGATGGGTAGCTTGCTAACCGCGACATGCCGCGGGATACAACTGCATTTATGAGGGCCTGGCACCGACCACGAACCGTCGTTGACTTGGCTGTGGTCTGTCCTGAGTCCTTTTGGTGTTTGCGAATACGGCTACCAATCGGTGCCCGAATTGTTCCTCTGCACGGCTGCGTAGTAAACAAATAGGTACAGCAGTCCCAGACATGATGCAAACCGTGCGAAACTGAGAGAAGAGGCGAATAGGAGGCGAAAATGTCCGACAAGTCATCGATAGAGTGGACTGACGCAACCTGGAATCCAGTTCGTGGCTGCACGAAGATTAGCCCCGGGTGCAAGCACTGCTATGCGAAGACGTTCGCTGAGCGGTTTCGTGGTGTGCCAGGTCACCCTTACGAACAAGGCTTTGACCTGCGGCTTGTTCCCGAGAAGCTCAATGACCCCCTGAAGTGGAAGAAGTCGCGCAAGATTTTCGTCAACTCAATGAGCGATCTGTTTCATCCGGAGGTGCCGGATGACTTCATTGTGAAGGTTTGTGAGGTCATGCTCCAAGCCGATTGGCACACCTATCAGGTACTCACAAAGCGCCCAGACCGTATGGCCAGTCTCTTGAATTCGCAGCTCTCCTTCGCTGCGAAACGCGAACACATCTGGTGGGGTACGAGTGTAGAAAATCGAAAGCACGGCGTCCCTCGCATTGCTGAATTACGAAAAGCACGTGTTGCGGTGAGGTTCCTATCCATCGAACCTTTGTTAGAAGATTTAGGCACTCTCAACCTTCGCAACATTCACTGGATGATCGTGGGCGGTGAGAGCGGTGCTGGGGCTCGTCCTATGCAACCCGAATGGGTTAGGTCGTTGGAACGGCAATGTCGCCAGTTCGATGTGCCGTTCTTCTTCAAACAATGGGGCGGAGTTCGTAAGAGTGAAACCGGTAGAGCCCTCGATGGGGTTACCTATGATGAACTACCAATTTTGAACCAAATCCCTGTAGGTTCCACTGGTGAGCATGACGGAATCAGGTTATCAAGATCGTGAACAGTCCGAGATCAAACACCACGCCATTAGGCTTTACCTCGAGGCCGCAGCTCGAATTGTAGGGTCAGCGTTTGACATTAAGTATGTCGATTGTTGCGCGGGCCCGTGGAATTCGAGGGACAGCGAGTACCGGGACACATCATTCGGTATTGCGTTCGATGTTCTCAAGGCTTCTCACGCTGAATTAGCGAAACGAGGCCGCGTTCTGTCGATCGACTGCCTTTTTATAGAGAAGGAACCAGATCATTTCCGGCTGTTAGACGCGTTCGCTAAGAAGCAGACTTCTTTGGGGATCAAGGTCCGTGCAGAGAACTGGGATTTTGTCGAGCGCATCGACGACATCGTTCACTACTGTTCGCCACGGGGCGCATTTCCTTTCATCTTGATTGACCCCTGGGGATGGAAGCTTGCGGGGATCTCACAAATTTCTCCCCTCTTGAAATTGAAACCCGGAGAGGTCGTGATCAATCTGATGTCGTCGTTCATTACGAGGTTTGTGAACGATCCTGCGACCGACCTGAGTGACCTGCTTGGTGAGGATTTTCCAGAATTGCGGAAGCTTTCGGGGACTGAACTCGAATTCGCGGTGGTGCGGAAATATTGCGACCTGATTAAGCGAGAAGGAAAGTTCTCCTACGTATGCGCCTTGCCAGTTATGAAGCCTGATACCGATGCTTTTAACTTCTACTTAATCTATGCAACCCGCCATCCCAAAGGTGTCGAAGTATTCAAGCAAGTTGAGAAGCGTACAGAGGAATTGACACACCTAGTTCGAGCAGACGTTCAACGGCGCCAGCGCCAAGAGAAGACTGGAAATTTCGAGTTATTTGACTCGCAAGTCTTGTATCGAGAGAGGAAGTATCAGCAGCTTGCGGAGGAGAACCGCGTACGCGCTAAGAAACGTGTTTGGCAGCTTCTAGCCGAATCGGACTCTGTATCTTACGACGACTGCTGGGCGGAGGCCTTGCAGTTTCCAGCCGTCTATCAGTCGGATTTGCGCGAGTGGCTGACCGAGTGGGAAAAGGACGGGAAGCTCCAGGTGAAAGGCCGCAAGAAGCCAACCGAAGTGTTGAAGAGAAGCTACGGCCACAGTCTTGCTTTACCCGGTAAGAGCCGGTGACCAGCGGGTGCCCCACATCTCGATTCTGAGATGTGGGTTTGCAGGATGCTCGTCGCCGACCTCAAACTGACGCTTCCGATATCGGCGCTTATCGGTACGAATCGGAGGCCTGTGAGTACGTGTGTGGCTTCAGGTAAGGAGTAACCCTTCGACGAAGGACGGCAACTAATTCAGGATCCATGTACTTGTATTTATCCGGAATGCCGAGAACAACAACTTGTTTCCCTTTGAGCAGCGTGCCGAACCGTTCCAGCAACTTGCGCTGATGCACCCGCTCCATCACGAAAATGATCTCGGCCCACTCGATCAGCTCGGCAGACAAGGCTGCTTCGGCGTCGGCACTGGTGCCTGCCGAAGCAGCTTCGATGCCTTGCTGGCAGGAAAATACTGCTTCTGCTGTCGGACTGCGGAGTCGGTTCCGGCTACACACAAACAGTATTCTCACTGCTCCAGCATAGCCGCACCGGCCATTCGTCCTCAGAAGCCGGCTTGCGTTTACCCAGCCTTGGCGGCGGCTGTCTCCAGTACGATCTCGCCGGTCTCCAGTAGCGACTTCAGGTTGGAGAGAATCTTCGGCCAGCCGCCCGAGACTGCCTGGATCAGCTGCGACTGCGGCTGCGCAATGGAGTGGGTGACGGTAAGCCGTACCGACTGGCCCACCGGCTCCAGCTCCAGCAGGCACTCGGCCACGCCCTCCTGCTTCAGCTCCGGCCGTAGCTGGTGCTGCCACTGCAGGCGCAGGCGCTTCGGCGGCTCCATCTCCAGAATGGTTCCCGCGTCGGTCACCTTGCCGTCCGGGTAGGCCATCTGCCAGGGCGCGCCGGGCTTCCAGGCAGAGGTAATCTGCACGCCAAACCAGTAGGCCGGCATCTGTGCGGGGTCGGTCAGGGCAGACCATAACCTCTCCGGCGTTGTACGAATGTAGGTGACGTAGACAAACGTGCTTGTTGCGGACTCGCTCACGGCTCTTCTCCTTCCAACTTCTGCTTCAGTTGTGCCAGCGCCTCCAGCTGGGGCAGCTCAAACCTGCGCAGCCAGCGCTCGGCGATCTCGTGGATAGGTACGGGATTGATAAAGTGCAGCCGCTCGCGGCCCTCGCGCCTCCAGGCCACGAGGTTGGCCTGCCGCAGAATGCCCAGGTGCTTGGCGACCGCTTGCCGCGTCATCTGCAACCCGTCACAGAGCTCGCCAAGCGTCTGGCCATTCCGCTGGCGCAGCCGGTCCAGCAGCGTGCGGCGGCTGGCATCGGCCAGCGCCTTGAAGACTGCATCCTGATCGTTCCCGCGATGTGCAACCATTTGGTTCCTTGTTCAAGACAATAGGCAGCCATTCAGTTGCCTGTCAAGAGGAATCTTCACCTGCCATCTCTCCACCACGCATCAACCCCGGCATTGCCACCACTCCGGTTTCGCCTTAGTATCGCCTTGGGCAGGTATTGCATCGCCTTGGGCGGGTATTGCGTGGAGCGTGTGGACAGGAAGGCGAAGGCGGCGGAGGCCGAGCGGCTGGTCTCGGCCGGGCGGGCCGACGACGAGGACGCGTTTGAGCTGAAGCTGCGGCCCTCGCGGCTGAACGAGTTCATCGGCCAGCGCAAGGCCAAGGAGCAGCTGGCCATCGCGCTGGAGGCGGCGCGGTCGCGCGGCGAGGCGCTGGACCACGTGCTGCTCTTCGGGCCGCCCGGCCTGGGCAAGACGACGCTGGCCACCATCATCGCCAACGAGCTGGGGGTCGGCTTCCAGCAGACCAGCGGCCCGGCGCTGCAGATCCAGGGCGATTTGACCGCAATTTTGACCAATATCCGCGAAAAACAGGTGCTTTTTCTGGACGAAATTCACCGTCTGCAGCACGTCCTGGAAGAGAAGCTGTACACCGCGCTCGAGGACTACAAGCTCGACATCATGATCGGCACCGGCCCCAGCGCCCGCACGCATGTGATGGATATCAGACCATTTACGTTCGTCGCGGCCACCACCCGGCCGGGCCTGCTCTCCAGCCCGCTGCGCAGCCGCTTCGGCATCCTGCTGCGGCTGGAGTTCTACACCGACGACGAGCTGCGCTACGTGGTAGAGCGCAGCGCCGACGTGCTGGGCGTGCCCATTGATCAGGACGGCGCGGCGGAGATCGCCATGCGCTCGCGCGGTACGCCGCGTATCGCCAACCGGCTGCTGCGCCGCGTCCGCGACTACGCCCAGGTGCGGGCGCAGGGCGCCATCAACCGGCCTGTGGCCCAGGCCGCGCTGGAGATGCTGGAGGTGGACGCCCACGGCTTTGACGAGCTGGATCGCCGCCTGCTGCGCACCATCATTGAGAAGTACGACGGCGGGCCGGTCGGGCTCAACACGCTGGCGGCCGCGCTGGCCGAGGAGCAGGACGCCCTCGAAGAGGTGTACGAGCCGTTTCTCATCCAGATCGGCTTTCTGGACCGCACCCCCCGCGGGCGGGTCGCCACGCGCCTGGCCTACGAGCACTTTGGCATCCCCATGCCCCGCAAGCAGGGGTTGTTTTAGCGCTTACGCTGCAAGTTTTTGCACAGAGCACGGTACTTTTTTACCAGATTGACCATCATTTTGATTGTCGAGCAGCCCCGGCAGGGCTATGCTCATCTCACTGTTGATCACCTGGGCCCTGAATCCGAAGACGTGACCTCGCAGAGTGGCGTGGATAGGGAAACGTTGTGGACCTGACGACTTCTTTTGCTTTTCTTTTTCTGTCTTTGGCTCTTTATGCAGTGGTTCTGGCGTCGATGGCGCTGGCAGACCGCCGCATGGTGGGTGCGCGTTGGCTCGCCTACTCGGTGGTGCTGGAGCTGCTTAAGGTCGTGCTGCAGGCCCTCTCGGGCAGGTTGCCACCCACGCTGACGGAGATGGTGGCCAATGAGCTGAACCTGGCGTCGTTCTTCTCCATGTATATGGGCTTCCGCTGGTTTGTTCTGCGGCAGCCGCTGGCCTCGCGGATTGGCCCGGCGGTGGTAGGTGCGTGCTCGGTGGTGTATGCGGGCATGTATCTGGAGTCGGTGCCTTACAGCTTCCATGTGGGCTCAGCACCGGTGCTGGGCCTGTGCGCCGCTACGGTGGGGCTGCTGCTCACGCAGAAGGAGGAGCGCTTCCGCCTGCCAGCCGTGGTGGTGTCGGTGCTGCTGTCGCTCTACGGCCTGCTGCTCAGCTATCGCATGCTGCTGGCTGCGGCTATGCCCGGCCACGGCGCTGCCGCCACGGCGTCCAGCGCTGACCCGCATTGGACGTACTCCATGCTGGGCATCATCGTGCTCTCCAACTGCCTGCTGCTCATGTACGTCTGGTTTGCTGTTGCGGAGATGTACAGCACGGTAGAGGCCAGCGCCGGGCTGGATGCCCTGACCGGCTGCATGAACCGCCGCGCCCTGATGAAGCTGGCCGCGCACGAGCTGGCTCGCAGCGAGCGCACCGGCATGCCGCTGGGCATTGTCGCCGTCGATCTGGACCACTTCAAGAACGTGAATGATACCTACGGCCACGCCGCGGGCGATATGGCTCTGTGCGCTGTGGTGGGCATGTTGCGTACGCGACTGCGGAGTGCCGACGTGGTCGCCCGGCTGGGCGGCGAGGAGTTCCTGCTCCTGCTACCCGATACCGATGCTGTCTCTGCTGCGGGCGTGATGCAGAACCTGCTGCAGGCGGTCGCCGCCATGCCCATTGAGTACGAGGGCAGCGAGATCCACGTCACCATCAGCGCCGGCGTTACGCAGCGCATGCCGCGTGGCGATACCTGGACCGCCATGCTGAAGCGCTCCGACCGTGCGCTGTACCAGGCCAAAGCCACCGGCCGCAATCGCGTGGTTCTGGACGAAGCGGTGATGACCCTGCCTCGCCGTCCGGCGCCGGTACGCAGCGACGTCGTCAGTATCGAGCGCGGCGTCTCCGAGGCATCCAGCATCCGTCAGCGCTGGATGCAGCGCGGCTGAGGCTTCCGGCTGCGATCAACGTGCCGCACTGGAGTGCCGCCGGGGTGACTCCTCAGGGCTGCCGCAGGCTGGCTGGTACCAGGTTGCTGCGCAGCATCTCCGGTGTCTCGGTCAGGTAGTAGGTCGGAATCTTCGGGTACTGTTGCTCGATCAGCTGCAGCGTGCGGAAGTCAAAGCTCTGCACCTCCGTGCGCGTCTCCATGTGGTTGCGCACAATTGCGCCGCACAGTGTGTCCACAAACTGCTGCGGCCCCACGGTGTGGTTGGTGGTGGG
Organism: Acidobacteriota bacterium; assembly: GCA_028872955.1. Taxonomy (GTDB): domain Bacteria; phylum Acidobacteriota; class Terriglobia; order Terriglobales; family Acidobacteriaceae; genus Edaphobacter. Next base: position 6,416 of record JAGWNX010000077.1, read on the forward strand.
CTCGGCGTGGGTGGGCAGTGGCAGGGCGGCCACGGAGCGGCCCGGCGGATCGTCGGGGTAGGGCAGAATCTTGGTCTCCAGGTTGAAGCGCACCTTGGCAGCGTTTGCGGCACGCTCGGCGGCGTGCGGATGGTTTCTGCCGTCACCGCGGGTGTAGTACGCCACGTAGAAGTTCACAAAGCGGAAGAGCTGCTCCACGTAGGTGGGCACGTAGGGGCTGATCAGGTGCTCCTGCTCGGCAAAGGCTACGGACACCGGCGACAGCGCCAGGTCGTTCCTTTGCGCAGGGAACTGCGCGCTGTGCAGCTTATCGCAGATAAAGGTCGCCTGTGCCTCCTGCGATGAGAGGTCGCGCAGATAGACGCGATTGGCAAGCGTGTAGGGCGCACCGTCGGCGCGGCGGCACGACTGCGGGTTGAGGTACTGATCGTGCCAGAGGAGCGAGACGTGGTCTGTGGTGACGCCTGTGTCGGTCTCCAGCGTGGTGCTGAGCAGGTCCAGCCCGTTCTCAAACGAGGGCAGCGTGTTCTCCGGGCGCAGGCCGCGACCGCCGCGGTGGGCCGCAACGTCAAAGCGCGCCAGGTAGGCCAGCTGGGCGGCGTCTCCAGCGCTGGCCGCGCGGGCCTCCGCCAGTACCTGCTGCAGCAGGTCGGGCCGATCGCTGATGATGCCATCCACGCGCTGCGCGATCAGCGCGCGCATGGTGGCCGGGTCGTTCGTCGTCCAGGGCACAACCGCGAACCCCGCCTCATGCAGCGCGGAGACGTCCAGGGACGGCGTGTCGCCCAGCAGGCTGCCGTCCCACGGAGAGAGCACGGGCACGGGCGCCTGGTGCTGGCGGGCGTGGGCACCGGCGGCGGTCATCAGGCCGAGATAAGGATTCGCACTGCTCATGGAGTAGTCTGCCGCCAGCGCCGTAGCCGACTGCCGCGCGGTGACGAAGACTGTACCAGCCAGCAGCGTCGCAAGAAAAGCAAGGCGGGGAAGCCCATGCATCGTCGACTTCATGCAGATCAGCGTAGCTGGCAAGGCTTGCATGCCGATGAACAGCGGCGGTCTTGCGGGGCTGCGCTTGGGCTTACGGTTGCAGCGCCGCGCGCAGGTTGCCGTTGTGTGCAGCCAGGCGCTGCTCCGCCTGCTGCCGGCTAAGCCCCAGCTGCTGCATCACGACAGCCGTCTTCACGGTTCCCCCGGCGTCCAGCAGCCGCGCAGCCTCGTCCGCGCCCACGCCGGTGATGGTGGCAAGAATGCGGCGGGCGCGATCCACCAGCTTGGCATTGGTCGTCTGTACGTTCACCATCAGGTTGCCGTACACCGCACCGGTGCGTACCATCACGCCGGTGGAGAGCATGTTGAGCACCAGCTTGGTGGCGGTTCCGGCCTTCATGCGTGTGCTGCCGGTCAGCACTTCGGCTCCGGTAGCCGGGGTAATGGCGATCTCCGCAGCCTGCGCCAGCGGCGAGCCGGGGACGCAGCTCAGGCCTATCGTCAGGCAGCCCAGCGTCTGCGCATAGGCCAGTGCGCCCAGCACGTAGGGTGTGCGGCCAGAGGCCGCGATGCCCACCACGGTGTCTGCGGCCGAGAGCGCGCAGGGGGCCAGGTCGGCCGCACCCTGCGCGGGGTCATCCTCAGAGTGCTCGCTGGAGCGTCGCAGCGCGGAGTCGCCCCCGGCGATGATGCCCTGCACCAGAGTCGGCGGTACGGAGAAGGTAGGCGGGCACTCGGAGGCGTCCAGCACCCCCAGCCGTCCGCTGGTGCCGGCACCGATATAAAAGAGGCGTCCGCCGAGCAGGAAGCGCTCCGCAATCGCGTCTACCGCAGTGGCGACCGCACCCAGCTCCGCCTGCACGGCTGCCAGCACGCTCGCGTCCTGCTGGTGGATGAGCTGCAACATCTCGAGCGTAGGCATCTGGTCAAGATTCGTGGAGGCGGGGTTGCGGGCCTCCGTGGCCAGCCTGGCCAGGCTGGGGTCTGCAGGTTGGGTGGTCACAGAATCCATACAGCGTCCATCATGCGCCTGTGCGCTGGTCGGCGCAACCGGCGCCGCCGTCTGCAGGAAACAGTTTCAATACGTGGCCACGTCCTCCGGCCTCGCGGTACGATGGTGGGGCCCGCGCAACCGACACGCGGCCACGAGAGGAGCACAGAGCAATGAAGCGATACGGAATGATGGTGGGGCTGCGGCCAGAGCACTACGAAGAGTACAAGCGGTACCACGCGGCGGTGTGGCCGGAGGTGCTGGCCACCATTGAGGCCTGCAACATCCGCAACTACACCATCTACCACCATGGAGGTCTGCTCTTCGGCACCTACGAGTACTACGGCACCGATCACAAGGCAGATATGGCCAAGATGGCCGCTGACCCCGCCACCCAGCGCTGGTGGGACATCATGATGCCGTTTCAGAAGCGGCTGGAAGGCACACCCGAGGGCGAGTGGTGGATCCCGCTGGAGGAGATGTTCCACTTCGACGCGCCCAAGCCGTAGCAGATCGTTCGTTCCTCCAGCTAGTTCATCCAGCGGCGGTCGGTCGGGTCCTTTGGTCCGTGGCCGCCGTTGTGCTTCTCCGCGTCCTCAGGGGCAATGTAGCGGCCTTCGTCGTCAAAGTGCACCACGCGGTTCTGCTTGCGCATGTACACCTCAAACTTGCGGGCTGCGCGACGTCGTTTGCGCCGGTAGTACTCGTTGCGAAAGGCAAAGTACTGCTCCGAGAGGCCGAAGGCCAGGCCGCGGCGCGGCGCAAAGCGAACGTAGAGATACCCGCACAGCGCGCCCGCCAGCTGCAGCAGAGCGCCAAAGGTGTCCATCTGCTTCAGCAGCATGGCCAGCTCCAGCAGAATGTAAAGCGCCACCAGGTAGCGCGCCTTCATGCGCAGCACGAAGAACAGCAGAAACTCCTGGTCTCCGAAGAGCACTGCGATGGCAATCATCAGGCCAAAGATGCCGCTCCACGCCCCGACTGCGCCAAGCTCCGGCCGCAGGTACAGCACATGGGTAAAGCTGGCTGCGGTTGCCAGCAGCGCTCCGCCGATGGCTGAGGTCAGGTAGAGCTCCACCACCCACTGTGCCCCGCGTGCCCCCTCCAGCAGCGCACCGGTGAACCACAGTGTCAGCATGCCGAAGAGGATGGCGAGCACGCCCTCCTGCACAAAGCTGTAGGTCAGCAGCTGCCACACCTCGCCGCGCGCCACGGCCAGCGGCTCCAGCATCAGGTGGCGCAGCAGCAGCTGCTCCGTACCCGGTGCCAGCCAGCTGAGCACGGCCAGCCCGAAGAAGACAGCCAGGTTGATGAGCACCAGCCGTCGCGTGGCACCGGCGAACGGCGGTGTGGACATCGAGATGGACCCACTGCGCGGCATCGATTCCTCTGCACCCATTTCACCATAGCCGCGCCCCCTCGCGATGCAGGAACTCGCAGCGGATGATTCCGGTCACTCTGCTCACGAACCACTTTGGGCGGCGTCACACCGCACACGTCGGCCTGTTGCGCCGTTCCTGCCAGCACGCCGTGCCGGGTTTGCAGAAACCGGCACAGGGTTCCACACGCAGGCTTGACGTACCGGCGTGCGATGGCTAGAAAAGAAGAGCGCCAGCCGCCTTGCTGCCTCAGCGGGAGGTAGACGCCCTGGCAGTACAAACCCCGGAGGCATGAACCATGGCTGCTGTATGCCCTGAGTGCGACAACCCGATCCTGATTGACGACGAAGACGTGGAAGAAGGCGAGACGGTACAGTGTGACGAGTGTGGCGCTGACCTGGAGATCGTAGCCGTTGACCCCATCGAACTGGTCGCAGTCGACGAACCCGCCTACGACGAAGAGGACGATCTAACCCTGGATGACGAGGATGAGGAGTAAGCCGTCCTCATCCGCGTCTGGCAGTCGTATACTGGTGGGCATGAAGCTCTGGCCCTCCTCCCCGCGTCGTGCGTCTTTGCCTGTTCTGCTGGTGGCCCTCAGCCTGGCTCTTCCGTTGCTGGCGGCGTCGGTGCTGGCCCCGCAGTCTGCCCAGGCGCAGGCTGCACAACGCACCGTGCAGGGCAAGGTCTCGGATAAGTCCGATGCCCCGCTCAAGAATGCGATCGTGTACCTGAAGGACACGCGCACGCTCACGGTGAAGAGCTCCATCACTCAGGAGGACGGCGCGTACCGCTTCGGCCAGCTCTCGGCCAACACAGACTATGAGCTGTGGGCAGAGCTGAACGGTCGCAAGAGCGCGGTCAAGACGATCAGTTCCTTCGACAGCAAGAGCTCGTTTATCTTCAATCTCAAGATCGACACCAGCAAGTAGCGGCTTGGCCCACAGCGCGGCCCAGGCCAGGTAGGCTTTGGGCTGGTAAAGGCAAAGAAAAGGCGAATATAATCCGGGTGAGGGTTGGCCATGTCTCCTCCGCCGCCAGATCGCTTCGGCTTCCTGCATATCGACCTCAACAGCTTCTTCGCTTCGGTGGAGCAGCAGATGCACCCGGAGTGGCGCGGCCGCCCCGTGGCCGTGGTACCCACCCTCGCAGACACCACCTGCTGCATCGCCGCCAGCTACGAGGCCAAGGCCCTCGGCATCAAGACCGGCACGCAGGTGGGCGAGGCCAAGCGCATCTGCCCGCAGATCGTCCTCGTCCCCGGGAACCACACGGACTACGCCAAGTACTCCAAGGCGATCTCGGATGCCGTGGAGACCGTCTGCCCGGTGGCGCACAACCCCTCCATCGACGAGATGGTGTGCCAGTTGCTTGGCCGCGAGCAGGAGCCGCCGCGCGCACGGCAGATCTCGCTTGCCATCAAGCAGGCCATCTACGCCAACGTGGGCGTGGCGCTGCGCTGCTCCATCGGCATGGCACCCAACCGCTACCTGGCCAAGATCGCCAGCGACATGCAGAAGCCCGACGGGCTGATCGGCCTGCTGCCCTCGCAACTGCCCCGCGCCATCGCCCACCTGGAGCTGCGCGACCTGCCCGGCGTGGGCGCGCGCATGGAGGCGCGGCTGAACCGCAAGGGCATCCACACCATGCCGCAGTTGCTGGCGCTGGATCGCAAGGGCATGCACCAGCTATGGGACAGCGTATGGGGCGAGCGCCTGTACCACTGGCTGCGGGGCGAGGAGACGGGCGACGATGGCGCCCCGGTCTCCACCGGCGTGCAGAAGTCGCTGGGCCACTCGCACGTGCTGGCGCCGGAGCACCGCTCGCCCGAGGGCAGCTGGGCGGTGGCGCACAAGCTGCTGCACAAGGCGGCCATGCGCCTGCGTATGGAGCACTTCTACGCCGGGGCCCTCAGCGTCGCGGTGCGCTACCAGCTCACGCGCCAGCAGGCAGAGCAGATGAGCAGCGCGCAGGGCGGGCGGGTGCGGCAACACTTCTCCGGCATCAAGAACTCCGGCTGGGGCATGGAGGCGCGCTTCCGCGACTGCCAGGACACGCTGACCCTGCTGGAGGTGCTGCGCTCGCTGTGGGCGCAGCGTCCGCAGGGGCCACAGTTCAACCGGCCCTTCTTTGTGGGCGTCACGCTGCGCAACCTCATCCCGGAGTCCGAGCACCAGGCAGAGCTCTTCGCCGACCCCGGCAACCGCAGCCAGCTCTCCACCACCATGGACAAGCTGAACCTGAAGTACGGCCACACCACGCTGCACTTTGCCGGCATGCTGCCCGCCCGCCAGGCCGCACCCACCCGCATCGCCTTCACCCAGATACCCGTACAGTACGGCGTGGACTACATGTAGGATGTGGGGCTATTTGACGCGGAGGTGTCGCGCGATGGCCCACCTTAGGCGCGATACAGCCCCGCCGAAGATGGGGCACACGGATTCTTACTGAGAATTCAGATGTGGGCCACCCGCTATAGGTGAGAAGCCAGGCCCCGTGCGCAGATTGACTAGGCACGACAACATAGTTCATGCCGCGTTCTTCAAACAATGAACTCGATGTTCCATAATCTCTCCGAGAATCGCGGCTTCCGCTTGCGCAAATCGCCCAAGCTGGCACTTTGGCGCGAGATTCCAATCAATAGCCGAAACTTTAGTGCGTACGGCAATGTACTTCTCGTCAAGTCTTTCGCATTCTTCGCACATCAGTCTTACCTCCAACTCCATTGTGACGAGGCTCGCAGTAGCTGGCAAGCGCGTAACACGCTCAAAAAGTCAA
>JAGWNX010000137.1 GCA_028872955.1 Acidobacteriota bacterium
GGGTTCATGCCTTCCAGAATGGAGATGACGCCTTCGAGCATCATCTCCTTGACCATCTGCTCCTGCCGGTGGCGAAACTTCAGCTTGCCTGCAGCGGGCAGACAGATGAGGTTGGCCAGCGCAACCCCGTAGATGGTGGCAACAAACGCTGTCGCAATGCCGCGACCTACTTCATCGATGTTGGCCAGGTTCTTCATCACCTGAATCAGGCCCAGCACTGCGCCGATGATGCCTACGGTGGGTGCGTAACCGCCGGCGGCCTCAAAGACTGCAGGCACCTTCTCTTCAATCTCGGATTTGTTGTCCAGCTCCAATTGCATGATCTTGCGCAGCTCGTTCGGATCTGTGCCATCGACGGCCAACGTCAGCGCCTGTTTCAGGAAAGGGTCCTTGACCGTTGCCAGGTCGCCATCCAGCGACACGATGCCGCTCTTGCGCGCCTTGTTGGCAAACTCGACGATCTGCGCCAGCGTCTTCTCGCCGCCATCGCTCTTGTGCAGGAAGACCTTCATCAGATCTTTGATGGCCGCCAGAAAGATGGACAGCGGGAACTGCAGCATGACAGCGCCGATGGTTCCGCCGCCGACGATCATGGCTGCCGTCGGCTGGGTGATCTGTGCGATGCTTCCGCCTTCAATCATCATGCCGGCCAGAATGCCGGCGATGGCCAGGAGAATACCGCCAATGCTTGCGATGTCCATGGAAAGGTCCTTTGTTGGGTAAGGTGGATCTAGAGATGACGGGCGGTGGTGTGGTGTGCGGGGTGCGCCGTGTCATGCGCAGCGCGCGCGGCCAGTGCCGCGGCGGCATCGGGCCAGGCGCCACGTAGCTGCTCGGTACGGTAGCGGAGCACGCGTGCGGCGACCTCGTCGCAGGACTCGTGTACGACCAGCTTCTCGCCTGTGACCAGGGTGAGGACGGTATCAGGGGCTGCTTCGGCGTACTTGATCAGGTCACAGTTCACATCGAGCCGATGTCCGTTGAGCCGGGTGAGTGCAATCATGCGGGACTCCCTTCCAGAGTCAACATCGGCAGAATTTCGCGCGGCTACAGGGTAACGGTACGCAATGCAATTGCCTGCTGGCGTGGCTAATGGGCTCCGGGCAGGTGCCGATGAGGTTGGGGAACGCGAAGCTTGCCGCGACAGCGTGCTGAGGTTGTATCTGTCCAAGATGCAGCGCCAGCAGCCGGATGCGATGCAGACAACGCGGTAGTCCAATACCGAGCAAGTGACAGGAGCGTTACCTATGTCTTTGGGTGTGTTGAACAACATCGCCTCCATCTACGCGCAGAACAACCTCAACCAGACGCAGGCCAGTCTGCAGAACACGCTGACCCAGCTCTCTTCGGGTTCGCGCATCAATAGCGGTGCGGATGACGCCGCCGGTCTAGCGGTTGCCAATGGACTGCAGGCGAATATTGCCGCCCTTTCGCAGTCCGCACAGAACGCACAGAATGGTGTGGGGCTGCTGCAGACTGCGGATGGCGCTCTTTCGCAGGTTACCAACCTGCTGAATCGCGCTGTAACCCTGGCCACTGAGGCCTCCAACGGCACGCTCACCACGGGTCAGGCAGCCTCGGCCAACGCCGAGTTTCAGAACATCATTACGGAGATCGGCAACATCGGCTCCTCCACCAACTTCAACAGCACGGCTGTGTTCTCGGCCACGGCGACGAAGATCTTCGTCAGCGACGGCACCTCGGGCGGCGCTACGACCTTCAGCGATACGGTCGGTGCACTCACCTCGGGCAGCGTCGGTACGGCAGCCGGCGGTGGTGCTGGTCAAAGCCTCTCCACGGACGTGCTGACCAGCACAACTGCAGCCAACACCGCACTGACGGACGTGACGACCGCCATTGCCGATGTCGCCAACCAGCGCGGCACCATCGGTGCGAACATCAACGAACTGAACGCGGCTGCGAACGTTGCCAGCAGCGAGTCCGTCAACCTGACCTCGGCCGAGAGCTCCATCATGTCGACCAACTACGGTCAGGCCACCAGTGACCTGGCCAAGTTCCAGGTGCTGAGCCAGACCGGCATCAGCGCGCTGGCGCAGGCCAACTCCGTACAGCAGGAAGTGCTCAAGCTGCTGCAGTAGTCCTCAGCCCATCACCGCAGGGCAGGCCACGCAACTCGACTGGCCTGCCCTGCGTTTCGTAGTTCTAAGAGCAAGCTAATCTGTGCGCTGCGGCTTTGGGCATCCGCGTGCACCCATGGCTGCCAGCGAGGGAGAGA
>JAGWNX010000078.1 GCA_028872955.1 Acidobacteriota bacterium
TCCTGCGCAAGAAGAGCTAGCCGCCATGAACCACTACACCTGGAGCGACCTGAGCCTGGGCATGCAGGCGCAGTTTGAAGTGACCCTGCAGGCGTCCATGCTGGATGCCTTTGCTGCGCTCTCCGGGGACACGAATCCGCTGCATCAGGATGAGCAGATTGCCCGGCAGCGCGGCTTCCCTGGCCGGGTTGCTTTTGGCATGCTCACCTCTGCCTTCTACTCGCAGCTTGCCGGTGTGCACCTGCCGGGCTCCAACTGCCTGCTGCACGGCATCGACATCGAGTTCCGCAACCCAGCTTTCGTGGGGGATACGCTCACCGTGAGCGGCGAGATTACCTTTCTCAACGAGGCGTATCATCGCCTGGAGATCAAGGCCGCAATCCGCAATCAACAGGGCAAGCCCATCTCCAAGGCCGTTATCCGGGCAGGAATCCATGCAGCCTGACACGATATTGATCACCGGGGCCTCGTCGGACATCGGCCTCGCGCTCATTCGCCAGCTTTGCGGCACAGCGCAGCAGCCCGTGGTGCTGGCCCATGCCAACGCCTCGACCGAGCGACTTGAGGCGCTGCGCGACGAACTGCAGCTCAAGAGCCTGCATCTGTTGCAGGCAGATCTGGCCTCTGCGGAGAGCACCCTTGCCCTGGCTGCTGAGGTGACCAGCCGCTTCGGCACACCGAACCAGGTGGTGCATCTGCCCGGGCTCAAGCTCCGGTACGAGCGGTTCACCAAGTGGGATGAGCAACACTTTGCCACGGACCTGCACATTCAGTTGCACTCTGCCATTCTGCTGATGCGGCGTCTGCTGCCGGCCATGGCCAAACTGCCCAGCGCACAGGTGGTGTTCCTGCTCTCCAGCGTGACGCGTGCGCTACCGCCGCGCTACATGTCGATGTACACCGTGGTGAAGCACGCCCAACTGGGTCTGATGCGTGCGCTGGCCAGCGAATACTCCGGCACCTCAGTCAGCGTCAACGCCGTCTCGCCGGGCATGGTGGAGACGCGCTTCCTGGACGGCATCCCGGAGGTTGTCCGGCAGATGGCGGCATCCTCCACGCCGCGCGGCCGCAATGCAACGCCGCAGGACGTGGCGAACGCCATCCAGTTTCTGCTCTCGCCGGGCAGCGGCTACCTCACCGGGGTGGAGCTGCCGGTCACCGGCGGAGCCACGCTGTAGCAGCCCAGGGCGGCTTCTCCGTCTGTTCCGCCACGTCTCCAGCACCATCCAGCCCTCTGCGTGTAGCATGGCACGTGTCATTGTTCAGCCTGACGTGCCACACGTATGGGTTGGACGGATCCCTGCTGAGGTGAATGGACGTGAGTGCAACGCGACGTAGCTTTCTTAAGAACGCTTCCTTGCTAACAACCGCAGGCCTGACCCGCGCTCTACCCATGCTGCATGCTGAGGAGCACGATCGCCAGCGCGGCCCGAACGACCAGATCCAGATTGCGCTGATTGGCGCCGGTATTCGCGGCCAGCAGGACTGCGCCAGCGCGCTGGAGGTGCCCAACACGCGCCTGATCGCCGTAGCCGACTGCTACGACGGCCGCCTGACGCACGCTCGCGAGCGCTGGGGGCAGCAGGTCGTCACCACGCGCGACTATCGCGAGATTCTGGCACGGCCAGACGTGGATGCCGTCATCATCGCAACACCAGACCACTGGCATAAACAGGCAGCTACCGATGCCTTGCAGGCAGGCAAGGACGTGTACCTGGAGAAGCCGATGATCCACCTGTACAGCGACGGGCCCACCATCATCGAGGCCGCACGTCGCTCCGGCCGCATTCTGCAGGTGGGCAGCCAGCGCGTGAGCAATATGCTGTATGCCAAGGCCAAGGAGCTGCTGCAGTCCGGCGCCATCGGCAAGCTGAACCTGGTGAACGCCTTCTGGGATCGCAGCGCCTATATGGGGGCCTGGAGCTACACCATTCCGCTGGATGCCAGCCCGCAGACCTGTGACTGGCCGCGCTTTCTTGGCTCGGCACCGCAGATACCCTGGAACCCGGAGCACTTCTTCCAGTGGCGCAAGTGGACCGACTACGGCTCCGGCGTTGCGGGCGATCTGTTTGTCCACCTCTTCAGCGGCACGCACTTCATCACGGGCTCGCAGGGCCCCACCCGCGCCGTGGCGACCGGCGGGCTGCGCTTCTGGAAGGACGGCCGCAACGTGCCGGATGTGATGGTGGCGATGTTCGACTACCCGGAGCAGTTCAACCTGACGCTGCGTGTCAACCAGATTGCGGGTGGCCGCGAGGCAGAGGGCTTCCTGTTCACCGGCTCCGAGGGCACGATGGAGATTAGCGGTGCGGGCCTGACCCTGACCCGGTACGTTGCTCCTAAGGACCCCGGGATGACCATCGAGACCTTCTCCAACGAGCAGCAGCGGCTGTACCGGCAGAGCTACCTGAGCAAGTACCCTGACTCCGCAGCGCCTGCAAGCGAAGACAACCGCGTGGACACCTTTGTGCTGCCGCACGGCTACAACGATACGGTGGAGCACTTCCGCAACTTCTTCCACTCCGTACGCACCCGCACCCAACCCGTGGAAGACGCGGTCTTCGGCTTCCGCGCGGCGGGCGCTGCGCTGCTGAGTAACCTGAGCCTGCAACAGGACGCGATTGTCCACTGGAACCCGGAGACGATGACCCTTGGCTAGCCGACGAGGAGTGCAGAACCACAGGAGGAGAGCGATGCGGCGGATTGCGGTAGTCGTTGCATGGATGGTGGCGTGTCATGCGCTGATGGCCCAGCAGGAGGTCCGCAAGCAACACGCGGGCGCGGGCGTGAACGGCGGCGCGGCCGAGAGCAGTTTTCTGGTGCATCGGCTGGGGAACGACCACGCCGAGGGCATTACGACGCTGGACATGAACGGCGACGGCTACCTGGACCTGGTGAGCGGAGCCTACTGGTACGAGAATCCGGGCAGCAGCGGTGGTTCGTGGAAGCGCCACCAATGGCGCACCGTCAGCATGACCGGGGAGTTTGTCTCTGACTGCGGCGAGTGGACCGTCGATGTCAACCACGACGGCGCACCTGACATCATCACCGCCGGGTGGATTACGAACGGGCTGTGGTGGTACGAGAACCCGAAGCAGCCGGGCGTGATGTGGAAGCGGCACCTGATCGCCGACAGCTTTGACACCGAGGGCGGTACCTTCGCCGACATCAACGGCGACGGCCAACCGGATGTCGTGCTGGCGCACTACAACCACTCTGGCCTGCTGTGGGTGGACTTCAGCGGTGCGACACCGCGGGTGCATCACCTGCTGCCGCTGGAGGCGGATGGCCACGGCGTCGGCATCGCCGACATCAACGGCGATGGCAAGGCCGACATTCTGACCCCAACCGGGTGGTTCGAACAGATCAATGCCGACAAGGATCAGTGGCTATGGCATCCGGACTGGAACCTTGGCGACACGGGCTTTCCGATTCTTGGCTACGACGTGAACGGCGACGGTCGCATGGACCTGATTGTGGGCCAGGGCCACGGCTACGGGCTGTACTGGTGGCAGCAGGGCGGGCCCAGAACCCACCCGACGTGGACGAAGCACATCATCGACGAGTCCTTCTCGCAATCGCACGCGCTGCTGCTGACGAAGATCGACGGCCAGATGCAGTTGATCACCGGCAAGCGCTATCGCGGCCATAGCGGACACGACCCCGGAAGCTACGATCCCGTGGTGGTCTACGCCTACACCCTCAACACCAAGACGGCGACCTTTACCCGGCACGCGCTCTCAGTGAATGGAACCGCCAGCGCAGGCACGCAGTTTGTCGCCGCAGACTTCGACAAGGATGGCGACATCGACCTGGCCTCGGCAGGCAAGCTCGGCGTGCACCTCTTTGAGAACCTGAACATCAACAACGTGTCTCGCGAGACCCGCGAGGCCGAGCAGCCGCTGGAGCGCAACTGGCCGTTTGAGGGCGAAGGCCACATGGTGCAGCAGGAGAACAACCCGGCTGACCTGGGGAAGAACAACAACGAGAACCGGCAGTAGCGAAGCTCGAACGGTTGCGCTGGAGCGACCTCTAGCGCAACCGCCGCATGTACTGCGCGTCCACCTTCAGTGACTCCTGCCACGGCATGTCAAACGCCTCCTGCTCGACGAAGGCGTGGCGAATCTGCTGGTTCTTCCTGGCCTGCGCAAGCACGGGCCGGTAGTCGATATCCCCGCGGCCCAGCTCCGTGACCTTGGGGATATGGTTCGCTCCGGCCTCCACCTCGGCCAGGTGAAAGTCTTTGACGTGCAGCATGGAGAAGCGGTGCGGGTGCCGTTGCATGATAGCGACGGGGTCCTGCCCGGCGACGCGCGCCCAGCCACAGTCCAACTCAAAGGTCACCTTCTTCGGGTCAGTGAGTCGCAGCAGCTCCTCATAGGGCGTGACGCCGTCGATGGCATCAAACTCGTGGATGTGGTTGTGATAACCAAACTGCAACCCATGCTTCGCCACCTGATCGCTGAAGGTGTTGAACATCTCGGCGTTGTAGCGCCAATCGTCAAGGGTAAAGGGCTGTGGGCCGTGCGGCTGCGCAGCGGCCTGCGGTCGGTGGCCGGGGCTGGCACACAGTAGATACTTGGCCCCCAGCTCGGCATCGTAGTCAGCCAGCTCCTCCACGCGCGGAGCCAGATCGGCATAGCCGTGGTGCGCGCCCACGCAACGCAGGCCGGCTTTATCCAGCGCCGCACGAATCTCTCGAGCGCTCTTCTTCGGCAGAGCCGCGGCTTCCACTTCCACAAATCCCGCCGCCGCGACGCCAGCCAGCGCCATATCCAGGTCCTGGGCCATCTGCTCGCGCACCGAGTACAGCTGAATGGCCAGTGGCAACCCCAGCGCATTGGCAAAGGCACGGCTGGCCGTAAGCGACAGTGCTACGGCCGAGAGTGCACCGCCAAGAAAATCCCGCCTGCTGTGATGCATTGTGTCGTCTCCTAAACGTTGCCCTGCTTCATCTCATCCGCCAGGTGCTCGGCGGCACGCATCGCCAGCGCCAGAATCGTCATGGTCGGGTTCTGCCATCCAGCACTGGTAAAGCCTGCACCATCCACCACCCAAAGGTTCTTGTGGTCGTGGCTCTGCGACCAGCGGTTGAGCACGCTCTGCTTCCGATCGTTCCCCATGCGGCAGGTTCCCACCTCGTGGATGCTGTAGCCCGGCGGATTGGGCACCTTGTTGCTAGCCAGCACCTCAAAGCCCGCGTCGTGCGCCACCTGACTCATGGTGTCCACGGCGTCTGCGGCCATGTTGTACTCATTGTCCGTGTACTGGGTCTCGATGTGGAGCACCGGAATCCCCCAGGCATCCGTCTTCTGCCGATTGATGCGGACGTGATTCTCATAGCGAGCCAGCACCTCGCCCATGATGGTCATGTGGAAGCCACTGCCGGCATACTCTGCCATCTTGCGATCAAGCGCCTCGCCATACTCAGTAAAGTTGCTCGCCCCCAGGGGGCCGGTGGCACTGGTCACGTTGAGCGCATAGCCGCGCAGAAACTTGCTGGACTTATCCGTAATGTTGCGAAAGCGCGGAATGATTGCGCCGCCGCCCATCAGCGACTTGTCTCCGCGGCTGCCCCGCGCCTCCGGCACGCTGCACACCAGGCCGGCACCGTAGATCTGGTCGCACAGGTACCGTCCTACCAGGCCGCTGGAGTTCGCCAGGCCAGAGTTGAGCAGGAGCCGTGTGCTCTCCAGCGTGCCCGCCGCCAACACCACCACGCGCGCCTGCACCTCCATCTCGCGATGCGAGAGCCGGTCCACAAAGCGACAGCCGTTGGGCTGGCCCGTGTTTTTGTCCGTCGTAATCTCGCGTACGACGGCGTTCTCAATGGACGTCAGCCTGCCGGTACGTTCAGCGTCGGGCAGCAGCAGGTTCACCGAGCTGGCCAGGCCATCGCGGCCCGTGGCGCGCCGCTGCTTGCACAGCGGAACACCCAGCGACTTGGCGGCCTTGCGAAAGCGCTGCATGGAGCCGCTCCATGGAGCATCATCCAGGATGAAGTTGCCGTCCGGCATCTGCGGTGGACCATCCAGAGCTCCCACGACACGGAAGATCTCCTCCACGCGCGCGTAGTAGGGCGACAGCTCGGCATGGTCCAGCGGCCAGTCCTCGCCAAATCCATCGTGCGACTTCGCTTTGAACTCGTAGTCGCTGAGGCGGAACGACTGCCTGGACCAGAAGAGAGACCGCCCGCCGAACAGGCGCACACGGACCCAGTTATACGGATGCGCCGGGTCAAACGTGTAGGGCACCTCCTGCTCATCGACCCACACGCTGGTGTTGAACTCATTGGCCTGAAAGACGTGCTCCAGTTTGCCGGGCGGTTTGAAGCCGCGGAACGGAAGCTGGTAGGCCGATTCCTCGCGTGCCTGACGGGTTACGTCGGCCACCGGTCCGGCGTTCAACATCAGGCACTCCACGCCCCGCTCGGTCAGCACCTTGGCCGCCATGCCGCCAGCGTGTCCGGAGCCAATAATCAGTACATCCACTTTCTTGCTCATCATGCTCCGCTCTCACTCCGCTTTAGGACGCACTGGCTGCATCAGATTGCCCGGTACAGGGCGCGTGTGCATACTCTCTGGCCGCATGGCGTACAGGTCCGGCTCAATCGGCGACCAGTAGAGCTGCAGCGTGTTCTCGCGTGCATGGGCGTCCAGCGCGGCAAACCATACCTGCGAGTTGATGGTTGCCGTGCGGATGTCAGCATGCGCGATGTTGATGAAGTCTGCGTGGGTCTGGGTGGGCGGATGGTCCGTCATCCAGGTACGCAGCCACGGCTTCACCAAGCTCTCCACCTGCGCCGCATCCAACTGGGCAAACGGACGTTTGAAACTTGCCTGGGCCTGGGCCTCCAGCCAATCCAGCCCGCTGGTGTACAAGCCGCCCCGGGCCGCAGGCGAGTGACCGATCAAAAAGTCGAGGAACTCTGGCGTGCCGGCGTCCAGCGCGCCGGGGTGCTGCGCCGTGCGCGGCACCAGGGCATCTGCCAGCCGCGATAACGTGCGCCTCTGCGTGCTGGAGAAGTAGGCGGGCACGGTCTGGGCCACGGCGTCCTCAGCCACGGTATGCGGCAGAGGCGTCAGTGGATTGAGCCCCTGTGTCCACGGCACGGGCGCAGGCAGCACGGGTGCAGCGTTCGTATTCTGCTGTGCCTGCAGCCACCGTGGCGTAATGGCAAGCACCGCCAGTGCTCGCAGTACTTCGCGACGTTCCATGGCTCCTCCCGAGCGTCGCGGCATGCTACACAAACGGCAGGAAACTCGTCCAGTGGGAACGCTATCAGCCGGCACTGGTTGCACACACGGCCTGCAAGCAACTATCGTGGCTGACGCTGTCCCCGGCTGGCGTCACGCGTCATGGCCGCAGCAGCAACCCAACGCACCTGCCCCCTGGGCAAATGGAACGGAGCCGGCCATGAGCCTTGCGATGAAAGCACGCCTGAGCGTGATGATGTTTCTGGAATACTTCATCTGGGGAGGCTGGTACGTCACCTTCGCCACCTGGCTGGCCACCACGCTGCACTTCAACGGCCAGCAGATTGGCCTGGCAGCAGGAGCCACAGCCGTGGGCGCCATGGTGGCACCGTTCCTGGTGGGGCTCATCGCAGACAAGTACTTCAGCACGCAGTGGGTGCTGGCCGCGCTGCACGGCGCAGGCGCACTGCTGCTCTTCACGGCAGCGCGGACCACCAGCTTCGCCGCGCTGTACGGCACGGTGCTGTTCTACTGCTTCACCTTCATGCCGACTCTGGCGCTGACCAACTCGCTGGCCTTTCGCCAGATGTCTGACCCTAAGCTCGAGTTCGGCCCCATCCGCGTGCTGGGTACCCTGGGATGGATCGTCGCCGGACTGCTGGTGGGCAGCCTGGGGTGGGAGGCCACCGCAAAGCCGGTGCAACTGGCCGCCGGGGCCTCGCTGCTGATGGCGCTCTACTGCCTGACACTGCCGGCTACGCCGCCGCTGGCCCACACCGCAGGTAGCGGAGTGGCCTCCATCTTCCCGCGCGAGGCGGTTGCCTTGCTCAAGCAGCGCTCCATGGCTGTGTTTGCCCTGGCCTCGTTCCTCATCTGCATCCCGCTGCAGTTTTATTATGCGTTTACCAACCTGTTTTTGAACGAGAGTGGCGTGCGCAACGCGGCCGGCCAGATGACCGGCGGCCAGATGTCCGAGCTGGGCTGCATGCTGCTCATCCCCTGGTTCTTCCGTCGGCTGGGCGTCAAGTACATGCTGGTGGCAGGCATGGCTGCGTGGGTGTTGCGCTATCTGCTGTTTGCCTATGGCAACGCGGGCCCGCGCATGGGCATGTTGTGGGCAGGCATTCTGCTGCACGGCATCTGCTATGACTTCTTCTTTGTCACTGGCCAGATCTACATCGACCGCAAGGCATCCCAGGCGCTACGCGCCGCGGCCCAGGGGCTCATCACCTTTCTGACCTACGGAGTCGGGATGTTTGTGGGGTCATGGCTCTCCGGCGCCGTGGTGCAGCACTACACCCTGAGCACCGGGCACAACTGGCGCGCCATCTGGAGCATCTCGGCGCTCGTCGCCGCCGCAGTGCTGTTGCTCTTCCTGGTCAGCTTCCAGGACGAGCAAGACCATGCCGTGGCCGCGGACCAGAGTGCGTCACTGCCGGCCGAGGTGCCTCTGTAAATCTGCTAGGCCCACCACGCTTCCACGGGGGGCTGCCGCAACAGCACGCGTGAGAGCATGGCCACCGCCGAGGACAACCCCTCATGCGTAGAGGCCAGGGCGTCCTCATGCTCGATGCTCAGCACGCCGTCATAACCGGCCAGCCGCAGTGCAGACACTATGCGCTTCCACTCCTGTTCATCGTGCCCCCAGCCCACGGAGCGGAAGCTCCAGGAGCGTGCACTCATCTCGCGATAGCTTTTGGTATCCAGCACGCCGTTGCGACTGCAGTTCGCAAAGTCCAGAGCAACATCCTTGGCGTGGACATGATGGATGGCTGGCCCCAGCTCGCGGATGGCCGCAGGAATGTCGATGCCCTGCCACCACAGATGACTGGGATCGAGATTGATGCCGATGGCATCGCCCGCCAGATTGCGCAGACGCAGCAGCGTCTCCGGGTTGTACACGCTGAAGCCCGGATGTGCCTCCAGCGCAAGGCGCACGCCAGAGTCCGCAGCCAGCTGCGCCACAGATCGCCAGTACGGCACCAGCCGCTCCGTCCACTGCCACTCCAGCATGGCGGCGAACTCCGGCGGCCACGCGGCAGTGATCCAGTTGGGGGTGCGATCGTCAGGCCCGCCACCCGGACAACCCGAGAACGCCACCACCGTCGGAACGCCCATGGCGGCTGCCAGTTCGATGGTGCGACGGAGCGTTGCATCGTCCCGCTGGGCGATTGCGACGTCTGGATGCACTGGATTGCCATGGCAGGAGAACGCGCTAATGCCCAGGCCACTCTCTGCCAGCCTCTGCCGGTACGCACTGCGGCCAGCCTCGCGCTGCAGCGACTCCAGGTCGAGATGCGCCGCGCCCGGCCAGCCCCCGGTGCCAATCTCCAGCATCTCAATCTGCGGATAGCGCTTCAGCTCGTCGAGCATCGCCTCGAGCGACAACTCGTTATAGAGCGGAGTAAACAGGCCAAGCTTCATCCTTCGTCTCCATTGCGGTGGCCGGCACCGTGTCCTCCGCAGCGTATCAAACTCCCGCAGCGATGTCTGGAGCCTAAGAGAGCATCCGACCCCTCCCCATCAGCAGGTTTCGCCGAAGATAGATGCCCTGGCTGCGTCTCTGGATGTCTTGGGATGTCTTTGGAAGGTCAGTGGCGAGGGAGGGATTCGAACCCCCGGTACCCTTGCGAGTACGTCTGATTTCGAGTCAGAAAATTGCATGCTTGCACAGCGTAGCACGATCTCGCATCAGGCCTACTATGCCTCTTTATTTCAGTGCGTTACGCCTAAATACTACATTGCATGTCGGCGCACGCAAGCGCACCAAAGTTCGAAGTCAACAGCCACCAGAACAGCCACCAGAACAAGGATTCTTTCGGCCAACGCCTCATCGCGCTCCGCAAGGAACGCGACATGACGCAAGTGCAGCTGGCCAAGGCTACTCAGGTCACGCAACGTGCGATTTCCTATTACGAGACCGATGGCGGCTCGCCCCAGGCCTGGTGATCGCGCAACTGGCCCAGGCCCTCAAGGTCACCGCTGATGAATTGCTGGGCATCCAGGCCAGGGCGAGAGAGGCTTCCAAGTTTGAACGGGTCGCAAGCGACCTGGAGAAGCAGCGCCTTTGGAGGAGATTTCTGAGGATCGCCCTGCTGCCGGAGCGCGACCAGCGAGCCGTGATTCGGCTTCTCAACTCGCTTACTGGCGCAACCGGTGTCGAGGCTCACGACTGATGCGAAGCAGCTAAGGAAAAGGACTCTACCATTGCCCAGGCCAACCCCACGCAACACGCCCACGAACTAATCGACCGCAAGGCTCCCGGCCAGGTCTTTGCCGTCGTTAGGCTCCTAGAGATCATGCTCAATCCCGTCTTCCGCGCCCTCGCCAACACACCCTTCGATGATGAGCCAGTCAGCAAAGAAGAGGCCCGCTATGTCGCCGCTTCCACGGCCTAGCTCGCTCGTGGTGAGATCATCCTCCACGATGAGGTTCTGGCCGAGTTCGGACTCACAACTGAAGACTTCGACCGCATGGTACAGACCTCGCTTGAATCCTAAGAAGCGCGCCGCTGACCATGCCCCGGAAGATCGTCTGGATAGGCTAGGCCAAGGCCCAGCTCCGCGCCATCGACCAGCCCACCGCTCTGCGGATTCATGCTCTCGCTGACTTCGCCGCCACCGGAGACGGCGACGTGAAACGACTCCAGAACATCGACCCTCCCGAGTTCCGGCTCCGCGTCGGCGACTACCGCGTCCGCTTCCACGACCTCGGAGACGCCATCGAAGTCCTCGCCGTCCGCCACCGCCGAGAAGCCTACCGCTGAGCCGCCGCCGTCGTCGCCCTCTGGTTCTTTTCAAGAACAGAGGAGCAGACATGCTCCTCATGACCGGCCATCACCCGCAGCGGAGGCGGCAGTCAGGGCCGCGAAGCGCCGCGCCAGCGGTCGGAGCGCAGCGCAGAGCCTTGGCGGACGCTGAAGCGAAGGGTACTCCCGCCACCGATGCCCGACCCTGCATTTTCAGCAAGTTCACGCACAGCAACCGCCGCGTTTACACGGAACCGCCTCATAACGAAAATTTTCCTTCTTAGCCGCCTGCTTTCAACAGGTTTACCTAGAGCAACCTGTAAACACCAGCATTTTCGCGGCTATCGGCTGTAGCACGCTCATTCCACGATGGTTCCCGCACAGCAACCGCAGGTTACTCCGCAGCTCCCATTTGGGGGTGAACCTATGAAAGCGCGACTTGCGCCTCATAGGAGAGCACCATGCCAGCAGTGATTGGATGTGATGCACACAAGCAGTTCTCGGTCTTCGTGACCATCGAAAGCAAGGGCAAGACCTCGCCGGCCGTCCGAGTCGAACATCATCGCCAGGAGTACATCGATTTCCTTCGCACTCTGCCACCGGGGAGCGAGATCGCGCTGGAAGCCACAGGTCACTGGTACTGGATGGTCGACGAGATGGAGAAGGCCGGTCATCATCCGCACCTCGCCAACCCGACCGAAGCCAAGAAGCGCATGGGCAGGACCAACAAGACGGATGCGCTCGACGCCAAGGGCCTCGCCATCCTGCTGCACAACGGGACGCTGCCCGAGAGTTGGATTCCGCCGGGCGAGCTGCGCGACCGGCGCGAGCTGCTCCGCACCCGCATGGCCCTTCGCGACCTTCGCTCGTCGCTCAAGCATCGCATCCATGCCTCCATCGACCGTTACGGCCTGCAGGCAACTGGCATCAGTGACCTCTTCGGCGTCAAGGGACGTGTCTACATCGACACTGTGCTCGACCGCCTGCCCTGCGATACAGCAGCGATGATTCAGGTGCAGCTTACCTCGCTCGACCAACTCGAAGCACAGATCGAAGAGATTGAGGACCGCATCGCCGGCGCCCTGAAGCCCTCACCGGAGGTGCGCCTGTTGAGAACCATTCCCGGCATCGGCGATATCCTCGCTCCGCTCGTCTGGCTGGAGATCGGCGACATAGGCCGCTTCCCAAGAGCTGAGAACCTGGCCGGTTATGCGGGGCTTGTACCCAGGATCATTGCCAGCGGTGGACGCATCCGGCATGGAGGCACCTGCCGCAACATCAACCACTATCTGAAGTGGGGCTTCGTCGAAGCCGCCACATGCGCCATCCGGATCAAGGCATACCGCGGCACCCACATTGAACGCTTGTATCAACGGCTCGCGCCCGCCAAGGGGCATGGCCGCGCCATCGTCGCCGTCGCCCGCCACCTCGCCGAAGCCAGCTATTGGGTGCTGCGCAAACAGCAACCTTACAAGTCTCCAGGCCGAACAGTGACAGAGGCCTGAACCGAGTTCGTCCAGTTCGGCTAA
>JAGWNX010000010.1 GCA_028872955.1 Acidobacteriota bacterium
CTCTACGCCTAATCTTGCCATCGCCGTGTCCCTCCTGCCGTGCCCGGAACTTCCTGCCCTGCTTTCTCTTTCGATGCGCGCCGCTGGATTTGGTCACACCCTGCGTCCCGATTCCGTTTCGCGCCATGGCAACGGCAGGCTACACGCGCGGCCCGAGCCTCCCTGGCTTTGACTTTGGGACTTTGAGACCTTGGGACTCTGGGACCTTGGGACTTTGGGACCTGGACAGATACGCGCCGCAGGCGGTGGAGGTTCCCCGTGCGACCGGCGACGGTCTAGCTCGCGCTACGGCTCTCCAGCAGCACCGGCAGCCCGTCCACCACGGGGTAGATCCTGCCGCAGCCGACGCAGCGAACATCCGCCCCAGCCGCAGTCAGCGGACCATGGCAGGCCGGGCACACGACCCACTCCGGCGGTGCGGAGACGCTCCCGGGCTGCTGCATTGCACTCATGCTGCGATTGTATCTGGCACCACCACTGCCGCGCAGCCGGCTCCGGGGCAACACTCCGGCTGCAATCCCGGCAGCCAGCGCGGTACCATGGTGAACGGTATGACATCCGCAGCCACCCAACCCCTCGTCCTGGACGGCGTCGCAATCGCCGCCTCTATCAAAGCCGAAGTCGCCGCAGAGGTCCGTTCGCTCCAGGCCAGCGGCATCACCCCCGGACTGGCCGTCATCCTGGTCGGCGAGGTACCGGCCTCGCAGATCTATGTGCGCAGCAAGGTAAAGACCTGCGGCGAGCTGGGTATCTACAGCGAACTCATCACCCCGCCGGAGTCCATCACCACCGAGGAGATGCTGGCCCTGGTGCAGCAGTTGAATGAGCGGGACGACATCGACGGCATCCTCATCCAGCTGCCGCTGCCCCGCCACGTCGACACCAAGCGCCTGCTGGAGGCCGTCGTGCCCGAGAAGGACGTCGACGGCTTCCACCCGGTGAACGTGGGTCGCGTGCAGAGCGGTCAGCCGGCGCTGGCACCGTGCACCCCGGCGGGAATCATCGAGATTCTGAAGCGCAGCCATCTGCCCATCGCCGGCAAGAACGCCGTCGTCGTCGGCCGGTCAGACATTGTGGGCAAGCCCGCTGCCATGATGCTGCTCAACGAGTCCGCCACGGTCACCATCTGCCACAGCCGCACCGCCGATCTGGCTGCGGTCACACGCGAGGCCGACATTCTGGTGGCGGCGATTGGCCGGCCCGGCTTCATCACCCGCGCGATGGTCAAGCCCGGTGCGGTGCTGATCGACGTCGGCATCAACCGCCTGACGGATGCCGCCGACGTGGCCCGGCTCTTCCCGGGCGACCAGGGCCGGGCAGAGACCTTTGCCAGGCGCGGCTCCACGGTGGTGGGCGACATTGAACCGGCGGCCTTTGCCCTCTCCTCGGCCTACACGCCGGTGCCGGGCGGTGTGGGCGCGCTCACCATCGCCATGCTGATGCAGAACACTGTGACCGCGGCCCGCATGCGGCGCGGGCAGGCGTAGCCATGCTGCGCGTCGGGCTGACCGGCGGCCTGGGCAGCGGCAAATCCACCGCGGCCCGGCTGTTTGTGGAGCACGGCGCGCACCTGCTGAGCTCCGACGAGATTGGCCGCGAGCTGATGCAGCCCGGGCAGCCCGTGTACAGCGCAATCCTGCAGCACTTTGGACCGCGCTACCGCCGGCCCGACGGCCAGCTGGACCGCCCCGCCCTGGCCCACGCCGCCTTTGCCGAGGGTCGCGTGGAGGAGTTGAACGCCATTGTGCACCCGGCCGTCATCGCGGAGCAGCAGCGCCGCGCGGAGGAGCTGGCCGCTCGTGAGCCACACGCCGTGCTGCTGGTGGAGTCTGCCCTGCTGCTGGAGACCCGTCACGCCGGGCCGGGCGGCCTGCGCGGCCGCTTTGACCGCATCGTGCTGGTGACCGCGCCGGACGAGAGCAAGATCGCCCGCTTTCTGGCTCGCTCCGCCGCCGGCCGCAGCCTTACCCCGGAGCAACGGGACGCCCTGACCGCCGAGGCCCACCGCAGACTGGACCAGCAGATGCCCGACGAGCAGAAGGCCAGCCTGTGCGACTACGTGCTGCACAACGACGGCTCGCTGGCGGAGCTGGAGTGGCAGATCGACCAGCTGTGGCCGCTGCTGCAGCAACAGGCGGCTGCGGTTCCGTCCGCGCGGCCAAACGCATAAGATAGAGGCAGCGGCCCGTACGTTACCCCTGCGGCCCCGTGAGGTTTACTGCTGCGATGAAAGCTGCGTCCAAACTGCGTCCTGTCCTGCTCGTTCTGGTGCTGCTCGCCGGGTTTTACTACGTCACCACCCATATTGCGCCCAGCGGTGCCCTGGCCCCTCTGGTGCAGCGGCTGTTCCACCCCGGCACATCGCCAGCCATGGCAGACGCCACCGCCGAGCATGGCCTGGGTGCCTTTGACCTGACTGAGGCTGCGGCTGCCCCGGCCTTCGACAACGAAGAGCTGCAGAACATCGCCGTCTACAAGAAAGCCCTGCCCAGCGTCGTCAACATCACCTCGACCGCCGTGCAGTTTGACTTCTTCTACGGTCCGGTTCCACAGCAGGGACAGGGCTCCGGCTTCATCCTGAACAAGGACGGGCTGATCCTGACCAACAACCACGTCATCGACAACGCGCAGCGGGTCGAGGTGACCCTCTCGGACAAGCACAAGTACAAGGCGCACGTGCTGGGCGTGGACAAGAACCACGACCTGGCGCTGTTGAAGATCGACAACGTGCCCAACCTGGTGCCGGCCACCCTGGCCGAGTCGAACGGCCTGGTCGTGGGCCAGCGGGTCTACGCCATCGGCAACCCCTTCGGCCTCTCCGGAACCATGACGCGCGGCATCATCTCCGCCATTCGCTCCATCCGCGGACCGCAGGGCAACCCGATCGAAGACGCCATCCAGACCGATGCCGCCGTCAACCCCGGCAACTCCGGCGGGCCGCTGCTCAACTCGCGCGGCGAGGTGATCGGCATTACCACGCTGATCGCCAACAACGGCGCGGACCAGAGCTCCGGCATCGGCTTTGCCATTCCCATCAACACCGCCAAGGCCGTGCTGGCCGACTACTCCAAGTACGGCTACTTCCGGCGGCCATCGCTCGATATCGTCACCATCCCCATCGGGCCAGACATTGCTGAGGAGTTGGGGCTGCCGGTGGACTACGGCATTCTGATCGACCGGGTGACCCCGGGCGGCGCTGCCGACCGCGCCGGCCTGCGGGGCGGCACCCAGCGCGCCTACCAGGGCAACACGCCGGTCATGCTGGGCGGCGACCTGATCGTGGGCATGGACGGGCAGGAGATCGACACGCCGCAGGACCTGAGCGCCGCCATGAACGCGCATCGCGCCGGCGACGAGGTCACCCTCACCGTCTACCGGGGTAAGCGCAAGCTGGACATTCGCGTGCGCCTGGGCGATGCCAAAGACCAGTCCACCGGCCAGCGCACCTAGCGCCCCCTGGAGCCCGATGGACGAGAACGCACAACCCGCCACCCTGCCACCCGCCAGCCCGGCGGAGGCTCCTGCCCCGCCCGACTGGGTGCACAACTGCCCGGAGTGCAGCCACTGGCTGCCCGAGGGCACGCTCCAGTGCCCGGATTGCAAGGCCATCGTCTACACCGCGTACCTGAACGGACTCGGCAACCGCGCCCTGATCGAGGAGCAGCAGGAGCACTGGCAGCCGGCCCGCGACCTGTGGCAACACATGCTCCGCTGGCTGCCGCCGGGCACCCAGCCGGCTGCCGCCGTGCAGGCGCGCATCGACGCCATCGACGCACGCTTCCAGGCCGAGCACGACCAGAAGGAGCGCTGGAAGAAGCGGCTGGGGCCGTTGGCACCCGTCGCACTCTTTCTGATCAAGGCCAAGACGTGGATCTTTGCCCTGTTCAAGTTCAAGTTCCTGCTCAGCTTCTTTGCGTTCTTTGGCCTGTACTGGGCGCTGTTTGGCTGGCAGTTCGGCCTGGGCTTTACGGTGCTGATCCTGCTGCATGAGCTGGGCCACTATGTTGCGGTGCGCCGTCGCGGACTCAAGGCAGACCTGCCCATCTTTCTGCCCGGCCTGGGAGCCTATGTGCGCTGGTACCACCTGGGCGTTCCCCTGCAGGACCTAGCGGCAATTGCGCTGGCCGGGCCGATTGCGGGCTTCGGCTCCGCGCTGGCCTGCCTGGGCATCGCCGTGGCGGCACACTCGCGGCTGTTTGCTGCGCTGGCCTACTCCGGCGCGTGGCTCAACCTCATCAACCTGGTGCCGGTACTGGGGCTGGACGGCGCTCAGGCCACGCTGGCGCTCAACCGAGTCCAGCGCGGGCTCATCCTGATCCTGGCAGGCACGGCGTTCTACCTGCTGCACGAGACCGCCTTCCTGTTCATTGCGCTCGGCATGGCCTGGCGGCTCATCCGCAGTCAGGACGCCCCGGAGCAGCCCAGCACCCGCACCATGACGATCTTTCTGGCGCTGCTGCTGACCCTGGGCGGCCTGGTCTGGTTCGCCGGCAACGTCGGACAACTCAACCGCTAGCCCCGCGCCAGACCCGCTACCAGCCCTGGTCGTCGCGGAAGGCCGTCACGTGGTTCTTGACGAAGGTGACTGCCTTGGGATGGCCCAGGTTCGCGAAGACGACCATGCGGTTGCCGTAGTCCTGGCTGGTGCTCTTGCTCACCTGGCCCAGCGCAAGCTCCACCTGCCGCTCGTTCATGCCCATCACCACCTGGTGGGCATCCACTGCCTGCCATATCTGTGGCCCCCAGTGCTTGTACAGCACATGCGGGTCGTCGTAGAAGAAGATCTCATCGGTGTAGAAGGTGTACTCGCCCGCCTGCCGGTAGCCTACCGGCACCCCGTACACCTTGGCCGGGTCTGCCGAGCCGGGCAGCGTAAACTCCAGCAGCACCTGGCGATCTCCGCCCGGGATGCGGAAGGTTGCGGCCTTCGGTGCCACCTGCTCCGTCGCGCCCGTTACCTGCAGCCGCTGGGCGCCCAGCAGCGTACCGGCGGGCTTGGCATATTGCACCGTCTTGCCGGCCAGCGGATAGTACTCCAGTTGGCCCCCGGCAGAGACCCAGACCGTGGTGCCGAACAGCTCCTTCAGATCGGCCATCGACGACGGACGCTTCTTCTTCAGAAACACCAGGTCGTCGTCCGCAATCACCTCGCGCTCCGGAGCCTTGACCTCCATGGGCTTGTTCCGCTCATGGTGCAGATACAACAGCTCACCTCCCACCGCCAGCACCGCCACCAGACACGCTCCCAGCGCTGCCTTTACGCCTGTCTGCATCGTGTTTCTCTCCCTCACATGCGGGCAGCATCACTCCCTGCCGCGCACCTAATCTACAGGCTTGTCGGTACTTAACTCCAGCTCTGCCTTGCGCAGCGCCTCCGCCGTCAAGGCATCGGCCCGGCGCAACGCCGGAAACAACGCTGCCGCCCCTGCCGTAACCAACACGCTGCCGATGCCCCCCACCACCACCGCCCGCACCGCACCCCACCAGTGCGCGGTTACGCCGCTCTCAAACTCGCCAAACTCGTTGGAGGCGCCGATAAACAGCCAGTTGACGGCACTCACCCGACCCCGCATCTCATGCGGGGTGGCCAGTTGCAGTACGCTCGACCGCACCACCACGCTCACCATATCGCTGGCACCTACCAGCACCAGCGCCGCCATGCTGAGCCAGAAGTTCCGCGACAGCCCAAAGACGATCGTTGCCACACCGAACAGCCCCACGCACACCAGCATGGTGGCCCCGGCGCGGCGTTTGATGGGAAAGGCCACCAGGGTCAGGCTCACCACCAGTGCTCCCACGCTGGGCATGGCGCGCAGCAGGCCCAGGCCGCGCGCGCCAGAGTGCAGAATCTCCGTCGCAAAGATGGGCAGCAGCGCCACCGCGCCCCCCAGCAGCACGGCAAACAGATCCAGCGAGATGGAGCCCAGCAGCAGCCGCGTGCTCCACACATAGTGCAGCCCGGCCAACACCGTCTTCATGTCAAAGGCCTTCTTCTCCAGCGGCCGGGCGTTCGCACGGATCATGCTGACCAGCACCAGAAAGCCCATCAGCATGAGCAACGTGAAGCCATAGACGATCGCCGCTCCGTTCCAGCGCTCCAGCACGCCCGTAAGCTGCAGGGTAAACAGCAGGCCGCCCACAGCCGGGCCGGACATGTTCGCCACCTGGTAGACGGTCGCGCCCCAGGTGACGGCGTTGACGAAGTGCTCCTTCTCCACCAGGCTGGGCAACAGCGCACTGGCAGCCGGCCCGCTGAAGCAACGCCCCAGTCCGATGCCAACCAGCACCAGGTAGATCAGCAGAATGTTATGGGTTCCGGCCAGCGCCAGATACAGCAGACCAGCCGTGCAGACTGCCTGCAGCAGGTAACACGTCAGGATGACGTGGCGGCGGTCATAACGGTCTGCCACATGACCAGCCGGCAGCATGAAGAACAGCCCAGGCAAAAACAGCGCCAGCCCGGTGTAGCCCAGGGCCAGCGCCGAGTGCGTGATCTGATACACCTGCCAGGCCACCGCCACCGACTGGGCCTCTGCACCCACAATCACCATGAGCCGTGCGGCCTGGTACAGGCGGAAGTCTCTCGATTGAAGCGCCGCGCGGAACGCTGGGCGGCTCAGGGTAGGTCTACTGCTGCCATCGGCCATAGAGCTATGCTTGCACACTTCAGCGGGTTGCGGCTCAGGGTCTGCGACCCACCAGTTCGGCCACCTCAGACAAGCCGTTGTGGTATCGGCCTTCATGGATCTCGCGCACGTGGTCGCGCTCCACCAGCCACACCAGCCCCGCAAAGTCCTGACGCAGCTCCGCGGCAGACGGGCAAAGCTCCGGGTTGCCGGGGCCGCCGGTTCCGCGCGCGGGCTGCCCGGGCGTGTAGGCGACGTAGACCAGCAGGCCACCCGGCCGCAGCGCCTGCAGCACGGCACCATGGACGCGCTGGCGCAGCGGCGGCGGCAGATGGCACCAGATGGATACGATCAGGTCCCACTGGCTCTCGCCCAGCTCATAGGTCGCCAGGTCGGCCTGCACCGTCGTCAGCAGAACACCGTGGCGCGCGGCCAGCCGGTGCGCGTTCGCCAGCCCGACACGCGACAGGTCCACGGCCGTCACATCGTAGCCCAGCCCAGCCAGCCACACCGCATTGCGTCCCTCGCCCTCGCCCAGGCAGAGCGCACGGGCAGGCCCACCACCCAGGCGCTGGCGCAGCAGCGGTTCCTGCTGGTGGAGAAAGTCATTGGGCGCCTCGCCAAAGGCCTCGCCCGGCGTGGCGTATCGCTCATCCCACGGCGGGGATGAGGCACCCGGCGCAGAACCTGTGGCCTGCGCTGGCACACTCTTTGGTTGCGACTCTGGTGGCATGCGTCTGCTCTCCGGTTCAGGGTTTCTGTCTGCCGCAACCGGGCTGGTCAGCGGCCGTGCTCGTTAGCGGCCGTGATGGTTAGCGGCCTAGATAGCTCTTGTACTGCGTCTCCACAACACCGGTGTTCCGGGCCAGAGCCAGCTTGGCGGCGTTGAACCGGTAGAGCGTCTGCACCAGGCGCGTCTCGGCGTCGGCCACCTGGGCCTGCGCCTCGACCACGGCCAGGTTGTCGTCCACGCCGGCAGCAAAGCGGTCGCGTGCGTCCGACATCGCGGCCTGGGCCAGTTCGACACTGCTCTGCGCCACCTTCACCATCTCCCCGGCGCTGGCAACATCCAGCATGCTGGAGCGAATCTGCTCATCGATCGTCACCTTCAGGCTGACGATGTGCTGCCGCAGCGCATTGACCTGCGCATTGGCCACCTCGATCTCACCTCGCTGCGCCGCCTCCCGGAAGAGCGGAACACTCAGCTTGCCCTCCGCGTTGAAGACGCCGTGGTACAGGCCGGTCGTCTCGCCCAGCACGCCGTAGTAGCCGTCAAAGGAGAGCGAAGGCGCGCGCTCGTAGCGGATGGCCTTCCGGGTCGCCTCGGCCACCTCCAGCTGTGCCTGCAGCGACAACAGATCTTTGCGGCGCTGGTAGGCGAGCGCCAGAGCCTGGTCGTGCGGCAAGCCGACAAACTCAGCGTATGGGGCAGAGTCGGTCAGGCTCAGCTCCTGCCCGGCGGGCAGACCCATCAGGCGGTTCAACTGAATCTTGTCCTTGGCAAAGGCGTTCTCCGCCCGGACGACGGCCTGTTGCTGCGCCTGCAGCTGCACCTGCGCCCGCAGGACGTCCAGATTGGTGCCAACCCCGGCATCATGCGAGGCCTTTGCCTGTCGCAGCACCTCCTCGTCCGCGACGGCCAGCGCTCGGGCGTTCTGCACCTGCGCCTGATCGGCCAGCGCACCCAGATAGGTGGTCGCCACCCCCTGCACCACGACGCCACGCGCATTCAGCGTGGTGAGCTTGGCACCGTCCTCGGCGCGGAACGCCGCCTTGACCAGGTAGAACGCCGGAATATTGAACAGCGCCTGGCTGGCGCTCAACTGGGCCGAGGTCGTATTGATCTTGACGATCGTCTTGACCGTGCCCGGAGGGAACCCGAAGCCCGCCAGCGAAGCAGGCTTGAAGCCCATGGCCGCCAGGTTCAGCTCCTCGGCCGTAGAGCTCGCCCGGGCCGTCAGGTTGGGCAACAGCGAGTTGCCTACGTTCAGCACCTGCCCATGCACCGCCCGCTCGTTGTCCTTGGCCAGCCGGACCTGCAGATTATGGTCCAGTGCGCGCGTGATCGCGTCGTCCAGAGTCAGCGCCAGGGGCTCGGACGTCTCCGCCTGCACCGTTACCAGGCCGGCGTACTGAGCTGCCAGACCGGTGCGCGCCTGCGTCAGCGAGGCACGAGCAGGCTCCGGGGCGGCTGGCAGTTCGGCAGGCTGCTCCGCCCGCAGGGCCGTCGCCGTCAAAATCAATCCCAGGGGCAGCAGACCAGCCGCCTGCACCCAATTGCAGCGTTGCTTGCTCATCGTCACTCTCTTTAGAGTGCCACGGCAGGGCCGCGGATGCGAAATGCTTCCAGGAATCCTGCGCTCCGAACCCCCGTCGGCTCGACTAAAATACGAATCACAACCTTATGCGTCTCACGCCTATGACCATTTCGCCCCGTCGCGCTGCTCTCCGCCTTGCCCTTGCCGCTGCGGCGCTGCTGCTCCCCGCTGCAGCCCACGCCCAGTACGCCGTGCCGCCCAACACCGGCAACACCTTTCGCGATACCTCGATCCTGAAGCCGCCCGCCGGGTCCAAGGTCGCCATCATCGAGTTTGAAGACCTGGAATGCCCTGCCTGCGCCCACTCCGCACCCATCGTGCGCGCGGCTGTCGAGCACTACAAGCTCCCCTACCTGCGCCACGACTTCCCGCTCAAGATGCACATCTGGAGCCGCGATGCCGCCATCTACGCCCGCTACATGCAGGACAAGATCGACCCCAAGATGGCAGAGGACTATCGCCGCGCCGTATTTGCCGCGCAGATCAACATCTCCACCAAGGACGACATGCAGCGCTTTACCCAGCGCTTCTTCCAGCAGCATGGCAAGCAGATGCCCTTCATGGTCGACCCTGCCATCGTCGCCGAGGTGCAGGCAGATTACAACCTGGGTGAGCGCGTCGGGCTGTCGCAGACGCCAACCATCTGGGTGGTGACGCCGCACAGCTGGACCCAGGTGACGGACGTGAGCCTGCTCTACTCCACCATTGACACGGCGCTGAGCCAGACCGTCGGCCCGGCCCCCACCAGCCACCTGAAGCGCACCTCCACAACGAAGAAGTAAGCCCCCCCTCAAAGCCCTGCCCCCGTATGGCCGGTTGAGCACCCGCTCCCGGCCATTCCGCTTTTGCCTCACCCAATCCACCATCTGCGCACTGTTCTGCATGGCGCAAGGGAAAAGCCTTGTCCTAAAGCGAGGGAAAAACCTTTCCCATTCCCCTTGCCGGAGCACTTCTTCTCGCCACTCCTGTCGCGAGGTTCGGAATAACTCCATCTTTTTCATAGAGATATCAAGCCTGGTGCAATTTTTTGCATTTGGCATGGAAGCTGCTTCTACACAGGCATCACCAATCGCCCGCAGCCTGGGCAATGCAACACATGAACCCTTGGTTCTCTCAACCTATCGCTCTTTAGGAGACGCACGATGTACATCCTCTTCGCACCCGCATCCCTCGCCGTTCTGGTCATCGGCTTCATCACGCTCAAGGAGCAGTTCGGCTCGCTCGAGTAGCTGGAACGCCGTTGCCACGCGGAAGCACGCTTTCCGCCGACCTAACCTTCAACACCATTCAGGAGAATCCGCCATGTATATCCTCTTCGCTCCCGCTCTCATCGCCGTAGTCGCCATCGCCAGCATCCAGCTCAAGGAGCAGTTCGGCTCGCTCGCGTAACCAGTCGCGGGCGGGCATCGACACGGCACACGTCGTGCCGGTGCCAGCACAGGCACAGCTCAGAGAAAGACCCTGTGCTGCTTTGTTGAAGTTCAGGTGCAGGATTGCGATGCACAGGCCGGGAAGACCGCCCTGTGCAACACGTTGGCAGGATCAGAGCTGTCAGGCCCTGTCAGAACCGTCTGGCCCTAGCGGATCTGGACGAGTTCAGAATCGGCTGAGCCATGGCCATTCGGCGTCACGTGGCTGGTCTGCGGGGCACGCCAGTGGTCGATGTAGCTGACCTGGTGCACACAGCTGATGGTGCAACTGGGCGCACAGCTCTTCTCCGTCAAGAACTCCCGCTTCACGTCGGCCGTGGAGTACTCCGCGATGGGCACGCCAGGATGGCCACGCTGCTGGCTGCAGTAGTGGACCAGGCCGAACTCGCAGATGTAGATGTACCGTGCGCCGGCACGGCAGCGCCAATCGTTCGTGCGACCGTTGGCGATCGCCTCCTGAAAGTGGTTGAAGCGCGAGTAGCTGCGCCGGGTCAGGCGGCGCACCTGGTCCCACACGCTGCGCTCCACCTCGCCGAGCGGCTTAAGCTGGCCACTGCCGTCATGAATAATGCCGATGGTCGAGCTGAAGCCCATCGCCAGCGCGCGCTCACTCACCACCAGGGCGTCGCCGGGGTTGGCCACGCCGCCCCCCACCACCGAGTTGATGTTGACGTGGAAGTCGGCGTGCTCGGCCAGCATCTGCAGCTTCTTGTCCAGCACCTTCAGGCTCTTCTTGGAGACCTCGTCCGGCATGACGTTGTCGATCGAGATCTGCAGGTGGTCGAGACCCGCCTGATTCAGTCGCTGGATCCGATCCGGCATCAGCAGATAGCCGTTGGTGATCATGCCGGCGATGGCGCCGTTCTTACGGATGCGGGCGATGATCTGCTCCAGCTCCGGGTGCAGCAGCGGCTCTCCGCCGGAGATGGTGATGACCGAGGTGCCGAGGCGGCCCAGGTGGTCGATGCGGCGAAACATCTCCTCCAGCGGCACCGGCTCGGAGACGTCGTCAAACTCGTTGCAGTAGGTGCAGGCCAGGTTGCAGCGGCGCATGGGTACAATATGCGCCATGTACGGGTGGCCGGTGGAGGCCAGCGCCCAGCCCACGGATGCCAGCTCGCGCACCTTGCGGGTGGCTGCCTTCCAGCGCCGGCGTAGCGGCATCGGACGGGGTGTGGCAGGGGGAAAGCTCGGGGGCGCAGCGGTCGGATTCATCCCAATCAGTATAAATCCCAAACGGCAGCCCGCAGGGAGCAGGGGGGGCGCTAGCGCAAGGCCTCGCCCAGATGGCTGGAGCCAGGGGAGGATGCACTGGCATGGTGCCTGGGGTCTGGAGTCATGGTCAGGCTCTGCTCGTGCTTATCGCGCAGCACCACCACGGCGATCGGCTTGCCTTTGTTCTCGCGCAGGGCCTTCAGCCAGTCGTTGCTATTGGCCAGGTGCGCAGAGCCTACCCGCACCACCACATCCCCCGCGCGCAGGCCCGCCTGCTCTGCCGGGGAGTTCTGGTCAACCGTCTGCACCAGCACCCCACCACCCTGGGCACCAAAGAACTCCGAGAGTTGCGTTGAGAGCGGCATGACCGTGGCACCCGTATAGGGCGAGCTGGAGGTGAGAGCGCCGATGAGATTGTGCGCCTTGAGTGAGGACGCCCCGAGAAAGCTGTTGCTGGCCGGGGCCTCTCCCTGCGGCTGCGGCGGCTCCGGCACCCGCCAGTGATCCTCCCAGGCCTTGCGCTCCACCTCAGCGCGGTTGGCCAGACGGGCCGTCACGCTCTGCTGCTGACCGTCGCGGCTGATCACCAGCGTGACGCTGCGTCCGGCGGGCGTCTCGCGCAGCATGCGGCGCAGCTGGTCCTCGCCCTCTACGGGCTGCCCGTTCATCTGCAGAATCACGTCCCGCTCCTGCAGGCCGGCGGTTCCGGCGGGGCCATCGTGATCCACATGAATGATCTCAGCGCCGCGGGCCTCTTTCAGCTTCAGGGGAGCCACCTGATCGTCGCTCACGTCGCGGATGTCGACGCCCAGGTACCCCTGCGTGCTGGAGCCCGCACCCAGCAGCGCCTCTACCCCGCAGCCGCAGCCCGTGCTCAACCTGCCGGGCTGGGCCACTGCCGCAACGCAGACACCCAGCAGCGCGCCCAGCAACATCACACTCGGTACCAGCCTGCCCCGTCTCACATCAACACCTTGCATGCGCAGCCCTATTGGAAGTCACCCGCGTCCTGCAGCGCCTGGTAGGACGCTGTGCGAATATACGGATTCTGGTCCTGCGTGGAGACCGTACGCAGCACCTGTCGTACGCTGGAGTCCGAGTGGACCGGCTCCAGCAGGCCGATGGCCTCGGTTCGAACCTTGGCGTCCGGGTCGCGCATCAGCGCCTCCAGCACGGCGTCGCGCACCTTGCGATCCTGACCAACGTAGTGCTTCAGGCCCTCCAGCGCCTTCATGCGCACGCCGGCGTCCTTGTCATAACGCAGCGCGACCATCAGTTCGCTGCGGATACCGTTGCCGTCTGACTGCACCGTGCAGTTGTGGCCGTTGGCGCACTCCCCAGAGAGCAGCGAGACCGAATCGGCACGCACGCTGTCCGAGGCTGCCGCGTTCATGCCCACGGCCAGCAGCTCGCGAATGCGCGGCTCGTCCAGCGAGCCCTCCGCCGTCTCCGGAACGATGCGGTTGTAGTTCACCTGCACCAGCTCGGAGTTTGGTGTCTGCACGATGCCGGTGACGTTGGCGATCTTGCCCTCGGTCGGGTGGTTGATGGTGAGCGTGCCCAGTGGCTTGGGGGCGTGCGCTACCTGATAGCGATACGTAAAGTTACCGGCCAGAAAGCCTACGCCCAGCAGCAGCGTGGCCAGCGCAGGCGCGCTTTGCACATGACCGACCCAGTGAAAGAAGTTGACCCGCAGCCGCGTCATCCAGCCGTGCGGTGGGATCTCGTCGAGCGCCTCGTCCAGGCGCATCCGGCTCTGCGCCAGCAGATTCGGGGAGGGCTCCAGCAATGCCTCTGCGGCCAGGTACTCGTCCAGCGCCCGCAGCGCATTCCGCTCTCGGCGGCACTCGTCGCAGCCCTGCAGGTGCTCTTGCAGGGTGGCGGCCAGCTCATCCGGCAGCTCGCCATACCCTAGCAGTACCAGATTGTCTCGAGCGGCTTCACACTTCATCGTCCTAACCTCAGCAAGCTTCAAGTGATTCCTGCCGGTACCAGCGCCGACACAAAATCCTGGTGCTTCCGCGGATCACGAGCTGTCCTGTCCGCCTGTTGCTTCGCTTCAAAACCCTGCTAGCGCACGCCCGTTAAACTAGCCCGCAACTTGCGCGTAGCCCGGAACAGCGTATTCTTGGCTGTCTCCTCGGTCGTGCTCAACATCTCGCCAATGGTGCGCAGCCGCAGCCCCTGATAGTGCTTGAGCTCAAAGACGGTGCGTTCGCGGGGCGTCAACTGATCCAGTGCTGCGGCGATCTGCTGGCTCATCACCTTGCGCTCCAGCTCGCGGGCGGGGTTCGCCATGGCCCGGTCGTCGGTGACGTTGGCCATCAGGTCAAGCTCTTCGCCGCTGGTGTCCAGCACGGTCGCGGGGTCCTCGCGGCGGCTCTTGCGGCGGCGCATGTGGTCCAGGCAAAGATTGGTCACAATCCGATAGAGCCAGGTGTAAAAGCTGCACTCAAAGCGGAAGTTGCCCAGGTGACGGTAGGCCTTCAGGAACGCCTCCTGGTGCACATCCTGCGCGTCCTGCTCATTGCCCAGCAGATGCAGGGCCAGCCGCAGCACGCTCTGGTCGTAGCGGCGCACCAGTGCGTCAAAGGCGACTCGGCTACCGCGCTGCGCCTCGCGGATCAGCTCGTCATCCTCGCTGCGCTGTTGCGCCCGGGCGTCGATCTGTTCCTGCGTCAGGCGCGTGTTGCGTACCGTGGCATGGGTGGCAGTCTTCGGCATGGCTGGCAAGGATTCTACCGCTGCCGCCACACCCGTGCCTACACTGCTCATGCCCATGCGAAAGGCACCATACTGCGCGCCACGCGCACTGGCGGCACGCACTCCTGCAGCCTGTGCCGCTGCGGCACTTCCACCAGCCAGTACGTTACGGCCTAAAGGATTGCTCAACTTCAGTTCCACTGCGTTCGCGTTCGCCATTCTGACTCCGGAGTCAGGAGATCGATACACCGGTATAGACCCGGGTTTGCGGAAAAAGGTGAGCAGCCCAGGCCATCTGCGCCAGCAAAACCCGCTGCCTGCTCAGGCGAAGCAAGGCGCGTTCCAGATACACTGCCGTCATGTCTTCCCGCACGTCCGCACCCGGCCTGTTTGGCAACCCCTCCCCCGCCCCAGCCCAGGCAAGCGCCTCCGGCTGGATCACCGCACACTGCGACGGCGGCTCGCGCGGCAACCCCGGGCCGGCTGGCTATGGCGCGCAAGTGACAGATGCACAAGGGAATGTGATCGCCGAGCTGGCAGAGTTCCTGGGCGTGCGGACCAATAACTTTGCCGAGTACTCCGGCCTGCTGGCCACGCTGGAGTACGCGCTGGCCCACAACCACCGGCGGCTGCGGGTCATCTCCGACTCCGAGCTGATGGTGAAGCAGATTCAGGGCAAGTACAAGGTCAACTCGCCGGATCTAAAGCCTTTATGGCAGGAGGCCAAGGCCCGCATCGCCCGGCTGGAGGCGTTTGAGATCTCCCACGCGCTGCGCCACAAGAACAAGGCCGCCGACGCCCTGGCCAACCGGGCCATGGACCAGGGGATGCAACGCGGCCGCCCGGCAACCACCCCAACCGCAGCCGCCCCGGCCACCCGCGCGGCGTCGAACCCCCAGTCCAGTC
Organism: Acidobacteriota bacterium; assembly: GCA_028872955.1. GTDB lineage: Bacteria > Acidobacteriota > Terriglobia > Terriglobales > Acidobacteriaceae > Edaphobacter. The sequence continues at coordinate 15,199 of JAGWNX010000010.1, forward strand.
TTCAATCCAGCGCCCAGTCCAGCGCCCAGTCCAGCGCACAGTCGAGCGCTCGGCCACAGCCGCCCCCGGCCGCCGCAACCCAGCCAGCGGCACCGCCGCCCGGCACCATGCTGCGCGGCTTTACCCGCGATGGCGTAGTGCACATCCTGGGCTCGCAGACGCTGCCCAACGGCATCTTCGTCAAGATTCTGCCGGAGTAGCCGGGCGTCTCCTCAGCAGACCTACTAACCGCCTGCGACCGCGCCGATCACCAGCACCGGCTCGCGCCCCTGCTGCACGGCCGGGGGCAGGGGCTCCTCCAGGGCCCGGTGAGAGATGTCCTCCATGCAGGCGAAGAAGCGCAGGTAGGCGCGGCGCTGGCGCGTGTTCAGGTCGCGCACCGTACCCCGCAGGCTGGGGTAGCGCAGCTCCAGCGCGTCTAGGACGGCGGCCATGCTGGCAGGGGCAGGCAGCTCAAAGACCAGCTCCCCGTGGAACTTCGCCAGCGTCTGCAGCATCACGGGCAGGTCCAGCCGGATGTGTGCGGTGGCGCTCATGCCAGCGTCTGCACCTCAACCGAGAGCACGGCAGGCAGGTCGCGCACGATCGCCTGCCAGGTGTCGCCGCCATCGGGCGAGCAGTAGACCTGGCCGCCGCTGGTGCCAAAGTAGATGCCGCAGTCGTCCAGCCGGTCCACGGCCATGGCGTCGCGCAGCACGTTGACGTAGCAGTTCTCCTGCGGCAGCCCCCGGGTCAGCGGCTCCCACTCGTTGCCCCCGCTACGGCTGCGGTAGACGCGCAGCTTGCCATCCGGCACAAAGTGCTCGCGGTCGCTCTTGATAGGCACGACGTACAGCGTCTCGGGCTCGTGCGCGTGCACGTCGATGACAAAGCCGAAGTCCGTGGGCAGATTGCCGCTCACCTCGTGCCACTGGTCGCCGGCGTTGTCTGACCGCATGATGTCCCAGTGCTTCTGCATAAACAGCACACCGGGCCGCGACGGATGCATGGCAATGTGGTGGACGCAGTGGCCGACCTCGCCCTCAGGGTTGGGCATAAACTCCGACACCAGGCCTTTGTTGATCGGCTTCCAGGTAGCGCCGCCATCGTCCGTGCGGAAGGCACCCGCTGCCGAGATCGCGATGTACATGCGCTGCGGGTCTGAGGGGTCCAGCACGATGGTGTGCAGGCACATGCCGCCCGCGCCGGGCTGCCAGTGCGGGCCGGAGCCATGTTTGCGCAGGCCGGAGAGCTCTGCCCAGGTGTGCCCGCCATCGTCGGTGCGGAAGAGCGCCGCGTCCTCGATGCCCGCGTAGGCGACGTCCGGGTTGGTGAGCGAAGGCTCAATGTGCCACACGCGCTTGAACTCCCAGGGGTGGGGCGTGCCGTCGTACCACTGGTGCGTGCCGGGCACGCCGTCGTAGGCGAAGTGGTTGCCCACGGCCTCCCACGTCTTGCCGCCATCGTCTGACCGCTGCATGGTCTGGCCAAACCAGGAGTTGGATTGCGAGCAGTAGATGCGGTTGGGATCGACCGGCGACCCCTTGAGGTGGTAGATCTCCCAGCCGGCAAAAAACGGCCCGCTCACGTCCCAGTCCTTGCGCTTGCCATCGGACGACAGGATGAACGCGCCCTTGCGCGTCCCAACCAGCACTCGAACCCCGCTCATACCTCACCTCGCACTCAGTCTGTCGAGTGGCTTGCCTTTGCGCCCGGCCCGGCGCAGCGCCACCGCCGCTTGACCCTAGAACGCTAGCACAGCGCAGAAATCTTCGACGAGATGAAACTATCTCGGCTAGAATTCGCGCCATGGCGAGAAAAGTGATTCTTGGCTTCGGCATGAGTCTGGATGGCTACATCGCACGCCGGAACGGGGCGTTGGACTTTCTCAAGATCGACGCCGAGGGCGAGGCGTTGATGGCGGAGTTCTTTGCCGGGATCGACACCATCCTGATGGGTCGCAAGACCGCGGCAGGCATGGTGAAGATGCGCAAGAGCGGCGAAGTGCCGGAGACGCCGGGCATGGCCAGCTACGTCTTCTCGCGGCGCTGGAAGCCGGGCCCGCGCGACGGGTTTGAGGTGGTGAACGGCTCGCTCCGAGAGTTTGTGATGCAGCTCAAGCGCCGCCGTGGCAAAGACATCTACCTGGGCGGCGGAGGCGGACTGTGCCGCAGCTTCCTGCAAGAAGATCTGGTAGACGAGATGTACCTGGGCATAGGCCCAATGCTGCTGGGCGACGGCATTCCGGGCTTTCCGGCAGGATTCCCGCAGCGCAACTTCCGGCTGAGGGAGTGCAAGTCGTACCCAAACGGCTCCGTAGGCCTGCGCTATGCGCGGGTGCGGGAGAAGAAGGCTCGCTGACTGCCGGTGGCGGGGCTACTGCGCCAGCGCGGCCTTCACAAGTTCGCTCACCAGCCTGCCATCGGCACGCAGACCACCGGCCGCAATGCGCTGCTGCGCGGCCTTCATCACGGTTCCCATGTCGCGCGGCCCGGGCCTGGCGCCCGTCGCCTCTGCCACCTGCGCCACCGCCGCCTGCACCACGGCACGCAGTTCGTCCTCGCTGGCGGCCTGTGGCAGGTAGCCCTCAATCATGCCGATCTCGGCCTGCTCCTTCTCGGCCAGCTCGGGGCGGCCACCCTTCAGGAACGATTCCACCGACTCTCGCCGCTGCTTGATCAGCGTGGTGAGCACCTGTGCCTCCTCGGCATCGTTCAGCGCCTCGCGCTTGTCGATCTCCTTGCTCTTCAGCGCGCTTTTGACCATGCGCAGGGTGGTCAGGCGGTGCTCGTCGCGTGCCTTCATGGCAGACACAATATCGGCTTGAATCTTTTGTCCAATGCTCATCGCAGCTTCTCCCTCAGGCGTCTCGACCCCTGATTATAAGTTCTTTGCCTGGTGCCGCACTGTTCCGGGGAGCGGGGCTGCCGATACAATAGAAGTCATGATTCGCAAGACTCGTCTCTTTACGCCTGGTCCTACGCCACTGCTCCCTGCCGCCCAGTTTGCGATGGCAGCCGCTGACATTCATCACCGCACGGCGGAGTTCCGTGCGCTGTACACGCGCGTGCTGGCGCAGCTGAAGGAGTTTGTCGGCACGCAGAACGATGTGCTGATTCTGGCCAGCTCCGGCTCCGGCGCCATGGAGGCCTCGGTCTCCAACCTGACCAGCCCCGGCGACCGCGTGCTGGTGCTGACGGCCGGCAAGTTTGGCGAGCGCTGGACCGGCATCACCAAGGCCTTCGGCTGCACGGTGGACGTCATCTCGGCACCCTACGGCAGCACCTTTAACCTGGACGAGGTGAAGGCCGCGCTGAAGCTGGAGACGCGCGCCGTGTTCGTGCAGGCCACCGAGTCCTCCACCGGCGTGAGCCACGACGTGCAGGCCATCGGCAAGCTGCTGAAGGATGCGAACTCGGAGGCGCTGTTTGTGGTGGATGCCATCACCGGCCTGGGCACCACGCACCTGGATATGGACGCGTGGGGCATCGACGTGCTGATCGGCGGCTCGCAGAAGGCGCTGATGATTCCGCCGGGCCTCTCGTACCTGGCCGTAAGCCAGCGCGCGTGGGATCGGATGGAGTCCACCTATAACCCGCGCTACTACTTTGACCTGCGCAAGGAGCGGAAGAACGCCGCCAAGGGCGAGTCTGCCTACACGCCGTCGGTGGCGCTGATCGCCGCCATGGGCGCAGCGCTGGAGTACATTGCCGGGCAGGCGGACGGCAACCTGGTGGAGGGCCGCAAGAAGCTGATCGACAACGCGCAGACCTGCGCCGCGATGACCCGCGCCGCCGCCACCGCCATGGGCTTCAAGCTGTTTGCCCCGGCCGGCCGCGAGGCTGGTGCCGCCACGGCCATCATGGCTCCGGAAGGCACGGACTCCGGCACCATCGTGAAGGGGCTGCGCTCGAAGTTCGCCATCATCGTCACCGACGGTCAGGGCGAGATGAAGGGTTCGCTCTTCCGCATCGCGCACATCGGCTTCTTTGACTACATGGACACCATCGCCGTAATCGGCGCGCTGGAGCAGGTAGCCATCGCCGCCAAGCTGCCGCTGCCCAACCTGGCCTTCGGCACCGGCCTGGTCGCCGCGCAGAAGACCTTCGCCGAGCTGACCAAGTAACCAGCTGCCCTATCCGCACCAAAGAAAACGGGCCACTCCGTATGGGGTGGCCCGTTTCATTGCCGGGAACAGACACCCGCTAACCCCTGCCCCTTCAACCGGACCCCTCGTTCCGGATACACTAAGAGCTGGCATCATCTTGCAGGTTTGCAGTGTTCGAAGCCGCACCGTTGCGGTCATTTTTGCTCGCGTTGAGCAACTCCAAAGAGGATCCATGAAGATCGTTCTCGCCGAAAAAGTCTCTCCCGCCACACTTGCCGTCTTCCAGCAGGAGCCCGGCTGGCAGATCGTTACCCCGGACCAGATTAAGAATGGCCTGGCCGCTGAGCTGGCCGATGCCGATGCGCTGGTGGTGCGCTCTGCCGTGCAGGCCGACGCCAAGCTGCTGGAGTCCGCACCGAAGCTGCGCGTGATTGGCCGCGCCGGCGTGGGCGTGGACAACATTGATACGGACGCCGCCACCCGCCAGGGCATTGTGGTGATGAACACCCCCGGTGCCAACGCCGTGGCCGTGGCCGAGCTGACGCTGGGCCTGATGGTCTGCATGGGCCGTTCGATTCCTCGCGCCAACGCCACCATGCACGCCGGCAAGTGGGAGAAGAAGTCGCTGCAGGGGCAGGAGCTGCGCGGCAAGACGCTGGGCATTGTGGGCCTGGGCCGCATTGGCCTGGAGGTTGCCCGCCGCGCCCGCGCCTTCGGCATGGCGATCATCGGCTACGACCCGTTCATCTCGCCGGTAGTGGCGCGTGAGAACGAGGTGACGCTGGTGCCGATCGACGAGATCTTCAAGTCGTCGGACTACCTGACGCTGCACGTGGGCCTGACGACGCAGACCGAGGGCCTGATTAACGCCACCTCGCTGGCGATTATGAAGAAGGGTGTGCGCATCATTAACTGCGCGCGCGGCGAGCTGATTGTGGAAGAGGCGCTGGCCGAGGCCATCAAGTCTGGTCATGTTGCCGGCGCGGCGCTGGACGTCTTCCGCCAGGAGCCGCTCAAGGAGTCGGTCTTCCACGGGCTGGAGCAGGTGCTGCTGTCGCCGCACATCGCCGGTTCGACCGACGAGGCCCAGGAGGCCATCGGCATCCAGCTGGCGCACCAGGTGCGGGACTACCTGAAGCTGGGCGTGGTGCAGAACGCCGTGAACGTGCCCTCGCTCTCGCACGAGGAGTACGTCGAGATCGCGCCTTACATTGAGATGGCCGAGCGGCTGGGGCACTTCCTGTCGCACTCGGCGGCGGGCAACCTGGAGAACATCCAGATCACGTACTCCGGCCGCATTGCGGCGGGCAAGACGGAGCTGATTCGCAACGCCGCCATCGCCGGCATCTTTGCGGAGTCGGATGGGGGCAGTGAGAACAGCACCAGCCAGGCCAACCGCATCAACGCGGCAGCCATCGCGGCAGATCGCGGCATCCGCATCCAGGAAGACAAGAAGGAGTTCACCTCGGGCGGCTCCGGTTCGGTGCTGAAGCTGACGCTGCACACCTCCTCCGGCGACAGCAGCGCCTCGGCGACGGTGCTGCACGGCAACTCGCCCCGCTTGCTGACCTACGATGGCATTGACATCGAGGCGCCGCTGAACGGCACGCTGGTCGTCATCCGCAACCACGACGTTCCGGGCGTGGTGGGCCGCATCGGCACCATCCTGGGCGAGAACGGGCTGAACATCGCGAACTTCGCGCTGGGCCGCTCGGTGCGTTCGCAGCGTGTGCCGCAGGGCCAGGCCCTGGCCGTGGTGCAGATTGACGTACCCAACGCCGCCGCCGCCAACGCCGCGGTTGAGGCGCTGCGCAAGGTGGAAGCAATCGCCAGCGTGCGCGTGATCGAACTGGGCACGTTGTAACCAGGGAACACACGATGCCAGCGCCCGGATGGCCACGCCGTCCGGGCGCTGACGTCTGACCATGCCGCGCGCGGCGGAGTTTTGGCTAAACTGGAGTCAAGCGAGAGAAGCTATGCCACTTTACGAGTATGAGTGCACCGTCTGCCACAAGCGCACCGAGCGCATCCAGAAGTTCTCTGACCCTGAGCTGACGGAGTGCCCGCACTGCCAGGGGCATCTGGAGCGTGTGCTCTCTGCACCGGCCGTCAGCTTCAAGGGCGGTGGCTGGTACGCTGATCTGTACAGCAGCGCAGGGGCCAAGGGCAGCAAGGCAGCGGCGGGCGCGACGTCGGAATCGTCGTCCGGCTCCAGCACAACCGCCAGCTCCACTCCGGCCGCACCGGCAGCCGCACCAGCATCGGCGGCCAGCTCGAGTTCTAGCTCCACCACCAAGTAGCGCGGCACGCATTTCTGCTGTGCGGAGCGTGCGACTTCGGGTATGCTCGTCTGTAATTCCCCGCAGATTAAGCCGCAGCCGCAGGCACCCTGGTGTGTCGGCGCCTATTGCAATACGCGTTCGAGGAGTGCCACTCGATGGAGCCAGTGCTCGCCCCCGTTGCCGACGCCGCGCCCAGCGGCCTGCGTGCCAATATTCTGACGCCGATGGAGACGCTCGCGCAGTCGATCTCGACCATCGCGCCCACCACCACGCCGACGATGACCATTCCCCTGGTCTACAGCCTGGCCGGCAACGGAACCTGGCTGGCCTACCTGATTGCGACCGGCGCCATTATCCTGATCGCGCTGACCATCAGCCGTTTTGCGCGCTACTCGGCCTGCTCCGGCTCGCTCTATACCTACGTCGCCACCTCGCTGCCCCCGGTCTGCAGCGCCATGACGGCGTGGGCGCTGCTGCTGGCCTATCTGGCCATCGGTGCGTCCACGGCGGGCGGTTTCATCAACTACGCCAACGTCTTTCTGGTCTACTTCTTCGGCAAACCCATCTCCACGGTTGCGCTGGCAGTGGTGTGCACCGGGTTGTGTACCTTCGTCGCGTACCAGAACGTGCAGATCTCTACCCGGATGATGCTGTGGCTGGAGGCGGCCAGCGTGTCATTGATTGTGGTGGTGCTGGCGCTGCTGCTGTGGCGGCATGGCGTGCATGTGGATGGCGCGCAGCTGCAGTTGCGCGGCGTCTCGGCCTCTGGCGTGCGCCTGGGCGTGGTGCTGGCGCTGTTCAGCTTTGTGGGCTTTGAGAGCGCTACGACGCTGGGCGCAGAGGCCATGCATCCGCACCGGACGATTCCCCGCGTTGTCATTCAGAGCGGCCTCTTCTGCGGCATCTTCTTTGTGGTCTGTGCCTATCTGGAGACCTATGGCATGGCCGCTGCCGGTCAGGACCTGGGCCAGAGCAACGCTCCGCTGCGCGTGCTGGCGTCGCTGGTGGGCGTGGATGTTCTGGGCTCGCTGATCGACTTTGGGGCGCTGGTCAGCATGTTTGCCTGCACGCTGGCCTGCATTACGGCAGCCGCGCGCGTGCTGCTGCGCATGGCGCAGAACGGCATGGCGCACCGCAGCCTGGGCGTGACGCATCCGCGCAGCGCCACCCCGCACCGGGCCGTGCTGGTGACCGGAGCGCTGACCCTGCTGCCGGTGGCCTTGCTCTCCGCACGTGGTGCCAGCGGCATTGACATCTATGGCTGGATGGGTTCGCTGGCGGTGTATGGCTTCATCACTGCGTACGGGCTGGCCGCCGTGGCGCTGCCGCTGTACCTGAAGCGCAACCATACGCTGAGCACCGGCGCGCTGCTGCTGACGATTGCCGCAACCGTCGCCATGCTGCTGGCGCTAGCCGGCACCCTGTACCCCGTGCCACCCAGCCCATACAACTGGCTACCCTACTTCTACCTGGGCTATCTGCTCAGCGGCGTTCTGTGGTTTGCGGTGTCGTCGCGACGGCGCACGACGCTCGCCTGAGAGCGGAGATCTCTACTCTTCGCCGATATCCTCGTTCCACACCTCAGGCTTCTCTGCGATGAAGCCCGCCAGCAGCTCGCGGCACTCCGCCGAGTCCAGGTCGATGACCGTGACGCCGTGCTCGCGCAGCCACTCCACACCACCTGAGAACGTTCGGCTCTCGCCCACGACCACGGTGCGAATGCCGAACTGCCGGACCAGGCCGCTGCAGTACCAGCATGGAGCCAGCGTGGTGACCATGATCTTGTCCCGGTACGTACGCTGGCGGCCAGCGCGGCGAAAGGCGTCCGTCTCGCCGTGGATGGAGGGGTCGCCCTGTTGGACACGCCGGTTGCGGCCAGAGGCGAGCAGTGCGCCCGTTGCGTCAAACAGCGCCGCGCCAATGGGCACACCGCCCTCTGCGCGGCCCTGCCGTGCCTCCTCCAGCGCGACCTGCAACATCGCCCGGTACTCGTCCAGCGGTTGATCGTCTTGCATGGGCCCACTCTGCGTCATAGTCTTCGGTCTCCGGCGCGATAGCGACTGCCCCTCTATGATGGCAGAAGTCAGCGGGCCTTCGCATGCAGCCATAGCAGAATGCCCAGCACGCCTGCGCCGGCCACCAGCGTGGCCAGCAGCTTGAGCCACCAGCCAACGCGTTCGCCAAGACTGGGCGCGTACTCCAGCGCATCGGCCTGCCAGGCCGCATACACACGGCGCAGATCCTCTGCCAGTTGCGCATCCGGCAGACGGTCGAACTGGTCGAGTGCGACCGGCAGCGAGCCGAAGATGCGGTCGGGCGGCGCGTGCTGGCGGCTCGCATCGCGCGGTACCCGGCGCAGCAGCTGGTTCACATCCTCGTCGCGGGCATCGTCAAAGAACTGCAGGTCTGCCGTATTCGGATACAGCGTGGTGCGGCCCGTCAGGCTACGCTCGATTGCGGCCACCGAGTCCTGGCAGACACCAAGCAGATAGTAGCCGCCGAAGGGCAGCTCCGGGTGGCGCTGGTGCAGGTGCAGGTAGGCCACCAGCATGCGACCGGCCAGCCGCGTCACCTCCACGGCCTGGGTGCCGGTGTAGGTGTGCGCGTAGTGGCCCATCACCCAGGCCTGATCCAGCGTGTCCATGGTGCGAAACTCCGCGCCGCCATCGACGCCGAAGTACCAGGCGACCGCCGCATTCACCATTGGCCCGCGTACCTGCCACTGATACTCTGCGTGGCTCACGGGAACCAGCAGCGTGCGCCCGGTGCCGGGCACCTGGATGCGGGTATCCACCCAGAAGGGCATCTGCACCGGCTGCCCGTGGTAGTGCAGGTGGCCGAAGTTGGCGAAGTAGCGCGTGTCGTGGACCTGTACCGAGTGGCCGGTGGCCTGCAGCGCCTCCACCAGCGCCTCCGGAGTCTGCGCTGTGTTGCCGGAGATTGCAACCGAGAACGTTGCATATCCAGCCTCGCCGTTCAGGCTCAGCCGGTTGAGCAGTTGCGCCAGCCGCAGGCTCTGCGCATGCAACGGAGTCAGCGCGGGGTTTCCTGCATCACCACGCGAAACATTTGCGTCAAGATGCGTTACAACCTCGTCCACGTTGAACGCGGGTTGTGACGGGGACTCATCCAGCGTGGCTGTGGCAACATCGGCCGTGTAGGGCCCGGTCTGCGGCAGATGCCGCGTGGGGTTGGCGCTGTCGTCTGCCAGCAGCGCCTCGGCGGCCTCCACGGCGCGGCTCAGGCTGCGCATGGTCCAGCCCGGGAAGCGATCGAGCCCGGCCCAGTCCTGGCCCAGCACCAGCACGCGTAAGCGATCGACCAGGGCGGGCGCCAGCAGAGCCGGCCCAATGCGATCCTGCTGCTGGTCGCCCAGCGCAGCCAGCAGGCGCTCGGTCAAGCCGGGCTCTGCAGAGAGCTCGCGCATCATCTGCGCCAGCGTCACCGTGTTCGGCGGCAATCCCTGCACGTCGTCCCCTGCTGATGCCCGACTTACAGCGGGCCCAGTGCGTCAAGCTTACGGGCCACCAGTTCGTTGAGCACAGCGGGGTTGGCCTGGCCCTTGGAGAGCCGCATCACCTGCCCGACGAAGAACGCCGCAACGGTCTTCTTGCCCGCGCGATACTGCTCTGCCTGCTTCGGGTTGGCGGTGATCACCTCGTCGATCATCGCCTCAATGGCGCTGGTGTCGGAGATCTGCTGCGGCTTGTCGCGCTCGTAGACGAAGCCGAAGTCGTGTCCCTCGGCGAAGCAGGTATCCAACAGCTGCTTGAGCTGCTTGGAGCTGATCGCGCCAGACTCGGCGAGATCTGCCGCCTGCACAATGCCAGCCAGCGTAACCGGCGACTGCTCAAACTCAATCTCTGCCGCGCGCAGCCGCATGGTGATCTCGCTCAACAGAATGGCGGCGACGCGCCGGGGAGACTTGGACTGACGCGCCGCAGTCTCGAAGCGGTCGGCAAACTCGCGCGTCGCTGTCAGCGTGGCGGCGTCCTGCTCGGAGAGGCCGTACTCGGCGATCATGCGGGCGCGGCGCGCCTCGGGCAGCTCCGGAAGCTGCGTCAGAATCTCTGCCTGCCAGGCCGCGCCAACGATCAGCGGTTGCAGATCAGGCTCCGGGAAGTAGCGATAGTCGTGCGCCTGCTCCTTGCTGCGCATAGAGTAGGTGCGGCCCTCGGCGCTGTTCCACAGGCGCGACTCCTGCACCACGCGGCCGCCGTCCTCCAGCACGCCGATCTGGCGCTCGATTTCGTATTGCACGGCCGAGCGGATAAAGCGGAAGCTGTTGACGTTTTTGACCTCGGCCTTGGTGCCAAACTTGTCCGCGCCCTTCAGCATCACGCTCACGTTGGCGTCGCAACGCAGGCTGCCCTCTTCCATGTTGCAGTCGCTCACGCCGGTGTAGAGCAGAATCTCCTTGAGCTTGGTGAGGTACTCAAACACCTCATCGGCGCTGCGCAGATCGGGCTCGCTGACGATCTCCACCAGCGGCGTGCCGCAGCGGTTCAGGTCGATATAGGTCTTGGTCACGGAGTCGGCAAAGCCATCGTGCACGCTCTTGCCGGCGTCCTCTTCCATGTGCAGGCGCGTGATGCCGATGCGCTTCAGGTTGCCGTCGGCGTCATGCACGTTGATCCAGCCATGCTCGGCCAGCGGCTTGTCGAACTGCGAGATCTGGTAGCCCTTGGGCGAATCCGGATAGAAGTAGTTCTTGCGGGCGAAGACGCTGCGCTCATTGATTGTGCAGTTGATGGCCTTGGACGCAAGCACCGCAAACTCCACCGCCTTGCGGTTGAGTACCGGCAGCGCACCGGGCAGCCCCAGGCAGGTGGGACACACGTGCGTGTTGGGGTCGCCGCCGTACTGGTTGACGCAGCCGCAGAACGCCTTGGTGGCGGTGAGCAGCTGTACGTGGACCTCCAGACCGATCACCGGCTGGTACTTGGCAAGAATCTCAGGAGAGAGCGCAGTGGCTGTGGACATAGCTGTCCTGATTCTACCAAGCACCAGCGCAGTGGCCGCCAGCTTCTACTTGTCCTCCGCCTCCCTGCGGGTCAGGATGCCATCCACATTGGTCTTATCCACCAGCGCGACTCCGGTATCGACGAACGCCGGAAAGGGCGAGAAGGGGTCCAGACCGTACTCCTGCGCCAGCGGATGGATAGGGTTGTGGTGGATCTCGTCGAGTCCTTTCAGCCCGAGCAGCGCCATGGTGTAGGGCTTCTGCGAGATGGTGGAGTCCACACGGCCGGACTTGATGAGCTGCAGGGTGGCCTCATCGGTATCCATGGCAACCACCAGGCAGCCGCCGCAGGGCGTGCGCTTAATGGCCTCCGCCACTTCCTTGCCGGAGGCCGACTCCAGCGAGATGAAGGCGTCGATCTTGTCGGCCCCGTTCCTCGCCAGGTACTCGCGGGCCTTGTCCATGGCGTTGGCGGGGTCGCCCTTGATGTCGTAGACATCCGCTACTTTGATGCCCGGAAACGCGCTGAAGGCATCTTTGTAGCCCTTCATGCGCTCATCCAGATTGGGCTGTCCGGGGTTCGTGAAGAAGACCACGTTGCCTTTACCGTTCAGCACGGCGGCCACGCGCCGCCCTCCCAGGCGACCAGCTTCCAGGTTGTTGGTGCCGATGAAGTAGAGCCGCTTGCTCTCTGGCGCGTCCGAGTCGATGGTAATGACGGGGATACCGGCCGCCACTGCGGCGTCAATCTCCGGCCCCAGCTTCTCTGCGTTGCCCACGGAGACCAGGATGCCGGCCGGCTTGCGGGCCACCATATTATGGAACTCCTGCACCTCGGCATCGGGATCAAAGGTATCTGGCCCGCGCATCTCCGCCGTGACACCATACTCCTGCGCAGCCTTGAGAAAGCCGGCATTGGCGGTCTGCCAGTAGGGCAGCTTGGTGTTGGTGGCAATCAGGTAGTAGTGTTCGCTTTTGCTGTGTCGCGTACAGCCTGTCAGTAGCCCGCCTGCCACAGCCAGGATGCCGATACCAATCACTCGCGTAAAGGACTGCATCGTTGTACCTCCGGGGGAAGCCTTGGGAACAAGTTTCGGCCCCAGGTTGCCGGTCTGCAGGCAGCCTGATAAGACCCGCGGTCGCGCGGGTGCCAGATATTACTCCCAGCCTGTGACTCCTGAACACCCCTGCACCCACTAAAATTGAAGATGCATGGTTCTCCCGTTCGTCCGCGAGCTGTTTGCGGAGCTGGAACACTCGGTCGCCTTTGAACGCGTCACCCGCCATCTTGGCGCCGGTTCCGGGCGCAGACGTGTCTCTGGCCTGACGGCGACGGCGCGGGCCCTGCATCTGCCGCTGTTTGTGCGGGCCGCCGCCGCGCCTGCCCTAGTGCTGGTGGCCGATAACAAAGCCGCCGAGGCGCTGCACGCCGCGGTGCTGGCCAGCTGCCAGCTGACTGGCGCCCTGCCGCAGGAGTCCGTACTGCGCCTGCCCGCCCACGACGTACTGCCGTTTGAGAATCTCTCGCCCCACCAGGAGATACAGGAGACGCGCGCCTCCACCCTGTGGAAGATCGCCACCGGACAGGCACGGCTGGTGATCGCCCCGGTCGAAGCCGCCTGCATGCGCCTGTTTGCCCGCGACTACTACCGCGCCCTGGCTCTGGAGCTGCGCACCGGCGAGGAGTACGTGCCGGAGATGCTGCTGGAGCACCTGCTCTCTGTGGGCTATACCCGCGTGGATGTGGTGGAGATGCCCGGCCAGGTGACGCTGCGGGGCGGCATTCTTGATGTCTACTCCCCCGAGGCCGAGCGCCCCGTGCGCATCGACTTCTTCGGGGATGAGATTGAGTCCATCCGCGGCTTCGACCCCGAGACCCAGCGCTCCAACAGTGACGTGGCCCGTGCTCTGCTGTTGCCACTGACCGAGACGCCGGTGACCGAGCGGCTGCTGACGGCCATCAACGCCCGCCTGACCCGCGCTGCGGTCGAGACCGCCGCCACTGAGGCCACGGTCTTTCCGGGTTGGGAGTTCTTCGCGCCGGTCGCTGGCGCTCACTCGACCCTGCTGGACCTGCTGGGCGACTCCACCCGCGTCTTTGTGGAAGAGCCCTCGATGGTGAAGAACCAGGGCGAGCGCTGGTGGAACAAGATCGAGCAGCGGCACGACCGCTCCGGCATCGGCTCGCTGGTGCGACCGGAGGACATCTACCTTTCACCGTGGGAGCTGGACGACCGCGTGCGTGGCTTCGCGGGCTGCGAGCTGGACCAGCTGGGCCTGGTGGACGTGCTGGACGCCGACCGCTCTGCGCTCTCAGAGGTGGCCTTCTCGACGCGGCCAACGCAGCGTTTTCACGGCTCCATCCCTGTGCTGATCGAGACGCTGCGCTCGCTGATGCAGCAGAAGGCCCGCATTGTGCTGGCTGCACCCAACCAGGGCGAGGTAGAGCGGCTGGCCGGTCTGCTGCAGGAGTACCAGGTGCCGTACCGGCTGGGTTCGCGGCCGGAGCAGTCCACCTCGGCCTCCGTGTATACGGAGACGGCATACCTGGCCGGTTCCCAGACCGAGCCCAGCGCCCCGGTCATCGTGCGGGCGCTGATCGCAACCGGGGTGCAGGTACTGGACATTGACCGCGCCTCCGCCAGCCAGATCATCCTGTTTGGCGCGCAGGACCTGAGCGACGAGGCCGACGTGACGGCGCGCCCGGTGCGGCGCAGCCGGTCCAAGGCCGCAGCCTTCATCTCAGACTTCCGCGATCTGACGGTAGGCGACTACGTCGTGCACGTAGAGCACGGCATCGCCCGGTACTGCGGCCTGCGCACCATCGAGGAGCCCAACCAGCCGCCGCTGGAGCTGATGATTCTGGAGTTTGCCGGCGACTCCAAGCTGTACGTGCCACTCACCCGGCTGGACCTGATCCAGAAGTACCGCTCGTCCGAGACCGGGCCCGCGCCAGAGCTGAACAAGCTGGGCACGCAGACCTGGCAGAAGACCAAGGCGCGCGTGAAGAAGGCGATGGCCGACATGACGGCCGAGCTGCTGATTCTGTATGCGCAGCGCAAGGCGGCACGGGGCTATGCCTTCTCGCCGGATACCAACATGATGCGGGAGTTCGAAGACGCCTTCGACTTCAACGAGACGGACGACCAGCTGGCCGCAATCGCGGACATCAAGCGCGACATGGAGTCTGAGCAGCCGATGGACCGCCTACTGTGCGGCGACGTGGGCTACGGCAAGACCGAGGTGGCCATGCGTGCCGCCTTCAAGGCCGTGCAGGATGGCAAACAAGTGGCTGTTCTGACCCCCACCACCGTGCTCTCGTTCCAGCACTTTGAGTCCTTCAAGCGCCGCTTTGCCAACTTTCCCGTCACCGTGGAGATGATCTCGCGCTTTCGCACGCCCAAGGAGCAGGCCGTCATTCTGGAGAAGGTAGCCGCGGGCAAGGTGGACATCCTGATCGGCACGCACCGGCTGCTCTCCAAAGACCTCAAGTTCCAGGACCTCGGGCTGCTGATCATCGACGAAGAGCAGCGCTTTGGCGTAAAGCACAAGGAGCGGCTGAAGCAGCTGCGCGCCTCCATCGACGTGCTTGCCATGTCGGCCACGCCGATTCCGCGCACCCTGCACATGTCGCTGATCGGGCTGCGCGATATGTCGGTGATTGAGACGCCGCCGAAGGACCGCATGGCCATCCAGACCATCGTCGCCAAATTTGACGAGAAGCTGGTGCGCACCGCAATCGAGATGGAGATGGAGCGTGGCGGGCAGGTCTACCTGGTGAACAACCGCGTGGAGACCATCTACGAGCTGGCCACGCAGGTGCGCGAGCTGGTGCCCTCCGCGCGCGTGGTGGTGGGCCATGGCCAGCTGCCAGAGGCCGAGCTGGAGCGCGTGATGCTCGCCTTCATGAACCACGAGTACGACATTCTGATCGCCACTTCCATCATCGAGAACGGGCTCGACATTCCGCGGGCCAACACCATCATCATCAATCGCGCCGACCGGCATGGACTGTCAGAGCTGTATCAGTTGCGTGGGCGGGTGGGCCGCTCCAACCGCCGTGCCTACAGCTACCTGCTGATTCCTCCGGACAAGGAGCTGACCGACATCTCGCGGCGCCGCCTGGCGGCGCTCAAGGAGTTCTCTGACCTGGGCGCGGGCTTCAAGATCGCCGCGCTCGACCTGGAGCTGCGCGGTGCGGGCAACATGCTGGGCGGCGAGCAGTCCGGCCACATTGAGGCGATCGGCTTTGAGATGTACACCTCCATGCTGGAGGAGGCGGTGCGCAAGATCAAGGGCGAGGAGGAGAAGCCCGCGCACGCCACCACCGTGGTGAACCTCGGCATCTCAGTGCGCATCGATGCCGACTACATTCCCGAGGAGAACCAGCGACTGCGCATGTACAAGCGCATTGCCGCCGCCGAGACGCCCAGCGAGCTGGACGATGTACGTGCCGAGCTGAAGGACCGCTACGGCGACGCGCCGGACTCCGTAACCAACCTGCTGGCCGCCGCTGACATACGCCTGCGCTGCCAGCCGATCGGCATCGCCCAGGTGGACCGCAAGCGCACTCAGGTGGAGATGCCGAACCCGGCCAACAAAAAGCAGCCCATCAAGAGCTTTGTGGAGATGCTGCACATCAGGTTTGCCGAGCGGCACCTGGACGCCACCACGGGCGAGCCGGTTGGCCGCAGCATTGACCCCGGCGTGCTGATGCGACTGGTAAGCCGCAACGCGCGGCGCGGCGCGCAGTTTACCCAACAAGGCATTCTGCGCTGGCCGCTGACCTCCGCCCAGGCCGACCAGGTGCTGGTGGAGACGCGCGAGCTGCTGGATGCGCTGGACCCTGCCTGACCGCATCCTTACCCAAATCAGCCACTTGCCAGAATGGGACGGCGGTCAGCAATTTGGTGCATCCCCTGCCCCCGTCTGCGCGTCATAATTGAAAGAAGCAGCCCTCCCCGACTCCAAGCGACGCGCTGCCCCTCCCCTCCGGACACTGCCCCTTGCGGTTGTGCTACGGGTCGAGCGATTGCGACGACAGGAACTGACACCATGTATCAACCCATTCAGATCGGCCGTGCCTCCGTGCTCTTTCTCAAGAGCCGGCACGATACCGATGGCGCCATGGACTTGTTTGAGATGACGTTGCAGCCAAGGTGCGAGCAGCGTGTGCCCCACTTTCACCGCGACTACGATGAGACCGTACTGGGTATCGACGGCACGGTGCACTGGTGCGTCAACGGCAAGGCGGAGCAGTTGCAGCCGGGCCAGCAGCTGCTGATTCCGCGGGGCACGCCCCACTCCTACTCCAACCCCTACCCCAGCACCGCACGGATGCTGTGCATCTACAC
Source organism: Acidobacteriota bacterium (assembly GCA_028872955.1). Lineage (GTDB taxonomy): Bacteria > Acidobacteriota > Terriglobia > Terriglobales > Acidobacteriaceae > Edaphobacter. The sequence goes on from JAGWNX010000010.1 coordinate 31,885, forward strand.
CCCGGGCCTGGTGGGGCCGGAGTACTTTCGCGAGTTGGCCCAGGTGTTCGCGGCAGGGGGGCCGCCGGACATCGCCGCTGTGGCCTCGGTCATGTCGCGCTACGGCATGATTCCTGCAGCGACGCGCCGCCCGGCGGTAGCACGCGCCACCATGCAGCACCACTCGCTGGCGGAGCTGGCCCTGCCCGGTCACCAGTAGTCCTGCGTAGCCCGGCGGGCTGTGCGGCACAGTAGCATCCGACGTAGCATAAGGGCATGCGCACCCGGACTCTGCTGCTCTGCCTCGGCCTGCTTGCTGCTCCCTTCACGGCGAACGCCCAGCGAATCCAGGCTGACGGCGCAACCCAGACCTTCAGCTACCTGGCCGACGCCTACTTCAACGACGTCTACTTCCGCTACAACCCCACCACCGGCACTGCCAGCGGGCTGCACCAGTACGACACGCAACTGGAGGACTACTCCGCCGCAGGCATGGCGCGGGAGAGTGCCGACCTGCACAGCTGGGAGGCGAAGATTGCAGCCGTCGACCCCGGCCTGCTGGACGCGGCTGAGGCGGACGATCGTAGCCTGCTGCTCAACAGCATTCGCTCGCAGCTGCTGACGCTGGAGCAGATTCGCCCCGCCGAGAAGGACCCGGACTCCTACTCCACCGGCGTGACGAGCTCCATCTTCGTACTGATCGAGCGGCCGTACGCCTCTGCCGATGCACGGCTGCATGCGGTGATTGCGCGCGAGCGACTGATGCCGCAGGTATTTGCCGAGGCGCGCCGCAACCTGCGCAACCCGGCGCAGATCTCAACCGAGATCGCGCTGGAGCAGATCAACGACGACATCAGCTTCTTTCAGAAGGATGTGCCCGCCGCCCTGGTAACCGGGCCGGGAGCCGCCACGAGTGCGGCAGAGAAGGCAGAGTTTGCCCGGACGAATGCTGCCGTGATGGAAGCCATGCAGCAGTACGCCGCCTGGATGAAGACCGACCTGCTGCCACGCTCCCATGGTGACTTCAGGCTGGGCCCAGACACCTTTCGCAAGAAGTTGCTCTATGACGAGATGGTGGATCTGCCGCTCGATCGCCTGCTGGTCATCGCCTTCGCGGACATCCACCGCAACCAGGCCGAGTTTCAGCGCGTCGCGCACGATCTGGACCCCGACAAGACACCGCAGCAGGTGCTGGCCGAGCTGAGCAACCTGCACACCACGCCCGAGAAGCTGCTGCCCGCCTTCCAGACCAGCTTCAACAATCTGATCGAGTTCATCCGCACGCACCACATCGTTACTATTCCCTCGACGGTGCAGCCCACGCTGGAGGAGACACCACCCTTCATGCGGGCCACCACCATGGCCTCCATGGACCCGCCGGGCCCGTTTGAGACGCACTCCACCCGCGCGTACTTCAACGTGACGTTGCCGGAGAAGGACTGGACCCCGGAGCACCTGAAAGACTTTATGCAGTACTACAACGTGGGCGTGGTGAACTCCACCAGCATCCACGAGGCATATCCCGGCCATTACATCCAGTACCTCTTCCAACCGCAGTTCCCCTCCAAGATTCGCCTCATCCTGCAGGCCTCAACCAACGTGGAGGGCTGGGCCCACTACTGCGAGCAGATGATGCTGGACGAGGGCTACGGTGCTGCAGGCACGGTGGGGCCAGACGGCAAGGTGATCGACCAGCGCACGGCCTTGTTCCTGCGGATGGGGCAGCTGCAGGACGCGCTGCTGCGCGACGCGCGCTTTGTGGTGGCCATCAAGCTGCACACCGGCACGGGCGAGGCCTCTGGCAGCTGGTCGCTCGAACAGGCCAGGGAGTTCTTCGTCCAGCAGGGCTACCAGCCCCGCTCCACGTCTGAGGTGGAGGTGAATCGCGCCACCTCGGATCCGACGTATCTGTACTACACGCTGGGCAAGCTGCAGATTATGAAGTTGCGCGAGGACGTGCGCGCGAGGCAGGGAGCAGCGTTCAACCTGCAACGCTTCCACGACGATTTTCTGCGCCAGGGTGCGGTGCCGATGCAGATCATCCGGCGCGAGATGCTGCACGACGACTCGCCGACGCTCTGACGGACTCCCACACAGGTAACCCGCCGGGCTCCCCAAAGGTGGCACAGCCCAAAATGGAACGGTTTGCTAGCCTGAACCTGCAACGCAATTCACATTCTTGATTGAGGTTCCTCCCCCCATGGCACAGATGAAAGTTCGCAAAGCAGTCTTCCCCGCCGCTGGTATGGGCACCCGCTTCCTGCCTGCCACCAAGGCCACGCCGAAGGAGATGCTCTGCCTGGTCGATAAGCCGCTGATCCAATACGGCGTGGAAGAGGCTGTGGCCGCCGGTTGCACGGAGATCATCATCGTGACCGGTCGCGGCAAGACCACGATGGAAGATCACTTTGATAAGTCGGCGGAGCTGGAGGCCTCCCTGGAAGCCCGTGGCAAGACTGCCCTGCTGGAGGTGGCCCGCTCGGTCTCCAAGCTGGCCAAGATCACCTACACCCGGCAGCCAGAGGCCCTGGGCCTGGGCCACGCCGTGCTGATGGCCAAGGAGCTGGTGGGCAACGAGCCGTTCTGCGTACTGCTGCCAGACGACATTGTGGACGCGTCCACCCCTTGCATGAAGCAGATGGTGGAGGCCTTCAACGAGACGCAGTCGTCGATTCTGGGCTCGGAGGTCGTCGAGGGCGACGCCATCTCGGCCTACGGCTGCCTGGACTGCACGCCGGACGCGGCCAACCCGCGCCTGCTGGCCGTCAAAGACATGGTGGAGAAGCCGAAGCCGGGCACGCAGCCCAGCCAGAACGCCATCATCGGTCGCTACATTCTGACACCGCGCATCTTTGAGATGATCGAGACCATTACGCCGGGTGCAGGCGGCGAACTGCAGTTGACGGATGCCATCAAGGCCCTGCTGCAGCACGAGAAGGTCTACGGCTTTACCTACGAGGGCAAGCGCCACGACGCGGGCGACAAGCAGGGCTTCCTGCGCGCGACCGTGGAGCTGGCGCTGAAGAACGACAAGCTGGGCCCGGACTTCCGCTCCTGGCTGAAGCAACTGCCTCTCTAATATCTCCGCTTTTACCAGCAACCGCAGCACAGAGCCCCACCGCCGGCCCACTCCGGAGGGTGGGGCTCTGGTTTTTGCCCGGTACTCGCCCAGGGGCCGCCGCGCGATGCACCACTTCTGCGGGAGACTGCATCTAACGCTGTGATATGCCGAATACTCCTGTCGCACTCCAAGACCCCATTCAGGTAGGTGATCTCTACCTGCCCAATCGCATCTTCATGGCTCCGCTCACCCGGCTTCGCGGCACGCCCGACCACCTGCCGACCCCGATCATCGGCGAGTACTATGCCCAGCGCGCCACGGCTGGCCTGATCCTCTCGGAGGGAATCCCGGTTGACCCGTTTGGTGTGGGCTATCCGCAGGTGCCCGGCCTGTGGTCCAGGGAGCAGACTGAGGCGTGGAAGCCGATTACGGCGGCGGTTCACAACGCCGGGGGACGCATCTTTGCGCAGATCTGGCACGTGGGACGCATCTCTGACCCCATCTACCTGAATGGTCAGCTGCCGGTGGCCCCCTCGGCCATTGCGGCACCGGGCCACGTCTCGCTGGTGCGCCCGCACAAGAGCTTTGTCACGCCGCGTGCCTTGAGCCTGGCGGAGGTCAAGCAGGTAGTGGAGGCCTTCCGCCGCGGTGCCCAGCACGCCCTGGAGGCAGGCTTTGACGGCGTAGAGATCCACGGTGCCAACGGCTACCTGCTGGACCAGTTCCTGCAGGACGGCACCAACCACCGTGACGACGAGTACGGCGGGCCGATTGAGAACCGGGCGCGACTGCACCTGGAGGTGGCCGAGGCTGCCATCTCGGTCTTCGGACCGGGCCGCGTCGGCATGCACCTGGCGCCGCGGGGCGATGCCCATGGCATCTCAGACAGCAACCGCGCCGCCACCTTCACCTACCTGGCGACGGAGCTTGGCAAGCGCAAGCTGGCCTTTATCGCAGCGCGCGAGCGCGTGGCAGATGACTCCCTGGGCCCGGTGCTGAAGCAGGCCTTCGGCGGCATCTATGTTGCCAACGAAGCGCTGGACCAGCACACCGGCCAGAAGCTGCTGGATGAGGGCCGCGCCGACGCCGTGGCGTACGGCAAGCTGTTTATCGCCAACCCGGACCTGCCGCGACGCTTTGCCCTGAACGCTCCGCTGAACACACCGGACCCGAACACGTTCTACAGCCATGGGCCTGAGGGCTACACCGATTACCAGGCGTTGCAGCCGGATGCCGTGACCGCCTGACACAACCGGGCTGGCCTGGAAGACAGCGCAACGTTTCCCAGGCCAGCCCCTCAGGGAGTACTCTTGCACCACGACCTGTGAGGTTTTGTGTTCTTCCTGAAGTGTAGTGCTGCCGTTCTCTCTCTGCTTCCATCCATACTTCTGGCCCAACAAACTGGATCTCCTCAGACAGCCGCGCCCCCTGCGGCAGCCAGCACCCCGGCGGCCGGAGCCCTGACCCTGCACATTGTGGTGACTACCCGGAAGGGTGTCCTGGTCGGTGGCCTGCAGCCGCAGGACTTTGTGGTCGAGGTGGACAAGAAGACGCTGCCGATTGTTTCGTTTCGCGCCGTGCCCTCGCCAGCCACCCCTGCGCCCCCAATCGAGACCGTGCTGCTGGTGGATGCCGTGAACACACGCTTTATCCATGTGGCCTCGGAGCGCGACCAGATCAAGAGCTTTCTGCGCGAGAACCAGGGCAAACTGGCCCAGCCCACGTCGCTGGTGGTGTTGACCGACACGGGCACCAGCGTCACGCCCCAGGCGACGCTGGACGGCAACCAACTTGCTGGTTTTCTGGATCAGGCCGAGAGCTCGTTGCGCGTGATTGGCCGTGCCGATGGATTTTACGGCTGGGTGGAGCAGTTTCAGATCTCGATCCGCGCCCTGCACGACGTGCTGCGCTACGAGGCGACCCGGCCCGGCCGCAAGCAACTGATCTGGGTAAGCCCGGGCTGGCCCCTGCTGAGCGGGCCCGAAGTGGACCTGACCGACAAGCAGAGGCAGGGGCTGTTTGACGACGCCGCATCGCTCTCGCGGCTGATGCGCGCAGCCCAGGTGACGCTAACCAGCCTGGACCCGCTGGGTACAGACGACGCGCTGGGCTACCGCACCACGTTCTATGAGGAGTTCACCAAGGGGATCGCCAGCCCGCGTGACATGCAGTTTGGCAACCTCGGGCTGCAGGTGCTGGCAACCCAGTCTGGCGGACGCGTGCTCAACTCGGACAACGATGTGGCGAAGCTGATCGGCATAGCCACCGCCGATGACACGACCTACTACACCCTTGTCGTGCAGCCGCCCCCCTCGGAGCATCCGAACCAGTACCGCGCGGTGCATGTGACGGTGAACCGTCAGGGTCTTACCGCCCGCACGCTGACCGGATACTACGACCACCCCTGAGCGGCGGCCTGCGGTGCTGGAGCGGGGCTTGTCTAGGGTCACCGCTCGACTAAGGTCACCGCTCGACTAAGGTCACCGCTTGTCTAGGGTCACCGCTTGTCTAGGGTGTGGTTCCGGTGGCGAAGATCTGCTCGGCCTGCGAGTCCAGCACGCGGTAGAGGGCAAACTGGCGGGCGTTCTGCTCGCGCAGCTCAAACAGCAGACTGGCGCGGTTGCTGGCATCCACATCCACGGCATCGATCAGGCGCAGGCGCGGCGTGCGGTCGAGATGCGCCGCGTCGGTGACGGACTCGATGGCGGGCCGCAGCTCCCCGTCGGACTCGGCCTGGGCCACCTCTGTCACATAGTCGAGCGAGGAGCCTGCCCCGGCGGTGTGCGCGGTAAAGACATAGGTCGGCGAGGCTCCGTAGCTGAGCTGAAACGCCCGCAGATCCTCGTCCGCGAACGTGATGGCGGGCGGGGCGGGCACCGCAGCCTGTTTGCGGGCGGCAGTGCGCGTGGCCGAGTGCGCGGCAGACGGCCTGGCACCCTTCGTCTGCGGCTGCGCGCTCTGCGGATGCGTGGCCTGCAGATACGCGGCCAGCTTCTTCTGCGCCAGTGCCTCGATCCTGGCCAGAATGGCCTTACGCTCCTGATCGTCCTGCCAGGTGTAGGCAAAGTTATGAGGCTCGCGGTTGGCGGCGTCCGAGACGGCCACCATCTGGTGCAGCTCGACCTCCTTCGGCATCCCGGTCAGGCGCGGCATGGCGGTGGCTGGGTCCTCCCCTGCGGTGGACCCGGCAGGACGGCCACGGTGCAGGCTGGGGCGGTCCGGGTCTGCGTTCAGGCTGTCGACGGCACCCGGCTCCGCCTCGGCTGCCGGGGCGGTGCTCGCGCTGCGGCGCTTGATGGTCGGGCGATCCGGATCATCCGGGACGCCGGCCGTGGGGTCGGCATCGGCGGGCGCGCTGCGGCGCTTCATCACCGGGCGGTCGGGATCGTCCGCAGGAGCGCTGCTGGCGTCGGTGGTGCTGGTGCCCTTGGATGCGGAGGATGCTCCGGAGGCGCTGCGTCGTTGCAGCGTAGGCCGCTCGGGGTCTCCGGCTGGCGTTTTGGCGGGGGTGTCTGGTGCGGAGGTATCTGGCGCGGAGGTATCCGGCGCGGAGGTGGTGTCGGACGTGGCATGGCCACCGTTGCCGCTGTCTGCCGAGGTGCCGCTGGACTTGCCCCCGGCGGTGGAGTCGGCGCCTGCAGGTTGCGCGGCGCCGCTACGGTTCACCAGGTGCGGGCGGTCGTCGCCGGAGCCATGCCCCGAGCTTTGGACAACCGGCTGATTCTTGAGCGGGCGCAGCGTGGTTGAAGCCCTGTGCCGCGCTGCCGCTGGTGGGTGAACGACTCCGTAGCCGAACCAGCCGTCGTCAAAGGGACTGCCCGCGCCGGTATCCTCGGCGACCAGATGCCGGGCAAAGCGCAGCTCCAGCGTCCCCTTGGCAAGGCCGGACTGCTGCAGCTCGTAGACGTTGCCGTTCTCCAGGGCAAACGGAATGGGACGGGCGAGGAAGACGCCGGCGTCCTGCAGTTGATCGTCCAGAAAGACGGTAACGGGGACCAGGCGGCTGGCGGTTGGCCGGGTCATGTCGCCCACCCACTCGTAGACGCCGACCGCGCGAACGACCTTCTCTGGCGCTGCCACCTTATGGGTCTGGCCGCTGGCCACAGCACCGGCCAGGCCGCATACGACCACGACTCCCGCCAACCATTTGTCTTTGCGCTGCATAAGCCTCGTCAGCAGTTTAGACGCTGCGAGCGGGGCAAAGTTCGCCCGCAGGCAAGAACTTCGCTACCATGCAGCCAATGGGTTCCGCACCGTTGCTCGACATCTCGCATCTCGCCATCGGGTTTGGCGGGCAGAACGCCGTGCACGATCTCTCGCTGACGATCGCGCCCGGGCAGACGGCGGGGCTGGTGGGCGAGTCCGGCTCCGGCAAATCGCTCACCTCGCTGGCCGTGCTGGGGCTGCTGCCGTCGGGTGCCTCGGCCAGCGGCTCCATCCGCTTTGCCGGACAACCGCTGCTGGGCCAGCCTGAGCCGGTGCTGCGGCGGCTGCGGGGTCGAGAGATCGCCATGATCTTTCAGGAGCCCATGACGGCGTTGAACCCGGTGATGACGATTGGCGACCAGATCGCCGAAGCGATTCTGGCCCACCCTGACACCCTTCCCCACCTTGCCGCCCACCGCAGCACCGTGCGCGAGCGCGTGGTGCAGGCGCTGCAGCAGGTGGCACTGCCGGAGCCGGAGCGCCGCCTGCGCCACTATCCGCACCAGTTCTCTGGCGGGCAACGGCAGCGCATCCTTATCGCCATGGCGCTGGTGCACCGGCCGCGGCTGTTGATCGCCGACGAGCCGACGACGGCTCTGGATGTGACCGTGCAGGCGCAGATCCTGGAGCTGCTGGCCCAGCTTCGACACACTCACAACCTGGCCATGCTGTTCATCTCGCACGACCTGGCCGTGGTGGCGCGTGCCTGCAACCAGCCCGGCGACACGGTAACCGTGCTGCAGCAGGGCCGGGTGGTGGAGCAGGCCCCCGCAAGACAACTGTTCCTTGCGCCCGGCCACGCCTACACGCAACGGCTGCTGGCCAGCGTGCCTACGCTGCGCACCGACCGATTGCAGCCGCTGGCCACCCTGCGCCAGGCCTAGCGGGTCTTGGCGATGTCCGGCCCCAGCATCTCCTGCGCAGAGGGTGCGGGCGTCTGCGGAATACACTCGTGCTCCTCGTGCAGGCGTTGCTCGCGCTCATACTCGGAGTCGAGGTGGTTCTCGGTCAGCCCCTTCTTCAGGATGTCGAAGGCCTCCTGCGGGGTATCGGCAAACTGGAACAAGTCCAGGTCGCGGGGCGAGATAGCGCCGCGCTCCGCCATGATCTCCAGATTCAGCACCGGCTTCCAGTAGCTGGAGCCGTAGATGACGACGGTGATCTTCTTCGCCAGCTTGCGCGTCTGGGCGAGCGTGAGCAGCTCGAACATCTCATCCAGGGTTCCAAACCCACCCGGAAAGACCACCAGCGCTTTGGAGAGGTAGGCAAACCAGTACTTGCGCATGAAGAAGTAGTGGAACTCAAAGTTGAGCGCGGGCGTGATGTAGCGATTGGGCCGCTGCTCAAAGGGCAGCTTGATGTTGAGTCCGATGGTCTTGCAACCGGCCTCGTGGGCACCGCGGTTGGCGGCCTCCATAATGCCTGGTCCGCCGCCGGAGGTGACGACAAAGCGATGGCGGCGTCCGGGCAGGCTGCTGGCCCAGCGGGCCACCATGCCGGCCAGGGTGCGTGCGTCCTCGTAGTAGGCCGACATCTCTACAGCGGCCTCGGCTCGCTTGAGGCGGAGCTCGCTGGCCTCGCCGCGTTCAATCTCCTCGGGGCGGGCGGGCTGCTCCTCGGGGGGCGCGGCCTGCGCGGAGCCGGTGTTCTCCAGCAACTGCAGCTCGGTGTTGGCGGAGTCCATGCTTTGAAAGCGAGCCGAACCAAAGAAGACGACCGTATCCTGAATGCGCTCGCGGCGGAAGCGGGCCATCGGCTCCAGATACTCGCTCAGAATGCGTACCAGCCGGCCGTCGGCAGAGTTCAGAAACTCAGGGTTCTCATAGGCCAGGGCTGCTCGATCCAGCAGCTCCGGGAAGATCTCATCCATCGGTTATCACCTCAAACCCGGCGGCAGGGCTTACCCGCGGTAGTCACGGTAGTGTACCGCTTCTGAGATGCCGATCCAGATATCGAGCACGCCGATGCCGGAGATGATGCCGCGCACGGCTCCGTTGTGGAGCACCAGGGCCAGGGCAGGACGCGCCTCGATGAACAGGTTGTGATCCCACACGCGCGGCCACCACGGCAGCACCATCACCAGCACGCCCAGGTAGACGCAGAACAGCACCAGCACAACCAGGGAGAGCCGCTGCAGCCAGACCGGCGCGGTGCGGGCACTGCGCTGCGGTGCGGCCGGAGTGACGGCGGCAGGCTGCTGCGTGATGATTTCGGGCTCCTGTGCCATGTCTCGTCCCTGCATTGAAAGTAGCAGACCGGCAAACGGATGTCTTGCCCGCGAAGGTGGCGGTGCGGCGCGCGGCAAAGGCGCAGGAGTGAGAAAATAGAGACTCATGCTACAACTCTCTGCGGCCGGCAAACGTTTCGGTCAAAAGCTGCTGTTTGACGAGGTGAACTGGCTGATCACGCCGGACGAGCGCACTGGTCTGGTGGGCGGCAATGGCACGGGCAAATCCACGCTGCTGAAGGTGCTGGCAGGAGTGGAACAGCTGGACTACGGCACGCTGACCCGCGTGAAGGGCATGACCCTGGGCTACCTGCCGCAAGACGGTCTGGCGCTGCGTGGCAAGACCGTCTTTGCCGAGTGCCTCTCGGTGTTTGACCACCTGCACGCCATGGAGGCCGAGGCCGAGCAACTGACCACGACGCTCTCGCAGGCCGACCCGCAATCGCGCGAGTACCAGGCGGCGGCCGCTCGCTACTCTGAGATCGCCGACCACCTGCACGTGCACGACATCTACACCCTGGATGCCCAGGTGGGCGCCGTGCTGGGCGGTCTGGGCTTTACCAAGGAGGACTGGGAGCGACGCACCGAGGAATTCTCCGGCGGCTGGCAGATGCGCATTGCCCTGGCCAAGCTGCTGCTGCAGAAGCCCAGCCTGCTGCTGCTGGACGAGCCTACCAACCACCTGGACCTGGAGAGCCGCAACTGGCTGGAGAACTACCTGCACGACTACCCCAATGCGTTCATCCTGATCTCGCACGACCGCTACTTTCTGGATGTGACGGTGAACAAGACCGTCGAGATCTGGAACAAGCGGATGCACACCTACCACGGCAACTATGAGAAGTACGTTGCCCAGAAGGAAGAACGCCGCACGCAGCTGATGAACGCCTACAAGAATCAGCGCGAGCGCATTGAGGCGCTGGAAGCCTTCATCAACCGCTTCCGCTACCAGGCCACTAAAGCCAAGCAGGTGCAGAGCCGCATCAAGGAACTGGAAAAGATCGAGCGGATTGAGATTCCGGAGGAAGAAGCCACCATTCATTTCAGCATTCCGCAGCCGCCGGCCAGTGGCCGCACGGTGATTGAGGTGAACGGCCTGACCAAGCACTACCCCACGCCAGAGGGTGGCGTGAAGCGCGTGCTGGAGGACGTCTCGTTCCAGATCGACCGCGGTGACCGCATTGCCCTGGTGGGGGCAAACGGAGCCGGTAAATCGACCCTCATCCGCATGCTGGCGGAGCTGGAGCCGCCCACGGCGGGCACCATCAAGCTGGGGCACAACGTGCTGGCCGATTACTTTGCGCAGGACCAGTACAAGGTGCTGGACCCCAACGCCCAGATGCTGGATGACATTGCAGGCATCGCGCCCAAGGTACCGGTGGTGGAGCTGCGCAGCCTGCTGGGCTGCTTCATGTTTACCGGCGACGACGTCTTCAAGCGGCTGGGCGTGCTCTCCGGCGGAGAGCGCAACCGCTACGCCATGGCCAAGATGCTGGTCTCCCCGGCGAATATGCTGTTGCTGGACGAGCCGACCAACCACCTGGACCTGCGCGCCAAGGACGTGCTGCTGGACGCGATCCGCAACTTTACCGGCACGGTCCTCTTCGTCTCGCACGACCGCTACTTCATCGACGGGCTGGCGACGCGCGTCTTTGAGGTAGAAGACCGCCGCGTACACGTCTACCCCGGCAACTACGAGGACTACCTGTGGCGCAAGCAGGGTGGGCCAGAGCGCCTGGCCGCAGCCGTAAGCGTGCCGGTACCAGCGCCCGTGGCAGCCGCGCCCGCCCCCGCCGCGGAGCCCGAAAAGCCCGCCGCTAAGCGAGTGAATCCCATCAAGCTGAAGCAGATGCAGGATCGCCTGCAGACCGTCGAGGCACAGATTCCTGAGCTGGAGCAGCAGATTGCCGCTGCCGAGGAGCGGCTAGGAGTCTTCACCACCACCGAAGAGGCGCAGAAGAACGCCGCCGCCCTGGAGCAACTGCGCAACGAACACGCCACGCGCGTGGCAGAGTGGGAAGAGCTGGCGCTGGCAGTGGAAGAACAGGCCTGACGGGAATGGAGGCTGACGCGTTGATGGCCTAGCGACCGTCGCGGAGCCGGGCAGCGAGACGCTCCGGCAGGCCGGCCAGCAGGATGCGGCCCTGTGCTGTGACCAGGTCGTAGGGAACGCGATGGAAGGTCACCTCCGCTGCGTCCGAGTTGTAGATAGCGAAGGCAGCGCGCCAATCGCAGTCGCGTGGTTGACCGATGGAGCCCGGGTTGATGAGGTGGCGGGTGCCGGAGGGCAGAGGCATGGTCCAGCTCTCGGCCTCGTTGCGGGTGTTGAAGCGCGGCCGCAGCTCGTGCCAGTCATGCTCCTTTTGCGAGAAGCCGCCCTGGATGTGGGTGTGGCCGAAGAAGGTGATGTCGGTGGGCATCTGCTGCAGGGGCGCCCAGGCATCGCGCATGTTCAGGATGTAGTGATCCTCATGCAGGGGTGAGCCGTGGGCGCAGGTGACACCCGGCGCCTCCGGGTGGAGCGGGCCCTGGGGCACGGTGCGGAGCCAGTTGGTGTTGGCCGCCGTCAGCTCGTCGCGGGTCCACGTAGCGGCGGCGCGGGCCACAGGATTGAAGCCGGTGGTGGGGGTGAGACCGCAGCAGACGCGGTCATGATTGCCGCGTACATTGAGTTGCGCCAGGGGCCGGACGCGGTCGATAACCTGGTTTGGGCTGGCCCCGTAGCCTACCAGGTCCCCAAGGTTCCACAGAACGTCGTATGCGCCGGCCACCGTCTCGAGAGCTGCGTCCAGGGCTTCAAGATTGCCGTGAATATCGGAGAGGATGAGGGCGCGCATACGGGGTCCGGGGCCTTTGGGCCCAAGTCCACAGTTTAGATGGATTTGACGGCGGAGGAAAGCGCCGGCACCGGCTGGGTACTGCCACCTGAGTGTGATTGCGCCCCGGAGCCGGAACCAGCCTTGCAACCTGTTATCGCGGCAGGTATTTACCAGATATTGAAGCACTGTTCTTAGTGCAGTAAGGTTGGCAGCCCGGTTGGCCCGGATACTGGAGACGCGAGTGGTAAGGAGGCGGGCATGAGCCTGACGAGTGTCTCGTATCTGTGGCGGGAGCCACAGGCAGCCAAGGGCTTCAACTACGGCGTTTCGCTGCATAGTCATACCAACCAGTCCAAAGAGACGCTGGACTTTATCGCCGAGCTCTCCAAGGAGTGGGGGTTTCTGCAGCCGGTGATGCGCTGGATGGAAGACCGCAGCCACACCCGCACCGGCATTCGGCCAGACTATGCACGCAGCTACTGGACTCCGCCGCTGACGCCGAAGCTGGCGTTTGAGCTGGAGCGACGCCAGATTGAGCAGCAGCTGAACTTGCCGGGCATGGTCTCGATCACCGACCACGACGACATTCAGGCGCCGTTGCTGCTGCGCAACGTTCCCTCGGCACGCCACATTCCGGTCTCAGTTGAGTGGACCGTGCCCTACGGCAACAGCGCCTTCCATATTGGCGTGCACAACCTGCCCAGCGCCAGTGCTGCGGAGTGGATGGAGCGGCTCTCTGCCCTGACCGCGATTCCGGCCGATGAGCGACGCCCCGGCCAACTGACCGAGATGCTGGCCGAGCTGGATGCCATGCCCGGTGTGCTGGTGATCTTCAACCACCCGATGTGGGACCTGTACCGCGTGGGCCGGGACCGCCATGATGTGCTGGTCAACGACTTTCTGGCCCAACATGGCCAGTATGTGCATGCTTTGGAGCTGAACGGCCTGCGCAACTGGAAGGAGAACCGCGAGGTCTCCACGCTGGCCAGCAAGTGGAACCAGCTGACCATCAGCGGCGGCGACCGCCATGGCGTGGAACCGAATGCCAACGTCAACCTGACCCACGCCACAACCTTCAGCGAGTTTGTCCACGAGGTGCGGCGGGAGCGGCGCAGCCATGTGCTGTTTATGCCGCAGTACGCGCAGCCGTGGAAGCACCGCATCCTGCAATCGACGCTGGACGCCATCCGCAACAATCCGGAGTTTCCCGAGGGCATGAAGCGCTGGGACGAGCGGGTCTTCCACCCCGGTCGCAACGGTGAGATGGCGCAGCTCTCGACCCTTTGGCCGAACGGACATGCGCCACGAATCGTCTCTGGCGTGCTGGCCTTCGTCAAGCTGCTGGGCAAGGCACCGGTCTCCGGCGGGCTGCGCCTGGCCTGGGACGAGACCAGCGAGATGCGCGCGACCCTGGCGGAACAGGACGCTTAGGCAGTGCGCGGCCTGCGCCGCAGCGGAGAAGCCATGCAGCATCCTCGCGTTGCCTACTTTCCGGACTCGTTCCACGAGGTAAACGGCGTGGCGCACACCAGCCGGCAGCTGGTGAGCTTTGCCGGGCGGCACCAGCGGCCGATGCTTTGTGTGCGCGCCGCGGCAGCCCAGGGCGAGAGCGAGAGCGGCAGCGCCAGTGCCTGCGGCTCCGTGCAGGTGCTGGAGCTACCCCGCGGCCGCTCCGCAATCCGGGTGGAGAAGGACCTCTCCTTTGACCCGCTCTTTGGCCGGCACCTGAACGCGGTGCGGCGAGCGCTGGAGCACTTTCAGCCGCAGGTCATCCACATAACCGGCCCCAGCGAGCTGGGCTTTGCCGGCGCCTACTTTGCCTGGGAGATGGGCGTGCCGCTGGCAGCCTCCTGGCACACGAACGTGCATGAGTATGCGGCGCGGCGGCTGGAGAGCTGGTCCCGCCGGTTGCCGGGCGGGCTGGCGCGCGGGCTGGAGGGCGGCGTGCAACTGGCCGCCTGGCACAGCGCAGGAGCCTTCTACCGGCTGGCACGGGTTCTGTACGCGCCGAACGCCGAGCTGTGCGCACAGCTGCAGGCCGCTACGGGGCGCACCTGCCACCTGATGCAGCGCGGCGTGGACACCACGCTGTTCTCCCCGGCGCGGCGGCGGCGCGCGGCGGACGATACAACCCTGCGGCTGGGCTACGTGGGTCGCCTGTCGGTGGAAAAGAACGTGGCCCTGCTGATCGAGGTGGAGCGCGAGCTGTTCGCGCGCGGCATTCGCGACGTGGAGTTTGTGATCGTTGGGCATGGCGACGAGCAGGCTCGGCTGCGCGCCGGGCTGCGGCAGGCACAGTTTACCGGCGTGCTGCGCGGCGAAGCACTTGCCGACGCCTATGCGGCCATGGACCTGCTGGTGTTCCCCTCACACACGGATACCTTTGGCAACGTCGTGCTGGAGGCGCTGGCCAGCGGCGTGCCTGCCGTGGTGACGCCGGATGGCGGGCCAAAGTTCATTGTTCGCCATGGCGAGACGGGACTGGTGGCACGCGACGCTGACTTTGGCGCGGCCGTAGCCCTGCTGGCCGAAACCGTGACGCTGCGCCAGCGGATGGGCCAGGCGGCCCGCAGCTACGCCGAGGGCTGCAGCTGGGACGCCGTCTTTGAGCGCGTGTACGAAGGCTATGCCCGCGCCGCCGAGGGACGCGGCGAGGCGGTGTGGCAGATTTGACCCGACCGGGCTAGTAGCGCAGCTCCCCGAGATAGACCATGTACGGCGCGAGCTGTACGTGATCGAGATCCATGGGGCCCATGACACCGTCGGACCGGGCCAGGGTGCGGAGGAAGTTACCACGCAGCCCCAGGTGCTGGGTGTCGGCGTGCAGAGCGACCTCCACGGGCTGGCTGGAGAGGTTGCAGACCACGACCAGAGCCGGGCTGGCCGGGGTAATGGACGCCGGGCGACGCACGAAGGCTAGCACCTGCTGGTTGTCATGCGGCAGGAAGGTGGTGGTCCCGGTGCGCAGGGTCAGATTGGTGTGCCTCAGTGCGTTGAGCTGGCGGTACCAGCTCAGCACGGAGTCCGGGTCTGCCTGCTGGGTGCTGACGTAGCGCGGGTCGGGCGCGGGCGGATTGCGAAGCCGCGCGGCAGAGGCTGGAGGCGGCGGAGGCTCCCAGGGGAACTCCGTGCCCGGAGCCGTGAGGCCTATCTCCTGCCCGAACAACAGCATGGACGAGCCACGGGTGGTGAGCAGGATGGTTGCGGCGAGCTTCTCTGCCTGAGGGGAAGGCGGCGCAGCCCACCGGACTGCGCTGCGTGGCTGCCCCGGCGCGTCGGTGAGCAACAGCGGTACCGGAGTGCGGGGCGCGGGTGGCGCATCAAACTGGCTGAGGGTGGTGCGGAGGGTGGCCGCATCCAGATGCGGGGCGTTGGCCAACGTGGACACCAGCAGGAGGTTGGGCGAGTCAGCCGGGGTGAGCGCCGCGCCT
Organism: Acidobacteriota bacterium; assembly: GCA_028872955.1. GTDB lineage: Bacteria > Acidobacteriota > Terriglobia > Terriglobales > Acidobacteriaceae > Edaphobacter. The sequence continues at coordinate 47,608 of JAGWNX010000010.1, forward strand.
GCGGCTGGCTGATCGGCGATGAGGATGCGCTCGCCGACAAAGCTGTTGAGCAGCACGCGCAGATCGTGCAGATGATCCTGCGGGCCTATGAGATGGAAGCCAGCGACGCCGCGGCTGAGCCAGAAGCGGGCAAGTGGCTGCAGGTCTGGCGTGCTGGCGGGGTCCAGGTCTAGCAGAACGCGCATCTCGCGACGGCTAGCTTGCAGGAGCAGGTCGTCAAAGTCGTCCAGCGAGCCGAGCGCGGGATCGACCAGGTGGGCCGGATCGGGATGCTCGGGCTGCAGGTTATGCAGCAGCACGGCATCCACGCCGAGCGAACGCAGGTAGTCCAGCCGCTGGGTGAGGTTGGCCAGTGCAGACGGCACCGGCGGCACGTTGCTCTGGAACTGGTGAGGATCCACCTGGTACAGCACCGCGTGGCGCCACCAGGTGTTGGGCTGCATACCGCTGCCGGCCCAGCCCGGACGCGCCAGCGTCTGGCCGCCACAGGTTGCCGTGAGGGTGGCCACCGCCAGCAGCCGCCGCGCCCATGCGCGTAGTCCGCTGCCGCACCTACGAGGGAGAAAGCCGGGGAGTGCCATGCAGCTACGAGGGTACCGCAGAATACCGTTGCCGGGGCAGAGACAGGCCGCCAAGAAAATGCCGGGTGGGACTGTTCGCTGCCACACGCCGCACGATAGACTCCTGATGCTCGTAGTTTTGCCCGTGGAAGGCACGACAGCGGGGAGCAGGAGCGAAAGTGGTGGCAGAAGGAGAGTGCTTTGAGCGAGTGGAATGTGGGACAGTGGGTGCGGCGAATTGGGAACGTTCTCTTAATGACGGCGGGGCTCGCCTGCCTGACCTGTGGCGTGGCCCGTGCGCAGAACGATAAGCAGGTTGCGGCCATCGTAGGCGCGCTGCCGGCCACAACGCAGCAGGTGCTGACTCGCCTGGGCGAGTTCAACAACCTGCCAGCCGAGCAGTGGCGCTACCACGCAGGCGACCTGGCCCACGGTGAAGCGACCGACCTGGACGATAGCAGCTGGCCCGAGGTGGGTCCGCGCAGCCAGGCCGCCAACGAGGCCGCGTGGTACCGTCGCACCATTGAAGTGCCTAAGACGCTGCACGGTTACGACCTGAGCGGCGCGCGCATCTGGTTCCAGTTCCGCGCTTCGGCCAATGGTCCTATGCCGCAGATCATCTACTTCAACGGCCGCCGCGTGGCACTGGGCGATGACCTGGAGCCGATCGTGCTGTTTGACCACGCCGCCCCGGGCGACAAAGTGGTAGTGGCGGTAAAGCTGCTGCACACCGTGGATGTGAAGACCTTTGAGGGCGCGACCCTGAAGATTGACTTTGCCGACGGCCGACCAAACCCGGAGGACCTGCGGCTGGAGCTGATCTCTGCCGCGGCACTGATTCCCTCTCTCTCCAAAGACCAGACCGACGACACGGCAACGCTGGTGCGCGCCGCCAACGCAGTGGACCTGAAGGCGCTGGACGCGGGCGACCAGAAGCAGTTTGATGCCTCGCTGGTGCAGGCCAAGACTGCGCTGGACGAGATCAAGCCCATGCTGCAGCAGGCAACGCTGCACCTGACCGGCAACTCGCACATTGACGCAGCGTGGCTGTGGCCATGGACTGAGACGGTGGACGTGGTGAAGCGCACCTTCGGCACGGCGCTGCAGTTGATGAACGAGTATCCGGACTACACCTACACGCAGTCGGCTGCGCAGTACAACGAGTGGATCGCCACCAAGTACCCGGCGATGAACGAGGAGATCAAGAAGCGCATCAAGGAAGGCCGCTGGGAGGTGGTGGGCGGCATGTGGATTGAGCCTGACCTGAACATGCCGGACGGCGAGTCGCAGGTACGCTCGCTGCTGCTGGGCAAGCGCTTCTTCCAGAAGGAATATGGCGTGGATGTGCGCATCGGCTGGAATCCGGACTCGTTTGGTTACAATTGGCAGCTGCCGCAGATCTACAAGCGCAGCGGCGTCGACTACTTTGTGACGCAGAAGATGACGTGGAACGACACCAATCAACTGCCGTTCAAGCTCTTCTGGTGGGAGTCGCCGGATGGCAGCAAGGTGCTCACCTACTTTCCGCATGACTACGCGAACAACAACCTGAACCCCGTGCGCCTGACGACCGACCTGGCCACTGCACGCCAGCGTGCCCCGGGCATGGACGAGATGATGGACCTGTACGGCATTGGCGACCACGGCGGCGGGCCGACGCGCGCCATTCTGGACGAGGGCAACCACTGGGCGGAGCCGGACAAGACCGTGCCGAAGATTGAGTTCGGCACAGCGCAGTCGTTCTTCAGCAAGGTGGAGAAGGAGATTGCGCCTGACTCGCCGGAGTGGAACTACGGTTCGATCGCGCAGGGTTACAAATATCCGGACGCGGTCAACGGCAAGATCTCGATTCCGACCTGGAAGGACGAGATGTACTTCGAGTACCACCGCGGCGTGATGACCACGCAGGCCGGCCACAAGCGCAACATGCGCGAGAGCGAAGAGTGGACGCTGAACGCAGAGAAGTACGCCAGCCTGGCCTGGCTGGATGGCGTCAGCTATCCGAACGCGGCTCTGACCGAGGCGTGGAAGAAGATCACGTTCAATAACTTCCACGATCTCGCCGCAGGCTCCGGCATTGGCATCATCTACCAGGAGGCGCAGAAGGACTATGACGCGGTGCGTTGGTCGACCAACGAGATTACGCGCGATTCGCTGGAGACCCTGGCGGCTCGTGTGAACACCCGTGCCGCCGGCGAGGTGCCGGTTATGGTGTGGAATCCGCTGGGCTGGACCCGCAGCGGTGTGGCGACCGTGAAGGTCCAGCTGCCCGCCGCCTCGGCAGGTGGCATCTCTGTACTGGATGCCGCAGGCAAGGTGCTGCCCAGCTCCGTGCTGAGCCACGACGCTGCCACCAACAGCTACACGCTGATGGTGCAGGCCAACGACGTGCCGAGCCTTGGCTACAAGGTGCTGCACGCTGTGGCCGGTGCGCGGCCGTTTGCCACAGACCTGAAGGCCACGGACGCGGGCAAGAGCGTGACGCTGGAAAACGCGAAGTTGCGCGTAGTGATCGACACCACGACCGGCTGCATGACCAGCCTGTATGACAAGACGTCGAAGTTTGAAAGTCTGGCGGCGGGCGCCTGCGGCAACCAGTTGCAGACCTTCAAAGACACGCCCGAGAAGTATGACGCGTGGAACATTGATCCTGGCACGCTGGACCACATGACGCCGATCGAGGCCGTAGACTCCGTAAAGCTGGTGGAGAAGGGGCCCATGCGTGCCGTGGTCCGCGTCACGCGTACCTGGCAGAGCTCGAAGTTTGTGCAGGACGTTGAGCTGGTAGCCGGGGCAAACACGGTGAATGTGGTCAATGACATTGACTGGCACGAGACGCACGTTTTGCTGAAGGCGGCGTTTCCGCTGGCGGCCACCGGCCCCATGGCGACGTACGAGATTCCTTACGGCACGATTGACCGCACCACACTGCGAACCAACAGCTGGGAGCAGGCGAAGTTTGAAGTGCCGGCGATGCGCTGGGCTGACCTGGGCGACGGACAACACGGCGTAAGCCTGCTGAACGAAGCCAAGTATGGCTACGATGCCGCAGGCAATGTGCTGCGGCTGACGCTGCTGCGCTCGCCCACCTGGCCTGACCCCGAGGCTGATCTAGGGCATCAGCACTTCAGCTACGCGCTGTACCCGCACACGGGCACGTGGAAGCAGGCGCTGACGGAGCGGACTGGCTGGGAGTACAACTACCAGCTTGCGGCAGAGCAGGTGGCTGCGCACGCGGGCAGCATGGGTCTGGAACACTCCTACCTGTCTGTTGCTCCGGAGAACGTTCTGCTGACTGCGGTGAAGAAGGCCGAGGATGAGAATGGCCTGATTCTGCGAGCCTATGAGTGGGCAGGTAAGGAGAGCGAGGTCAGCTTCCACGTGCCCACGGGCGCGACCGGAGCGACCGAGACGAACCTGATGGAAAAGCCGGTGGGTGCTGCGTTGCCCGTCTCCGGAGACACCGTGAAAGCCACCATTCACCCTTACGAGATTCTGACCGTGCGGGTGGACTATGCGAAGCAGTAATTTGTAACAGAATGCGACCGGAAGCGGCCGGGCCCTGCATGGGTGCGGCCGCTTCGTCGTTTAAGGCTTGCTTGGGGCTGGTTCCTCCACCTTCAACTGCTGGTCTGCAGCCACGTTGGCGAGCCGCTGCACGATGCCCGAGGGCCAGCGGATGACCACGCTGGAGGCAACCGTAGCACCGCCCAGGCCGAAGTGTGCCCGTTTATCGCTGGAGGAGAGATAGCTGCCCGCCGTGCTGACGGTCTCCACCTGCGTGCCAGCGGGCGTGGTCACGCTGATCTCTGCGCCGATGCCATCGCGGTTGGAGGTGTGGCCCACCAGCAACAGCGAAAGCCAGTGATTGGTGGTCTGGGTAAGGTTATGCAGAATGTGCGCCGGGCCGCCGTTGGTGGAGACGACGGCGTCCAGGCGGCCATCATTGTCCAGGTCGCCGATGGCGAGGCCGCGCGAGACCCACGCCTGCTGGAAGGCCGGGCCAGCCTCTTTGCTGACGTCGGCAAAGTCGCCTTTGCCCGCGTTGTGCAGCAGCAGCATCGGCTCTTCGTAGTGGATCTGCGGAAAGCTCAGTGCCACGTTGTCGATGTCGTGGCCCTGGGCTACCAGCAGGTCCTTGCGGCCGTCGTTGTCGTAGTCAAAGAAGTGAATACCCCACCCAGAGTGCAGCAGCGTGATGCGTGCCAGGCCTGAGGTGTAGGTGGCGTAGGTGAAGGTACCGTCGCCGTTGTTGTGGTACAGCGCATACTTTTCGTTGGCCAGGTTGGTGATGACCAGGTCGGGCAGACCGTCATTGTCAAAGTCCTGGAAGTCGATGCCCATACCCGCGTAGGTGCGGCCGTTTCCGTCCACGGCGATCTCTGCGTTGAAACCACTCTCCTCAAACGTTCCATCGCCCTTGTTGTGGTAGAGGAACTCGAACATGGAGTCGTTGGCGATGGCGAGATCGAGCCTGCCATCGCGATCAAAGTCAGTAAACGCAATGCCGAGGCCCTTGCCGGGCTTGTCCAGGCCAATCTTGCTGGCAACCTCAGTGAAATGGCCGTTGCCATCGTTGTGGTACACGAGCGGTGCGATCGCGGGAAACAGATCCGGGTGGCAGTAGTTGCGATAGCCTTCGCGGTGCTCACCGCACCAGATGTCGTCAAAGTCCCAGACGACGTAACGCAGGACGATCAGGTCCAGCTTGCCATCGTTGTCCAGGTCCACCCAGGCGGCCGACGTGGACCAGTACTGGCCGGGCGTCTTGGGGCCGCCCGTGCCCGAGGCGGCAGTGACATCCGTAAAGGTGCCGTCGCCGTTGTTGTGGTACAGGTGATTGCCGCCGAAGGCCGTGACGTACAGGTCCTCGTTGCCGTCGTTGTCGTAGTCGGCCACGGCGACGCCCATGCCATAGCCAACGCCCTGCAGGCCGGCCTTGGCGGTCACATCCTCAAAGGTGCCGTCCTTCTTCTGGTGGTACAGGCGGTTCCAGTCTGCCGGCGAGGCCTTCTGCGGAATCGTGCCGTGGGGGGTGGGATCGGCCAGGGGCGCGCCGTTGACGAAGTAGAGGTCAAGCAGCCCGTCGTTGTCGTAGTCAAACGACGCCACGCCAGAGCCCATGGTCTCCATCAGGTACTTGTGCGAGGTGTGGCTGGCGACGCCCGTGAAGTGCACACCCATCTGCGCAGCGGTATCAACAAAGTTGGCCTGCGCGGCCTGGGCCACAGTCGCGGGTGGTGAAGATGGCCCGGGCGGCGGCGTGGGAGCAGCCTGCTGCGCGGCGGCCGAAGCCGCCAGCAGCAGCGAAGATGCGAGTGTGAGCGACACCATGGGAGGACCCTGCCTTTCTGCAAGGTTACTGCGTCGATGTGGTTCCGCGACCGGTCAGTTGGCGGATCAGGTCGACCTCGTGCTGCCGGTACGGCGTGTCGTCCTGCCGGAAGACCTCGTGAAACCACACCGTGGGCTGCGAGAGCACATACGGCTTCTGCCAGGAGTCCCAGGGGAAGTACGTCTGCGTCTTGCCGGCGACGAAGCCCCAGTTGATGGCACCGACGTTGTACTTCTTCGCAATGGGGAGCGAGTTGTCAAAGGTGCTGCCCGCGCCGCGGGCCATATACTCCGAGCAGAGGATGGGCCGGTGGTAGCGCTGCAGCTCCACGATGCGCGCCTCGAACTCCTCTGGCCAGCCGTAGTTGTGGAAGGTGAGGATGTCGGACTCGGCGAGCTGAATGCGAACCACGGCATTCTCCTTGGCGGGGTCGCTCCAGCTCCCGTTCCACAGGCCGCTAGTCAGCGGCTGGGTGGCACCGGCCTCGCGCGCCCAGGCAAAGACCTGCGGCAGCAACTGCGCCACGCGATCTGCCTTATGCGGGGGGTCGTTGTAGGAGCCCGCATTGCCGTTGTCCGGCTCGTTCCAGACATCCCAACCCAGGATACGGTCGTCCTTGGCAAAGGCACCGACGACGCCTTTGACGTAGGCCTGAAGCTTCGGCTCATAGGCCGGGTCCATAAGCTCCCTGGCACCGGGGCTCTGCACCCAGCCGGAGTTGTGCACGCCGGGGATAGGCGGGTGCTGCGGACCAAGGTGCGGGTTGGGATCCCAGCAGGAGTCAAAGAGCACCAGCAGCGGGCGGATGTGGTGCTTTGCCGCGATGGCCAGGAAGGCGTCGAGCCGATGGGTGAAGCCTGCAGGGTCTGAGGTGTAGAGCTGGTCCTGCAGGAAGACCCGCATCGTGTTCATGCCGATGCTCTCGGCCATCCCCAGTTCCTTGTCGTTGAGCGCCGGGTTGAAGGTCTCCGCCTGAAACATCTCAAACTGATTGATGGCGTCCGAGGGGATGAAGTTGGAGCCGACCAGCCAAGGCTGCCTGGCGTACCACTGGTTCGCCCGGGCCTCAGTCCAGCGCGCGGGAGCGGCGGCACAGGCCACCGAGGGCAGAAGCGTAGCGGCAAGCAGGGCGAGCAGAAGAGATCGCATCGGGGTTCCTTTACAGGTCGGGGTGAGATGGTGGAGCGCGGCGAGCGTGCAGCCGACTTAGTGCGCGAAGATCACGATACACGAAAAGAATGTAACTGTTTACATCTAGCTGCAACCGAGTACAATTGAGTCGCTGTCTACAGCGCAGCCCCATGAATATCAAAGCCGTTGCCAAGTTGGCCAAGGTCTCCACCGCCACCGTCTCCAGGACGATGAACGGCTCTGCGAAGGTGAGTCCGCGAACGGCCGAACGTGTGCGGCGCGCGATCGAGGAGCTGAACTTCTACCCGAACACCAACGCGCGTGCGCTGGGCTCCGGCAAGAGCAGCCTGTATGGGCTGATTATCTCCGACATCACCAACCCCTTCTTCCCCGAGCTGGTGAAGTCGTTTGAAGACATCGCCGTAGCCCACGGGCAAGAGGTGCTGACCGCAAACACCAACTACGACAACGAGCGCATGAAGCTGTGCGTGACGCGCATGCTGCAGCGCAAGGTAGACGGCGTTGCGATTATGACCTCGGAGATGGACGATCGGCTGGTGGAGGTCTTCAGCCGTCGGCACATACCGCTGGTGTTTCTGGATACCGGCTCGCCGTCACCAGGTGTGAGTTGCGTGCGCATCGACTACTCGGCGGGCATCGACGCAGCGGTGCATCACCTGATTGCGCTTGGCCATCGGCGCATTGCGTTTATCAGCGGCCCCATGCGGCTCGCCTCGGCACGCATGCGCTATAAGGCTTTTATGGAGAGCGCGGCCCGCGACCATCTGGACGATAATCCGAAGCTGATTGCGGAGGGCAACCACCGTGTAGATGGCGGGCACGAGGCGATGAAGCGCATCCTTGCCTCTGGCGCGCGACCCACGGCAGTACTGGCCTCCAACGACCTGACGGCCATCGGTGCCATGGGTGCTATACACGAGGCGGGCCTGCGCGTGCCGGAGGACATCTCCGTTGTAGGGTATGACGATATTCAGCTGAGTGCCTTTACCATGCCGCCGCTGACGACCGTGAGCCTGCCTCGCGCCGAGATCGCCAACGCCGCCTTCAAAGCGCTGCTCTCCGTCAACCGGAACGAAACACCCGGGCCTGTGCACGGCGAAGAGCAGATGATCAAGCCAAAGTTTGTGAAGCGACAGTCGACCGGCCCTGTGCCGCGCAGCTCCCGATAGCTGCGATACTGCCTCGCTGACAGCCCGTCCTGACAGGCACTAGGATGTTGGGGCACGACGATGGACGCACCAGGAAACATCAAGGAAACGAGACCAATGAAAACGGGTACATGGCTGGGCCAGGCGGCCCTGATCGGCGCTCTGCTGCTGTCTGGAAGCAAGGCATTCGCGCAGAACGACATCCACTATGACGACGCAACCCACGTCTTTCGTCTGGATGCGGGTGGCGTCACCTACGCCTTCGGCATCAACGAAGCGCAGGAGCTGCAACCGGTGTACTGGGGCGCTGCCGTTGCTGGCACCGACAGGCTGCCGGCTCCGCGACGCATGGCCGAGGTGGCCTCGTTTGACTCCACCCGCAGCGTGACACCCAGCGAGTACAGCGGATGGGGCCAGGGCATCTATACCGAGACGGCACTGAAGGTGACCTACCCGGATGGGAACCGCGACCTGGTGCTGAAGTACCAGACGCACAGCATTCGCGGGAACGAGCTGGTGATTACGCTGAAGGACGTGGAGCGGGCGCTCTTTGTGGAGTTGCACTACACGATTGACCACGCAACCGGTGTGGTGGGTCGCAGCGCCGTCATCACGAACAAGACCGCAGCCCCGGTAACACTGGAGGAGGTAGCGGCTGCCACCTGGAACCTGCCGCGCGGCACCGACTATAACCTGCACTACCTGAGCGGGCGCTGGGCCGCCGAGACGCAGCTGCAGCAACAGGCCGTGCGCCCCGGAGAGACCGTGCTGGAGAGCAAGCGTGGCTCCACGGGCCACCAGAATAACCCGTGGTTCGCAATCGAGCGCGGCCAGCACCCGGATGAGGAGTCTGGCGACGTATGGGCCGGGGCGCTGGCGTGGAGCGGCTCGTGGCGCATCGCGATTGAGCAGGATCAGCTGCAGCAGGTGCGCATCACAGGTGGCTACAATCCGTTTGACTTCGGTT